>NZ_JBQHDD010000012.1:0-188659 GCF_052068055.1 Micromonospora sp. L32 | reverse complement strand
CCGTGGCGGTCGAGTGCGGCGAGGTTCTCCAGCACCTGGACGTGGTTGACGCCGTCGTAGGCGTCGATGCCGAAGCCCAGACTGGTCACCAGCTTGACCGGCACGTCCAGCGCGGCCACGGCCGCCAGGCTGGTGATGTCCTCCACCGGGGTGCCGAGATCACTCTCGTCGCCGCGCAGCAGGACATCGGTGCCGCCATCGACCAGCACCACCGCATCGATGTCCAGTTGGTCGACCAGGTGCCGGTACGCCGCCCGTAGCGGCTGGACACCCAGCGGCGGAAAGGCGTACACGGTCGACGGCAGCCCCTGAGTTGCCAGCCACCGGGCGAGGGTGCGTTCGGGGAAGTACCAGTCCGGGCTGGTGGTGTCCGGCTGCACCGCCGCGACGTGCTCCGCCACCCACGCGTCCCGGTCGATCAGTTCGAGCTCGGAGAAGGAGAGGCTGGCCAGGTGCACCTGTGCACCGCCGCGCCAGAGGGCGAACGCCAAGGGTAGGCCGGCGTACACGTCGAAACCCCCGCCCGCTCCGGCGATGAGGATGTTTCGCGCCGGAGCCAGCGCGGCGAACAGCGGCGGAACGGCCAATGAGAACGCACCGGGGACGGCCGCCAGCGCGGCAGGGTTCATCACCGCTCAATGATCAGCCACGCCCATGCATCCAAGGCCTCGTGGCCCACCGCTACCGGCAACAGCAATCGGGCGCACGCACATGCCGCGATCCGCAGCCACTTCAGTGCAGGGTAAGTTGCATCCAGTAATCACGGTCTCGGCCTGGCTCGGACAGTGTTCGCCGCAAAAGGCGATGGCCGGCTCGATCGCACAGGTGCCGGACCGCCTTAGTCAATCGTTAAGCGTCGCTTCAGACCTGTGCACGTTCGGCCGTACCCCGCTGGGCAGGATGAGCCGTACGCCGACAGTCATCTCATCCCGCTGCCGCGAAGCTTGCGACGCTGCCGAGGCAGCACCGCGTTGGGCCGCGGCCGGGTTCAGCTGTGGGAGGCGGTACGGCCGAGCCAGATCGCGGATGCGGCGTGGGACCCGGTGCGATCCGACACATGCCTACCCAGCCGTCGGGCGCACTCCCCCGTGGCCCGGATGTAACAAGGGTTGTCAGAGATTAGAGACCTTGCCGAGGTCTGGCATGGGACGCCACCGCCGGTTCGTCAGACCTGACACCCGGCGCCCGCGCTGCCAGCAGCGCAACTAGTCCGTGCTGCGGTGGCGCCTGAGCTGTTCTTTTGAAATGTGCGGCGGCGCTGCCAGACCCGTGTCAGATCCAGGGGTGTCCGGCAGAGCTGACAAGCGCCGGTTTGAGGGTGCGGAACTTTTCCCGCGGCGCCGCACGAGGCGCTCGGGGGTTCCGCCCGCCGCCGGGCCCCGAGGTTGGGGCTGCGCGAGCCGGGCGCCTCGGGTGCCGCGCCGTCTTGGTGCGCTGACACCTCACCGATACCCGCCACACCCGACAGGGAGGACGTGCTCCTCCCGAGGACCTGTCGCGGCTCGATGACGTCCTTGCCTCTCGCGCCCGGCGGCGGCCCCTGACCGCCGTTTCGACGCCCCACCCCTGGCATGGGGTGGGGCCGGAGGTGAAACCGCCGATGTCCCGCACTCCGGCACGTCTTCGTGCCCTGACCCGCTCCCGTACCGCCCGCCCGGTCGGCCGCGTCGCCGCGGTCACCGGCGCGGTGCTGCTGTTGCTGTCGGTGCCGACCGCCGCTCACGCCGATTCCGGCATTGCCGTGCTGGCGGCGAACTCGCTGCCAGTGGTGATCAACAACCTGCGGGTGTGGCTGGTCGGCATCCTCGCCGCGCTGGCCACCCTGTTCCTCGTCCTGGCCGGCGTCTACTGGGCGACCGCCGGGGGTGACCCCGCGCAGGTCGACAAGGCCAAGGGCGCGCTGAAGAACGCCCTGGTCGGCTACGGCCTGGCCATCCTCGCACCTGTCCTGTTGCAGGTCGTTCAGGGCATCGTTGGGGGCTGACCATGGGGTGGCTGCTCGACCAGATCCTGGACTGGCTGGCGGCGGCGATCCTCGCGACCCTGGACGCGCTGATCGGGGTGATCAGCAGCGCGCTGCTGATCACCCCGAACGTCACCGCCCTGCCGCAGGTGCAGGCCCTGACCGGCCGTTCGGTGCTCGTCGTGGACACCGTCTTCGTCCTGGCCTTCGTCGCCGCCGGGGTGCTCACCATGACCGCCGGCGGCGACGAACGATCCCGCTACACGATCAAAGACCTCCTCCCGCGCCTGATCGTGGGGTTCGTCGCCGCGCACTTCTCCCAGCTGTGGTGCGGCATGCTCATCGACCTCGCCAACGCCCTCACCGCCGCCCTCACCACCGGCGAGGGTGACAGCGACGGCGCGCTGCGGGCGATCAAGACGCACATCGCCGCTGGGCAGGACAAGACCGCGGTGCTGCTGTTCGTGATCTGCGTGGCGATCATCGCCGTGCTGCTGGCCGGCACCGCGTTCAGCGTGATCGTCCGCTTCGCCGTCGTGCTCGTCCTGACCGCCTTCGCCCCTCTGGCGCTGGCGTGTCACGCGCTGCCGCAGACCGACCCGGTCGCCCGCCTGTGGTGGCGCTCTTACGCCGGCGTCCTGGCGGTGCCGGTGGTGCAGGGTTTCACCCTGTACGCCGGGCAGTGGATGCTCACCGACCCGGACAACCTGCTGCCCGTGCTCGGCCTGCCGGTCGACCCGGGCGGGGTGATCAACCTGTTCGTGGTGATGGTCATGCTGTGGACCACCCTGCGGGTGCCTGCCCTGATGCGCCGCTTCGTCTCCGCGCCTAGCGGCGGCGGTGGTGCGAACATCGTCGGCGCCGCGGTGCGGGTGATCCTGGTGCAGCAGGTCACCCGCGCGGTTCCTGGCCTCGGCCGGGGCCTTCGGGCGGTGGGCCGATGAACGAGCACACCGGTCGGACGCGGATGCCCGCCGACGTCGACGCCCCCGACAAGGTGGCCTACGGGCTGACCTTCCGGCAGCTGGCGATCCTCGCCGTCGCCGCCGTCGTCTTCTACGGCGCCTGGCAGAGCCTGCACACGGTCGTGCCGGTGCCGGTGCTCGTCGGCGCCGCCGTTGTCGTCGGCGGGCTGGTCTTCGGTGTCGCGGTCGGCCGCCGTGACGGGCTGTCCCTGGACGTGTGGCTGCTCGCCGCCGTCCGCCACTGGCGGGCGCCTCGGGCGCTGTCGACCACCGACACGACGTCGAAGACCCCCGACTGGGTCCAGGCACCGAAGACGCCGGTGATGCTGCCGGCGCCGCTGAAGCTGCCCGCCGACGCCATCGACGACGGCGGGGAGATCCGCTTGGGCGGGACGCGGGCGGCGATGGTCGCCGCCACCAACGTCAACCTGGCCCTGCGCACTCCCGACGAGCAGGCCGCCCTGGTCGACACCTTCGGCCGCTGGCTCAACAGCCTGTCCACGGCGACGCAGATCGTCGTGTCGGCGCAGCCGGTGGACCTGCACTCGGCCGCCCGCACCCTCGCCACCGCGGCGGACGCCGTGGCGCACCCGGCGCTGGCCGACGCGGCAGCGGACCACGCCCGTTTCCTCGACGACCTCGCCACCGGCAGGGATCCGCTGCGCCGGCAGGTCCTCATCGTCACCCGCACCAGCGCCGGGGAGCGGGGCGAGCACGCCGCGCGCCGCCGCGCCGAGCACACCGTCCGCGCCCTGGCCGGCCTCGGCGTGAGCACCCGGGCCCTGGACGGGGCGGCGGTGACGGCGGCGATCGCCGCCGCCGCCGACCCCTACCGCCCGCCCCGACCCGGCGGTCTCGCCACGCCCGACACCGTCATCACCGGGCCGGACATCCACACCGACAGAAAGAAGCGCCCCCGATGAAAGCCCGCACCCGTTCCCGCACGGCAACCAACGGTGACCGCCAGCCCTCAACGCTGGCGGCCACCGTCGCTCCCGCCTCGGTCGAGGTGACCCCGCGGATGCTGCGCGTCGGCGACGGCTACGCCGCGACCCTCGTCGTCACCGGCTACCCCGCCGAGGTCGGCCCGGCCTGGCTGGAGCCGCTGCTGTCCTGGCCGGGCCGCCTGGACCTGGCGTTACACATCGACCCGCTGCCCGCCCCGGTCGCCGCGTCCCGGTTGCGCCACCAGCGCGCCCGCTTCGAGTCCTCGCGCCGCGCTGACGCCGAGGCCGGCAAGCTGTCCGACCCCTACGTGGACGCCGCCGCGGACGACGCCGCCGATCTCGCCCACCGACTCGCCCGCGGCGTGGCGAAGCTGTTCCGCGTCGGCCTGTACCTGACAGTGCACGCCCGCACCGAAGACGAACTCCGCGACGCGTGCGCGCAGGTGAAAGCCGCCGCCGCGTCGACGCTGATCGAGGTGCAGCCGGCCACCTGGCGGCACCTCGCCGGCTGGACCACCACCCTGCCCCTGGCCACGGACCTGCTGCAGATGCGCCGCACCATGGACACCCAGGCGTTGGCTGCCGCGTTTCCGCTCGCGTCGGCGGACCTGCCCGCGCCGCTGCCCGGCGACCCGCCCGCCGAAGGCGGTGTGCTGTACGGCGTCAACCCCGACTCCGGCGGCATCGTCTGGTGGGACCGCTGGGCGCAGGAGAACCACAACTGCGTGGTCCTGGCCCGCTCCGGGGCCGGGAAGTCGTACTTCGTGAAGCTGGAGATCCTGCGCAACCTCTACCAGCGGGTGCAGGTCGCCGTCATCGACCCCGAAGACGAATACCCGCGCCTCGCCGACGCCGTCGGCGGAACCGTGGTCCGCCTCGGCGTGGCCGGGGTGAAGGTCAACCCCTTCGACCTGCCCGCCGGGGACACCCGCCCCGACGTGCTCACCCGCCGAGGGCTGTTCCTGCACACCCTCATCGCGGTGCTGCTCGGCCAGCAGCCGCCCCCGGCGGAGCGGGCCGCCCTGGACCGGGCCATCCTGGCCGTCTACCGGGCGGCGGGCATCACCGCCGACCCCGCCACCCACCACCGGCCCGCCCCGCTCCTGCGCGACCTCGCCGACCGGCTGCACGCCGACACCGACCCCGCCGCTCGGCAGCTCGCCGCCCGCCTCGCCCCGTGGGTGCACGGGTCGTTCTCGGACCTGTTCGACGGGCCGAGCACCATCCGCCCCGACGGGCACCTCGTGGTGTGGTCGCTGCGGCACCTTCCCGACGAGCTGCGCGGCGTCGGCACCCTGATCGCCCTTGACGCGATCTGGCGGCAGGTCGACGCCCCCAGCCGGCTGCCCGCCCGCCGCCTCGTGGTGGTGGACGAGGCATGGCTGCTCATGCGCGACGGCGAAGGCGCCCGGTTCCTGTTCCGCATGTCCAAAGCCGCCCGCAAGCGCCACGCCGGCCTGACCGTCATCACCCAGGACGTCGCCGACGTCCTCGGCACCGACCTCGGCCACGCCGTCGTCGCCAACGCCGCGACCCAGGTGCTGCTCAAGCAGGCCCCGCAGGCCATCGACGCCATCGGTGAGGCGTTCGGTCTCACCGCCGGGGAACGGCGGCTGCTGCTCGCGGCCCGCGTCGGCACCGGCCTGCTGATCTCCGGCACCAATCGGACCAGCTTCGAGGCCATCGCCTCCGACACCGAGCACCTGCTGTGCACGACCCGACCGGCTGACCTGGCCGCCCTCGACGACGAGGAGAACGATTTATGACGCCCAGCTCTTCACGTTCATCCGGATCTCGGCCGTCGTGCTCAACCCGCTGATCCCGCTGACGGCGAGGCGTACACCACCCGGTTCGGCGACAAGCACCAACCGCTTCACGCGGTGTTCGTGGCGATCCCGGTCGTCCTGTACTTCGGCCTCATCGCCGCCGTCCAGACGATGGTCTACCGAGGGCATCAGGAGCGGATGGTGCGCGTCCCTGGGTACGGTCGTCGGATGGTGCATGTGCCTGGGCTGCGGCAACGGCAGCGGATCATGATGGCCGAGCTGACCGGGGTCGCCGGCCGGTACGGGCACGGCACCACCGGGATGCGCCCCGGGACCAGGCCGTCGCCGCGGTTCGCGCGGTGACCACCACCCGCGGCTGCTCGGCATACAGGCCGGCGTGGCGATGGCCGACCCGCACAACATCAGCGGCCCGACAGCGGAGCTGCTGAAGGCGGCCGGCGCCGACATGCTTGTGGCCAACGCGCACGAGGCCGAGGTGCGGGCCGGCTGGAATCCCAGGGCACCCGGTACGACGACGACAGGAAAAATTAGGGCCAGCAGATCCAACGCCCCTGCCGCCGCCACCAGGGTGACTTATCGTGGCCTTCACATTACAGAGCTACGGTGCAGGTCATGGCACCCACCTCCCGCTGGCCCTGCTGGAGCTGCGGCAGGATCTGGCTGCTGCCATGGGCCTGCCGGCACTGCCGGCGGACGCGGCGCCAGATGCGACGGGACTACCTACACCGAGCTGCACCACAGGACGCACTACGCGACATGACCCGGCCGGCCCAGGACCAACGCGCCCCAATGTAACGGCACACGGGCCGCCGGCGCAGATACGGCGGATGCGGGTGCGAGCGTCCAAAGGCGACAGGGGCGGGACAACCGAATCCCTCCCCGACCCCCGGAGGTCTGGTCCCGCCCCTGTCGCTTTACGCGGCCATGACCGACCGTTGACGACGGCAAGTACGGTGCCGGGGCGTTCGCGTGCTGCACAGACGCCGCGGACCCGTGCTGGTTCCCTTGCAACCGCTCCTCGGCAGCTCGCGCGTAAACGGTGCCGTCCTCGAGGACGAAGCGGTCCATGCCTCGACTGCCGTCGGCCTGTGCATACCCGAACAGCGGCACCAATGTCTCACCGTCGGAGACGCTCCAGATGCCGTGGGCGGCGATGGACCCGGCCAATCGAACCGTCTCATGCACGGCTGCCAGCATGCCAGCAACCGGAGGCGGAAGCCGCCCCTCAGGCGACCGGCGAGCAACCTGGCCGCAGCGAGAACTCGCTGAGGAGGCCGGCATGGTCGCAGGCCGGGTTCGACGCCACGCAGGGACGCCCTCCGGTCGATCCCATCTCAGCCAGCACGTCTCGATGACAAAAGGAAGAAACGTTGAACTCATCGTGCCTGCCCATACCCACGTTGCCTGTACCAGCGCCCGGCCCTTCGGAGCCGGGCGCCGCTGTCGTGGTACCCCTGATTGTGCCCACCCGTTACGTCATCGACGGCGCGGGATGGGCCGCGCAGCGGCCCTGGCTGCTCGCCGTGGCCGCCGGCGCGCTGGTCGCCTACGTGTCCGGCCGCAGCCTGCTCGCCCTGTGGCGGCACCGCCGGCACGCCGACGGCGCCCGCATGGTGACGATCGCTCCACCGCCAGAGGTGGATCCGCACAGCGCACAAGCCCTGTGGGCGAACCTGACCGGAACCCTCACCCCGTCCCGGCGCCGCCGCTGGCTCTACGGCAGCCCCCACGTGGTGTGGCAGTACACCTGGACCGGGCGGCGGCTGCTCATCTCCGTGTGGGTGCCCGGCACCGTCCCACCCGGCGCCGTCGAAGCCGCCGTCCGCGCCGCATGGCCGGGCGCCGCCTGCACCACCGACGACACACCCCCTCCGCCGATGCCCGTGGACGTGCCGGCGGCGGTGGGCGGGCACCTGCTGCCCACCGCCGCCGAATGGCTTCCCTTCGCCACCGACCACGACAACGACCCGCTACGCGCGCTGATGGCCGCCGGCTCCCAGCTACGCGCCGACGAGCACGCCTGCGTGCAGGTCCTCGCCCGCCCCGCCACACCCCGCCGCGTGTCGCGCGCCCGGCGGGCCGCCGCCAGGCTGCGCGACGGCAAGACCGATATCCCCACCATCAACCCTGCCGCTCCCCTGCTCTGGCTCGTCGAGCTGTTCCTGCCCGGCCGCACCTCCAGCCCCGCCCGACCCGCCGCCGCAGGCCGGCGCGACCCCAGGGTGGAACGCGACGTGCGAGCCATCCTCGACAAGACCGCCCACCCGCTGTGGGAGACCGCCGTGCGCTACGCCATCGGCAAGGACACCCAGCGCGCGAGCACCGACCAGCGGCCCCGGCTGCGCGGCATCGCCGATACGGTCGCGTCGTCCTTCGCGGTCTACTCCGGCCGCAACCGCCTCACTCACCGCACCCGCATGCCCAACCCGGCCGCCGTCCTCGCCCAGCGGCGCCTCCGCGCCGGGTTCCTCACCAGCACCCCCGAACTGGCCACCCTCGCCGCCCTGCCCCGCGACCTGGCCGTGCCGGGCCTGGACCGGGCACGGGCGAAGTCCATGCCCGCCCCGGTCGCCGTGCCCACCGGGGGACGCGGCACGAAAATGATCGGCGACGCGCAGGTCGGCGGCCACGGCGTCGCCCTGCTGGTCCCCGACGCCCGCTACCACCTGCACGTCGTCGGCTCCACGGGCAGCGGGAAAACCACACTGCTGGTCAACATGGCCGTCGACGACATCACCGCCGGCCGCGGCACCGTGGTCATCGACCCCCACGGCGACCTGGTCCTGGACATCCTGGACCGGCTACCCGCCTCCGTCGCCGATCGGGTGGTGCTGTTCGACCCCGACCAGCCCAACCCGCCCACCCTCAACCCCCTGTCCGGCGACGACCCCGACCTCGTCGTGGACAACCTCGTATCGATCTTCGGGAACATCTTCGCCAAAGCGTGGGGACCCCGCATGGACGACGTCATGCGGGTGGCCTGCCTGACCCTGCTCCGGCACGCCAACGTCACCCTGCAACACATCCCACCCCTGCTCAACAGCAAACAGTTCCGCTCGGCCATGACCGTCGACCTCGACGACCCAGCCGGCCTGTCCGGCTTCTGGCAGTGGTACGACGAACTCAACCCCGCCCTGCGCTCCCAAGTCATCGGCCCCGTCCTCGCCCGCCTGCGCGCGTTCCTGCTACGAGACTTCGTCAAACGCACCATGCGCTACCCGAAATCCAGCTTCGACATGGGCAAGGTCCTCGACGGCGGAGCGCTGCTCGTGCGCATCCCCAAGGGCCAACTCGGCGAGGACACCAGCAAACTGCTCGGCTCCCTCGTCCTGGCCCAGGTATGGCAGGCCGCCACCGCCCGCGCGAAAACCGGCCCCGACAAGCGCCGCGACGCCACCCTGATCATCGACGAGGCGCAGAACTTCCTCACCCTCGCCAACAGCCTCGACACGATGCTCGCCGAAGCCCGCAAGTACAGGCTGTCGTTGGTCCTCTCCCACCAGGACCTGGCCCAGTTCCCGAAAGACCTGCTCGCCGCCGTCTCCGCCAACGCGCGAAACAAAATCTACTTCTCGTGCGCGCCCGAGGACGCACGCGTCCTCGCCAGGCACACCCTGCCCGAACTCGACGAGCACGACCTGACCCACCTCGACGCCTACACCGCCGCCGCACGGCTCGTCGTCCATGGTCGACAGACCCCCGCCTTCACCCTCAAGACCCGCCCACCCCGACCCGTCACTGGCGAAGCAACCGCTATCCGGCACGAGGCTGCAACAGCTGTTCAAGGGCAGGACGTCAGCGCCATCGACAAGCTCGTCGACCGGTACTCCGCCAACCCTGAGGACGTCCGCAAGACCCGGCCGAAACGGGACACAGGCAAGCCGTGACAGGGGGTATCGGACTGACAATTTCAGACCACCAAACCCAAACGGCTTGAGGTGGCCCACCCGCAAGTCGAGCAAACCTTCACAATTAGCCCCGCTGGCGACACCAATTTACTTCCCCCAAAGGCAAGAGCCGGTGCCGCTGACGGAAGAGGTTCCGGAAGTTGGGCCTGGCTTCGTTCAGCGGATCTGCAGCTTGTTGGAGTCTATATAGTAGGTTGTTCCTCGATACTCGGCCTCGAAACCCTCACCACTCGCTACCGCACGGAGCGCAATGCCGCCAGAAAGGGTGCCCGCGAAGTTTATGCCGAAGTAGAATGCCTGACCAGACGCCTGTTTGCATACGTATGCACGTGTGTCGCTGTCAGCATAGCGCGCTTCCAGCGTCAATGGTTGCGTGAGCGCCACTCCTGACGCCTTGACTGCGGCAACAACTATTTCCGGGCATTGAGCCCCTCCCGGACCGACACTTCCTGTCGAGGCAACTGTGGGACGTGATGGCGATGGGCTCGGCGCGGCCAGTTTCGTGACGTCGCCACCCTGCTGGAGGTTGCTCCACAGCAGCATTGTAACCATATAGAAAACGGCGCTACCCAGTAGCAGTCCCAAGAAGAAGCGATTGTTTGATATCCGGCGCTGAAGCCGCCGCTCCAACTCTTTCGGCGCGGGGAAGAAGGCTGAAAGCGTGGCTACCTCAGTGCGCGACGGCCGCCCGTGTCGAAATCCCGCGATGGACTCGGCGATTCGCTCATAGTCGTCCTGGCTGATCCCCGCTGTCGAAGTGCCACTCGCTTCTCTGCGCTTAGTCAAATAGTGAGTTAGGAACGCGACTCCGACGGTGGCAGCAGGTGCAAGGAAAGGCACTAACCAATTGAACTCCACTACGCCCCCCCTTTGGGTGCGTGAGCTGTTGTTTGTGACGGGTCACAGTAACAGAGCTTTTGCCACAGTCAACACATAGTCAGAAATCCGGCAGCACCAGGAGCAAACCGTTAGGCGGGTAGCCCTATCAGAACATGGTAGGCGCTGATCACTAAACGATATCGCGGCGAAGATCAACCGGGCCGACTGCCACTGCCTGTAAGGGAAGAGTGGCCATCAGGATGCCGTCGGCCGGTCGTCTAGCCGGGCCCAAAGCGTCTCCACTCCGCCACACTCTCATAGCCGCTAGTAGGGCCACTTCCGGCCGTCGGGCGCTGGCTGAAGCCTCCGAAGCAGCATGACCTGTCGGAGCCACTGCAGCATCTGTCAGCCCTTAGAAATGCCTCTGCTTCGCCCCTTCCGTCGGCCCTTCGCCCGCCCTTCACCGCTGACCGCCTATTACCGCTGACAGGTTTCGCGGTCGGTCTGTCGGTGCTGCACACGGCGGCTGACAGTCACCCGTCAGCCTGACGACGTTCCCAGACACCCCTCCACAGAGGGGACCTCTCCTCATCCCCTGACGGATCTCCGCGTGCCTCCCCCCGCCTGCGGACCCATCCGGCTCCCACCGCCTCGACCGTGAAGGACATCTACTCATGCCCTCCCAGCCTTCTCACCCCGACTCTGCTTCCTCCGACCGTTGGTCGCTCGACCGCGGCCCGGCCGCTCGTCGTCGGCCTGCCTCTGGCGGCCTGGCCAGCCGGCGGGCTCGCCTGGACAACCTTCGCCGGCTGACCAGCCGGGACCGTCAACTCCTGGCCTGGCTCGCCGAGCACTATGTGCTGTCCACCGACCAGATCGCGCAGGCCCTATTCACCTCCCGCCGCTCGGCCCTGCTGCGGCTGGCCACCCTGTATGCGATCGACGCGGTCAGCCGGTTCGTGGACGTCACCACCGGCGACCGGCAGCACCTCTACGCCCTCGGCCCGCTCGGCATGCTCGTGCATCCCACCACCTACACCGACCCGGACCGCGCTAACGCCCGGCCGCCGCGCAGCAGCATCGAGCGCACCGAACGCATCGTCGGCAGCCGCAAGCTGCGCCACCTGCTCGGTACCAACCAGCTGTTCGTCGACCTCATCGCCTACGCGCGCACCGACCCGCATGCCGGGCTGGCGCGGTGGTGGTCCGAGCAGCATGCCACCGCCGCCTACGCCATCGCCGGCATCCGCCCCGACGCTCACGGCATCTGGTGCGCCGGCGGCCGGACCGTGGGGTTTTTCCTGGAGCATGACAACGGCACCGAACCCCTGAGCACGGTGTTGCGCAAGCTGCGCGGCTACGAACGCCTCGCCGAGTTCGGACCTCGTTACCCGGTCCTGCTGCGGGTGCCCAGCCGCCGCCGGGAGACCAACCTGCTGCGTGCGCTCGCCGGTGTGCCCACCGTCATGCCCGTGGCCTCCGGCGTGCAGAGCGAGCACCCGGCCGGCCCGGCGTGGACGCTGAGCACCGACCCCGGCCCGCGCCGCTGGTTGCACGAGCTGCCCTGCGACCACGGACCCGACAACCCCGCGACCAATCCCCACCGCTTCGCCGACAACCCCGACCAGTAACCCCTCTACCGTACTGACAGCGGAGGTCACTGACTCGCCCCCGCAAGCGCAGACCTCGCATCTGACAGGCGATAGCGCCCCCTGACAGACCGGCCGGATCTGACACCCCGGAAGCCCACCTCGCGTCTCCGGGCGCCCTGAGGTCTGACAGCCGAGGTCAGCGCCACTTCCCGGCGATACGGGCACCATGCGCGTTGACAGAACCCGCCGCTACCGTCGTCGACAACACCACACCCCACAAATCGCTTCACCCGGTTCGGTCCCACCTGTAGGGATCCCTCGCCGCACCAATGCGGTTCGCTGCGCCCACCCGCTACGGCCGGTCGGCACGCGCCCCGCGCGGCGGCCCCCAGGTCGCACCAACCACCCGCACCATCCGCTCCACTTCTGCCTTGTCTGCCCTGAACCGACCCATGCACCTGGTGGGCCGGTCACTTGTGCGCGCTCTGGCGCGCCCGACTCAAGGAGGAACCCCATGGCCCAGACCGTCAACGGCACCCCGCTGACCCGTCACGGCAGCCGCGTGCCAGCCACGCCAGCCCCTGTTCGGCCCAGGCCGTCCCTCGTCAAGCCGGGGCCTGCCGCCGCTGCCCGACGGCCCGCCGCACAGCCGGTCGCCACGCCGGCCCCGACCATCCAGACGATGATCGTGTGCCTGCCCGACGACGTCCCCCAGGAGGCCCTCGCCACCGGGAAGCTCGCCACGCACTTCGGCGTTCCCGGCGCCCTCACCGCCCGCTTCTGGGCCGCGCCCGGCCTGCGCCGCTGGCAGCGCCACCATCTCATCGGCCTGCGCAAGGGCGCACCCGCGCTCTGCGCCGGTGGTCGGGTCGACCTGCTCGACCTGGTCGGTATGCGCCACGCCGCCGCGGTCGGCGCCGGCATCCGCCATCAGATCTGGCAACAGGCCGTCCACGGCACCCGACCCGCCACCGGATGGCCCGCCTTCGAGGCCCGCCACCTCGCCAACCCCGACCGCTACCCCCACGGCAGCGCGGCCGCGGACTTCCACGCCCAACCCCGCGTCCAGGCCATGCGCCTGCACGCCGCCGCCAACCCTGGACCCGGCCAACCCGGCATCGGAGAGTTGGAGATGTACCAGGCCGGCCCCCTCGCATACCAGCACTACAGCGCCGCCACCGCCGTGGTCGGCGACGCCATGCTCACCGCCGACGGCCGCGAACTCGCCCCCACCAGCGACGCCCTCGCCGACCGCACCACCTACATCGAGCAGGCCCTGCGCCACCTCACCACCCTCGCACCCGACCAGCGGCTCATCGCCGTCGCCCTCTAACGCCACGATCGGCTCACGGCGCCCCCAGCTTCCCTTCTCCTGCGGGACACCAGGCGTTGTCCCGCCGTCGTGCGGCGCTCCCGGCATGACCGGGGCTGAGCGCGGTAGCACCTCGCACCCCAACGCTGTGGGCACACCGCGTCGGCCACTCCCACGGCTGGTGCGTCGACGGCACCAGCGCCGGGCGCCCCGGGCATGGGGTGACCCGCCAGTCCGGCCTGCAGCAGGCCGCTCTATTCCTCTTCCGCCACGTTGGCCTCTCACCGCCGACTGGACCAGGCGGCGCATTCCCACACCGGGTCCGGCGGCGCCCGCCCGTAGCCACCCCCAGCCGGCGCGCCCACCCAATGCCTGCCGACAGGCCGATGCCGGTCACCGGCGGTGCGGGAGGACCACCGTCCCGAGATTCGGTCCGAGCACTTGATCAGCGCGGCGGTCGAAGCGTGGATCAGTGCGCGGACCTCAACCCGCAGGAACCACACGACGAAAGGAAACGCGCCCATGACCGACACGCCATCGGAGACCATCCCCGCGCACAGTGCGTTCAAGGTGCTGGCGGCGCTGGCCGAACTCGGCGAGGCCACCGCCGCGACGGTCGCCGAGCACGCTGGACTCGGCTACTCCACCACCACGCCCAAGCTGCGCGCCTGGGAAGGATCGGGACAGGCCGAGCGGTTCCGCACCGACGACGGCCGCACGCTATGGCGACTCACCGACGCCGGCCGCGCCGCCACCGCCACGCCTCAACCCGCAGCGAACGCACCCGACCCGGCCGCCACCCCGGAGGCCGCGCAGGAGCCGAGCCAGGACAGCGACGCACACCCTGCCGCCCAGGCGGCAGACACCCCGGCCAACCCCAGCGCGCCCGCACCGCCGCAGACCGATCCGGACGCGCAGCCCAGGCCGGAGCCTGACGGCGCCCCCGCCGGTGACCCGCCAGCCGGCCCCGCCCCCTCGACGCCGCCGGACGATCCCGACGCTGCCCGCCCACCGCGCAACGAATCTTCGGGCGGGTCGCGCCGCATCGGCGGGTCGCTGCGCGGAGCGATCCTGGACATCCTCGAGGCGCACCCCGGCCGGGCCTACAAGACCGGTGAGCTGTGCCGGCTCATCGACGCCGCGAACGTCGGCACCGGCGCGGCCAAGGCCAGCGCGGGCGCCGTCGCCAACGCCGCGACCAAGCTCGTCGCCGACGGTCAGGCCGTGCAGACCGTCGAACGTCCGGCCACGTACCAACTCGCCCCCGCCATCGGCGGTCAGTGACCTCAGCTGTCAGGCAGCCCGAGGGCGGGCGTCGAAGTTGGCGCCTCACGCCCGCCCCCGGTGCTCCTTCGGACACAAGGAGCGTTTTCGAGTGTCTCCCATCCTGCACACGACCGCTATCGCCGCCGGCGGGATCCTCGCCGGCCTGTCCCTCGCCGGCGCCCTGCTCTGGTGGCAGCAGCAAGCCCTCCAGACCGCCCGGTACGAGGCCACCCACGACGAGATCACCGGCCTGCCCAACCGGCGGCTGTTCCTCACCCGCCTACGCGCCGCCCTCGCCGACCGCACCCCCGTCGGGGTGGTGCTGCTCGACCTCGACCGGTTCAAGGCCGTCAACGACACCCTCGGCCACGACACCGGCAACGTCCTGCTGGAGCAGGTCGGCCGGCTCCTGGCCAACCTGCCCACCCCGGTACAGATAGCGGCGCGGCTGTCCGGCGACGAGTTCGCCCTGCTCGTGTCCGGCGATGACGACGACACCGCCACCGCGGCCGACGCCGCCTGGCAGGTCATCGCTGGCGCCCCGATCCGCCTGGACACCGGCGACATCCCCGTCGCCGCCTCGGTCGGCTACACCCACACCCGCGACCCGCACGCCAGCCCCCGGCAGCTGCTCGCCGAAGCCGACACCGCCATGTACCAGGCCAAAGGCTCCGGCGGTGGCGTGTGCGCCTACTGCCCCCGCGGCACACCGCCGCAGCGGCGCAGCCGCGACCGCCACTACCGCTGACCGGCACCCGCCCACCGCAGTCCCCTTCGGACAGGCCAGGACCCTCCGCCTGCTCCGACACCATTGGACTGCGGCGACCAGCAGGTAGCCGGCGTGCATGTTCGCCCCGGCCGCCAGTCCCGACCACTCCGCCGCGCCTCCACCGGCGCGACCACCGCTGATCCAGCCGACCCAGATGGACCCCGCAGCCTCCGGCTGCGGGGTCCTTCCCCTTCCTGCCCCTGACAAGGGAGATCCCCGTGTTGTCCATCCCCGCTGTGCGCACCCTCGCCGGTTGCCTCCTGGCCGTCGACGCCGACGCCGACGCGCTGGGCTGGGGCCAGCCCGCGACGCTGCTGCTCATCCACGACCGGCCCCTGCACACCGGCGGGCGGGCACCGATGCGCGAGATGCGCAGCTTGGAGTTCCCGCTTCGCCGCGACGACCTGCTCACCGAACCGACCGGCCTGCCCGCGCTGCTGCACCGCCTCGCCGCCGGCCTTCACCACCCGCACACACCCACGCCCTACCACGCCACCCTCGACACCATCCTCGGGCTGATCCGGGCGACCGCACCCGACGCGCGTCTGCTGGCCTGGGCCACCTGCTACGACGACATCCCCACCATCGACGGTCAGCCACGGCAGGCCCGCCGCATCGACGCCGTCGACGTCGACGGCCGCGTCTACCAGCTCACCCGCCCGCGCAGCGATGACCACCCCGTGCTGCTCGTCGATGACCGACCAGACGCGCAAGACGTTCCCGCCACCTACTGCGGGCTGACCGCGCTGCTGGCCGCCACCGCCGGGCACCTGCCGGGCGGTACCCGCCCGGACAGGGCATGACCGGCCCGCAGGTGCCGCGGGACGCCGACGACGACGAGCCGATCTTCGGCGTATGCGGGCCCGACGGCGCGTCGATCCGCTGCCGGGTGTGCGGGGCGGTCGACGAGGTCGTCGGCGACGAGGTGCCGTCCATGGCCGGCTACGGGGAGGACAAATACGTCCGCTGCACCCGCTGCGGATCGGTCGAAACCACCGACCCGATCTTCGGCTGGCGCGCCAAGCCCGCCCCCTGGCCGCCCACCACCAAACACGAGCAGCCGTAACAACCCGCGGCGGATGCCGCCGCCAGCAGGCCCCGCCCTCACCGCGCAGGGACGGGCCCCCGAAGGCGCCCCCGCGCCTACCGCCGCACGGCCGCAGCGCCTGCCACGACGCGGCGCTGCCACAGCCGCACCTGCACCGCAGCCGCAGCACGACCCCACACCGCCGCTCGCACGGCCTTGCACCGCCCCGGCCGTCACGGCCCCCTGCCGCGCCGCCACCAACTCGCATCCGACGTCGCCGAAAACCCCATCCCCGTAAGGAGTCCTGTCTCGTGAACACCCCCTGCTTCGTCGGCACCACCGACCCCGCCAAGCCCCACCTCGTACACGCCCGGTTCGTGCTCCTCGACGGCCACCCCGGCGTTGTCGTTCCCGCCCTCGCCGCCATCTGGGCCGCGCACGCCCACTGCGACACCCGGGCGCTGATCGGCGCCGTTCTCGCCCGTGACTGGGAGTACCTCGATCCCGCCACCACCGCCACCACCGTTTGCGGGTTGGGGCAGCAGTCCGTGCCGGGCGTCGGCATCCCCCTGACCGGCTGCGTCGTGGACGCGCCGGAGCCGGTCACCGTGTTCCCGCTGTGCCGGGCCGGGCACCTCGACGCGCAGTGGATCTACCTGGTCGACCCGGCGACCGACACGGTCGCCGTGCACACCGACGACGGGCACCACCTGGCCCGCTACCGGCTCCGCGACTGCGTCAGCCCCTCAGCCGGCCCGGACCCGGCACGCAGCCCCGCTTCCCGCACGAACGCGGCGGCACCCGGCGCGCTGGTGTCGGCGCCGGGGACACCGCGGTGACCGCCCGGGCGCTCGGCGCCGTCGCCGCCGCGGTGGTGGCCCTGCTCCTGTTGTGCGCGGCCGGGATCGGGGCGCTGTTCACCGGCGGCGGCACCGCCTCAGCCGCCTGCTACCGCACGGCGGCCGACGGACAGCCTCTGCCGGCGGGCATCACCGTGTCCCCACCGGTTGCCGGTGCCGGTGGGTGGACCAGCGAGCAGACGGCCCACGCCGCGGTGATCGTCGCCGTCGGCGCGGACCTTCAGGTCCCGCCGCGCGGGTGGGTCATCGCCCTGGCCACCGCGATGCAGGAGTCCACGCTGCGCAACCTGCCCGGCGGGGACCGCGACTCGGTCGGGCTGTTCCAGCAGCGCCCCTCCCAAGGGTGGGGCACCCCCGCCCAACTCCGGGACCCCCGCTACGCCGCCGGCCGGTTCTACCAGGCGCTGCTGGCCGTCGACGGGTGGCAGGCCATGGCGCTGACCGACGCCGCCCAGGCGGTGCAGCGATCCGCCTACCCCGGCGCGTACGCGAAGTGGGAGCACGAGGCGATCGCCCTGGTCCGCGTCCTCACCGGCGGCACGGCGGCCGGCCCGGTCGCGCCCGAGCTGGAGCAGGCGATGAGCAACCCGCTGTGCATTTTCGACGCCGGCGACGGCCAGCTCGGCGGCGAGCAGGTTCCCCTACCGGACGGGTTCACGCTCCCGCCGGGCACCGCGCCGCCGGTGGCGACGGCGATCGGCTGGGCCCTGGCCCAGCGCGGCACTCCCTACACCTTCGGCGGGGACTGCACCGCGCCGCACTCCGGCATCCCGGCGCGCCAATGCGATTGCTCCTCGCTGGTGCAGCAGGCCTACCGGGCCGCCGGCATCGCCCTGCCCCGCACCACCAGCGAACAAGTCCACGCCGGCCAGCCGGTCACCGACCACCGGGACCTGCGCCCGGGGGACCTGCTGTTCATCCCCGGCAGCCGCGGCAGCCCCGCCCGGCCCGGCCACGTCGGCCTGTACCTCGGTGACGGACTGATCGTGCAGGCCCCGCACAGCGGCGACGTCGTCAAGATCAGCCGCCTGTCGGCGTGGGCCAGCCAGCTCGCCGCCGTGCGCCGCATCGTCGCCTGATCCCGCGCCTCGGGCAGGCAGACGACTTGCTTTCTGTCGCCCCCGGACCCGCCGGGCCCGGGGTCCTCACACCGTTGATGGAGGTTCCATCGTGAGTTGCTCCACCCTGATCGGTGTCACCGCTTCCGGTGGCACCTACGCCGCGCGCTGGTTGCACTGGGGCGGTGACCCCGCACAGGTGCTGCCCCAGCTGCGGCGCATCTGGCAGCACACCTTCGACCGGCGCACCCTCGCCACGGGCGAGGTGCTGCTGCGCCACGACTGGCTCACCCTCGACTACCCCCGCCACCCTGGACGCGGCGGGCAGCGGCCGGTACCCGGCGTCGGCGTCACCGCCGGCCTGCAGGACGGGATCCGCCGCGGCCGCGTCGACGACCCGATCGCGGGCTACCTCGAATGGATGTACCTGATCGACGTCGCCACCGACACCGTCGTCGTGTACGAGGCGACCTGTCACGGTCGCTGGCTGCGCCACAGCCGACACCTGCTCGACCCGGACGCAGGCGGGCACCTGCTCGACCCGGACTCGGGCGGGCACCTGCTCGACCCGGACTCGGGCGGGCACCTTCTCGACCCGGACCCGGACGGGCGGGTGCTGGGCTGCGGCGGCTACCGCACGCACGGGCACCGCTGGCACACGGTTCGCCTGTGGCTGCCGGACGCCCGCACCGGCCTGGACGCCGAGATCTGCCTGGCCCCGCACCTGAGCACGGCGACGGTCCTGCGGTTCACCGACGCCACCGCCCACGCGATCACCGCCGCCACCGTCCCCATCCGCCTGCAGGCCGGGCGGCCCGCGCCGTGGCTTCGCCCGGTGGGCCCGCAGTTCGACCTGGTGGTGCCCGACAGCTGCGGCGAGCGGCCTTATCGGCTTCGCCGCGACGCTGACGGGCTGCTGCTGCTCGACGTGCCGGTGCCCGGCTGGTCGTGGCAGCTCCTGTCCGCCCAGGTGACGCGGCGATGACCTACCGACCACCCGGCGAGCGCGACGCCGGTGACCGCAACCGTGCCCTCACCGGTGACGAGAGCAGCGACGCGGGTTGGCAGCAGGTGCTCGACGCGCTGTGCGCGGCCGGTGCCGCGGCCGGACGGTCAGCGGCGCAGTGGTGGGCGCAGGACGTCCTCGGCGGTCGGGCTGGCGGCAACGCCGCCGGCCCCGCGCGGCGGATCCTCGCCGGGATCGACGACGGGGACCCGGCGGTGCTCGACGGGCTTCCCGCCGCCGACCGGTACTGCCTCGCGCAGGATCGGGACCGGTACGCCGAGGCCGCTGCGGCCGGCGCGCCGCCGTGGGAGGACCTGCCCGCCGCCCGCTGCGACCAGACACGGTGGGCGTGGTGCGACGGCTTCGACCAGGCGCTCACCGACGAGGTGGCCCGACAGTGCCACATCGTGCTGTCCCCGACCGGCGACGACCGCGACCTGAGCCACCTGCACCCGGACCGGGTGCGCCTCGGCGGGCCGGGCGTGTTCGCCGGGGACTGGGCGTGGACGCCGAACGCCGACGGGGAAATGCGCATCCCGGTCGGGTTCGTCGGAACCCTGGTCGACACCTGGAACGGGTGGGCGGTGTTCACCTGCACCCGGGCCGTGGCGGAAGCGGTCGTCGCCGACCAGCAGGCCACCCGCGACCGTCACCGGCAGACCCTCGCTGAAGAGGCTGTCCCTGAGGCGCGGCGGGAGCGGCTGCTGGACGAATCCCTGGCCCGCATGTGCTTCGACGGCGACGTCATCGCCGTCGACGAGACCCTCATCCACGGCGACCCGGCAGCGGTGCACCGCATCGCCCCTGACGCGCAGGGCCGGTACACGGTCATGGGCCGCGCCTGGACCTGGACCGCCGTGCACCCCTACGACTGCGACCACATCGCCGGTGACATCCCCAACTTGGCCAGCCAGCCGACGCCCGAGGACTAACCAAGCCCCCTCCGCCGTGACCTACCTGGCCAGAAGGGAACACGACCATGCTCGATGACCGCGACGACCAGTTCGGCGAGTACGCCCACGAGGAGATCCTGCAGGCCTTGGTGCGGCACCTGCTCACCAGCGCCGACCTGGACCAGCTCTGCGACGACGCCGACCTGCCCCAGCTCACCCACGACGACGGGCAGCCGGTGACCATCACCTCGGCCCGCGTCTACCGCGACGCCGGCGTGATGACCCTCGACCGGGGTGTGTGGCTCGAGTTGTCCGACGGCAGCGTGTTCGGCCTGACCGTGCAGATCTCCCGCCGCCCCCGCAGCGAGGTCACCCTCCGCCGCAACTAACGCCTTGCGCGCCCGTTCCGGGTCGACTTGATCGATCCGCGTGCGGGTGCGTTCCTTGTCGTCGCCCACCGGTTGGTGACGGCGACACCTGACCGGCAGACCCCTGCCGGCCTTGCTTGCTGCACAAACCTCACGGAGGTCGCTGGCCGTCCCTGCCACAGGGCCGCGCCCGTCACCGCCGTCTCCGCCGCGCGGACACCGCACCACGTCTGCCCGTGCACCCGGAGACGGGTGCGCGGGCCCCATCCCTGACCACAGGAGACCCCGCATGGACCTTGCAACCCCGCCCGCGACCACCGACCCCTTGCGGGGCGGCCCAGATGGCGACCGCCGTCCCGGATTCCTCTACCGGCAGGTCGCCGCCTACCTCGCCAGCCAACCCGACCAATGTCTCAAGGTCGGCCAGGTCACCACCGCCATCGCCGCCCGCTCCACCGGCGCGGTGTTCGAAGCGTTGAAGAAGATGGCCGCCGCCGGCTACGCCACCCACTACACCGGCCCACACCGCTTCCAGATCACCCAGGCCGGCATCGACGCCGCCGGGACGATGCCACCGCCTGCCCCGCGTACACCCCGCAGTGGCCGCGGGGCAGGTCGACGGCAGCCGGTCCCCCGCCCCAACGGCGACCTGTACTTCCCGCGCAAACTCGCGGGAGCCACCGATGTGGACGTGCTGCGCCTGCTACGTGAAAAGCGTATCCCGGTGCTGCTCTACGGCCCGCCAGGTACCGGCAAGACCGCACTCGTCGAGGCCGCCTTCCCGGACGTGCTCACCGTCGCCGGGACCGGGGACACCGTCGTGGAGGACTTCCTCGGCAACTTCATCCCCCTCCCGGACGGCGGCTACGAGTTCGTCTACGGCCCCCTCGTCACCGCGATGCGCGAGGGGCGGGCGCTGCTGGTCGACGACGCCACCCTCATCGCGCCGAAGGTCCTCGCCGTGCTCTACCCGGCCATGGACGGCCGGCGGGTCATCACCATCCCCGGCTACCGCAACGAACGCGTCGAGGCCGTCGACGGGTTCTACGTCATCGCCGGGCACAACCCCGGCGTACACGGGGCCATCCTCACCGAGGCGCTCGCGTCCCGGTTCGACGTGCACATCGAGGTCACCACCGACTGGGACCTCGCCCGCCACCTCGGCGTCCCCGCCCCCGCCGTGCAAGCGGCCATCGCCCTCAACGCCGACCTCGCCGCCGGGCGGGTGTCCTGGGCGCCGCAGCTGCGCGAGCTGCTCGGCTTCGCCCGCGTCCGCAAAACCCTCGGCCTACCCGCCGCGGTGGCGAACCTCGCCGGCCGCGCCCCCGAAGACGACCGCGAGCACGTCCTCGCCGCCCTGCGACAGCACTTCGGCAGCGAAATCACCGCGCTCACCCTCGGCAAGCAGCGCTAACCCCTGAAAGGAGAACCTGATGCCCCATCCCCGTACACACCTGCAGCCCGGCACCGCCCCTGCGATCGGCGACCCGGACTGGCAGGAATGGAGCACCGCGTGGACCCGACACATCCCGGTCCTGACCGGCCGCACCGACCTGACCGTCACCGTCGCTCCCGGCGCCGGCGGCGGCGCCCCCGCCTGCTTCTACCCCGACACCGGCCGCATCGAAGTCGACGCCACCCACATCGGCACCCCTGACGTCGCCAACCCCCGACGCGCCGGCCACAAACGGCTGGTGCCCACCGCCTACGGGCTCCTGGTCCACGAGGCCGCGCACGCCGCCCACAGCCGGTGGCGTACCCCGCCCGGCACGCCACCGGTCGTCGCCGCCGCCGCCGAGGTGCTCGAGGAGTCCCGCATCGAGTACCGGCAGCGCAGCCGCCGGCGCGGCGACCGCAGGTGGCTGCGACACACCGTCACCGCACTGATTAGTACCGACGACGCCCCCGTCGACGACGCGTGGCACGCCGGACACCTGGCCGGGCTGCTCCTCGCCAGGGTCGACGCCCGGATCATCACCGCCAAGGACATCAAGGGGGTTCGCGCGGCGGTCACCGCGGTCCTCGGCCGCAAGCGCCTGCTGCAGCTGCGCGACGTGTGGCGGCAGGCGCACACCGTCGAGGACTCCGACGCCGACAGCATGCTCGACCTGGCGTGGCGGTGGTGCCGCATCCTCGGCATCCACCCCCACCTGCAGCCAAATCCGCCGCAGCCGGATCCGGGGATGTTCGCCGGCCAGCTCGCCCAGGCCCTGACCGACTACCTCGCCCACACGGTCGGGCTCACCCCCGCCGCATACCGGGCCCGGCAGATCAGTACGAAGTTCTCCGCCCCGGCGGCATGGACCCGACGCGACCCCACCGACGCCGAACGTGGCGCCGCTCGCCACCTCGCCGCCCGGCTGCGCCGCGCCCGCACGTATCAGCCCGAACCCGACACCCGGCCCAGTCTCATCCCGCCGGGCCGGCTGCGGACCCGCCACGCGATCACCGCGCAGGCGCAGATCGCCGCCGGCGCCATCCCGACCGCCACACCGTGGCAGCGGCGCGCCACGCTGGCACCGCCGAAGCCGGCCCTGCACCTGGGCGTCATCGTCGACGTGTCCTTTTCCATGCACCCCTACGCCGCACCCATGTCGTCGGCGGGCTGGATCCTCGCCCACGCCGCCCGCAGCAGCGACGCCGTCGCCGCCACCGTCGCCTTCGGCAGTGACGTCACCCTGCTCGTCGGCCCCCGGCAACGCCCCACCCACGTGCAGGACATGCACACCTCCGGCGGCAGCAGCACCTTCGGCGACGCCGTGAAACTCGCCGACGAGCTCCTGCACCTGCGCCAACCCGGCAGGCTGCGGATGCTGGCGGTCGTCTCCGACGGCGATCTCGACGACATCCCGGCCGCCCAACGACTCGTCAGCACCCTGCACCGCGCCGGCTGCCCTGTGCTGTGGCTGCGCCCCGCCGACCTGGACGGGCACACCTTCACCGACACCAGCACCGTGCTGGTCGCCGACCCTGTGCAGGCCATCGACTACATCGCCGACGCCGCCGTCACCGCCCTCGAACGCGCCTGACAGCCCCGCCCCGGCGACCCGGCCGCCTCGGCTCGCTCGCCGCGCTGACCCCGCCGTCACGCGGGTGGGCCTGCACCGCGCTGAGCGGCACCGGCGGGACTCATCCCCTGCATTCGCTACCTGCCGTTTGCCCGGCCCCCTGCGCACCTCTGCGCGTCCGGGCACGGCCGATGTGCCGTGCCCGGTACTCACATCGACACCTCGGGAGACAACCGTGAGCCACTCGAACAACCGCCTACCGCTCGCCTCACCCGCCGACCTGCTCACCGCCGTGCCGTACCTGCTCGGCTTCCACCCCACCGACAGCCTCGTGCTCGTCGGCCTCACCGGCCCACGCGTCGTCGTCGCCAGCCGCACCGACCTGCCCGCACCCGGCGACGTCACCGAATGGGCCGAGGCGATGCACCCGGCGCAGCTGCGCCTGCTGCGCAACGCGGCAGCCACCCGCGCCATCACCATCGGCTACGGGCCCGCCGCCGCCGTCACCGGGGTCATGGACACCGTCACCCCACGGCTGACCGCCGCCGGCATCGACGTGCTCGACGCCCTGCGCGTCACCGACGGCCGCTACTTCTCCTACCTGTGCTCTGAACCCGCCTGCTGCCCCGCCGACGGCGTGCCCTTCGACCCCCACCGCAGCAACGTGACCATGCACGCGATCGTCGCCGGCTGCCACGCCCTGCCCGACCGGGCCGCCCTCGTCGCCAGCATCGCCCCCGCCACCGGCCACGCCCGCGCCACGCTCACCCGCGCCACCGCACGAGCCCGCGCCCGCCGCCGCGCCCTCACCACCAGCGAAGGCCCCGACGGGCTGATCCGCGCAGGCGAAGAGGCGGTCCGCGCCGCGTTCGCCCGCTACGCCGACGAGCAGGTCCTCAGCGACGACGAGCTGGCCTGGCTCACCGTCCTGCTACCCATCCCCGCCGTCCGCGACGCCGCCTGGCTGGCCACCGACTCGCTGCCCTGGCACACCGCCCTGTGGGCCGACATCACCCGCCGCGTCCACCCGCCCCTGGCCGCCCCACCGGCCACCCTGCTCGCCTTCGCGGCCTGGCGCCGCGGCGAAGGCGCCCTCGCCTCCGTCGCCCTCGACCGGGCCCTGACCGCCGACCCCACCTACACCCTCGCGCAGCTCATCGACCAAGCCCTCCGCGCCGGACTGCCCCCATCCGTGCTCGACCGGTGACCCACCCCGGCCCGCACACGCCCTGACCCACACCCCCTCCTGCCGGAGAGCACTGATGTCTGAACCTCACCTCGACGTCCTGCACCGACTCCTGCAACACCAGGGCTACACCCTCGCCCTCGACGAGCTCGCCCAGGCCTGCGCGCAGCAACCCGACGAGGTGTGCGCACTGCTGTCCCAGGCCGGCAGCATCGCCGCCACCCAGGCGCAGATCACCGCCCTGACCGACGCCGCGAACCTGCTCTGCGACGTCCACGCCCGCGCGGGCGCCGACACCGTCCTGTCCCTGCGCGAGCGCCTCGACCGGGTCGCCGGCGCCCTCACCACCGCCCTCGCTCAGCGCGACAGGGCCACCGCGGCCCTGCGGCGCACCTGCCAGGCCCTCATCAGCACTGACATCGCCCTGGTCACGACCTGCGACGTCACCAGCGCCGCCGGCCAACCCGACGGCGCTACCACGACCACGCCCTGACCTGAACACCGCCGCGCCGTGCCCCGCAGCCCGAGGACGGGCAGCGGGGCCGGCCCCTGCCCGAGACATGAGGTAACCCGATGACCGAACCGACGGCGTCCATCGCCGCACCGCCGACCCCCGCCCCACCGCCGACCCTGGAATCCGTCCTGCGCCACGCCTGGGACGCCTTTCACCCCACCCAGCCCGCCCCTCTGGGATGGCTCACCCACACCGCCACCCAGGTCCAGGCCTACCTGCACGAGCACCAGCCCGCCCCGCAGGCGCAGCCGCCAGCAGTCGAACTCACCGACCCGTCGGCGCAGCTCGGCGCCCACGTCTGGAGCGCGCTGCGCGACGCCGTCGCCGAGCACGACATCGACGTCGACGCCGCCAACCGGGTCCTGCACGCCGTGGACCTGCCGCTGCTGCCGCGCCGCTGGCAGGTCCGCCTCGCCCTGCCCATCCTCATCGAGGTCACCGCCACCAGCCGCGAGGACGCCTTCGACACCGCCGAAGCCGCCGTCGAAACCGCACTCACCAACGCCGAACTCGACGTGCACATCGAGTGGGACGGACGCGAACGCGACGACGCCAACCCCGGCGACCTCGACCCCACCGCAGCCGAACACACCTACCCCAGCCCGTCACCGGCGACTTGATCCATACGGAAAGTCGAGCGTCACTGCTCGCGGTCGCCGCCCCGGCGAACCCGACAGCGGCATCCCCACACCGCTGGCCGGGGTGGCGGCCACCCGAGCCGACACCCGCTGCCGGAAGGCACCACACGATGACCCAGCCGCACCGACACGCCGTACCCCGCACCGTCACCGACGTCCTGCTGTGGCTGCTCGCCACCGACGTCGTCGTCGCTCACCAAGCCCACCCCGAACGGCCCGGCCGCTGCGCCAACCTGCGCTGCACCGGCGAGGCGTACCCGTGCCCGCCGGCACGCGAGGCCCTTCGCGCATGCCAGGCCGCCAACCGCCCCCGGCTACTCGCTCGGGGCCTGGCACGGGTCACCGTCCAGGCTGCCGGCGGCGCAGCTTCAGGCTTCGCCGGTTGGTTCCGGCCCACCCGCCCGGTCACATCGCCGCCGCTGTCGATGCCGTACCCGCGCGCCGCCTGAGCTCGCCGCGCACACCGACGTCTGCCCCGTGGCAGCGGCGACGCGCCAGCCGCCGCTGCCCCCGACCCCCTCGGAGGGACCGGGAGTTTCCGCAGCGAGTCGACCCTCACCGGCTACGCCCGCCGCAGTGGACCTGCGCCTGCGCATGACCGAATACTCCCGTAGCCGATTCGCCCAGCAGTACCTACGGGCGTTCCTCGAACCCCGCCTCGACCACGACCCCGACTACCCCGCCCGGCACAGCGACGTACTGGGCGCGCGTTCGGCCGCGTCGCGCACGAGCCGTGGCAGCACGGCGAGCCGCACTTCCTCGCCCCGGCCATGACCGCGATCATCGCGGCCGCCGCGCAAGCCCTCGACCTCACCGGCGACGTCGTCGGCAACGACGTCGCCCCCAGCGACGCCGGGGTGCTGTTCCTGCCCGACGGCTGGCCGCCAGTCGACCGGCTCCTCATCGCCGTCCACCCGCCCGCCACGCAGACCTGACCGGATCGGGGGTACCCGCTGGGCAGCGCGTAACCGCGCACCTGGTCCTTCGCTCGCTGACCCCCACCATCGCCGGACGTAGCCCGCCCACCCTTACCCACCCCGACATGGCAAGGGGCGTCGCCGAATGGCGGCGCCCCTTGCACAGGTGCAGCAGGAGAGACCATGAAACACCGCTCCGAGCCCGACGACACCGCCAGCGAAGGCCTCAGCGTCGGCGACCCCGACCTCGGTAAGTCACGGCTGCTGTCGCGGCAGTGCGATACCTGCGTGTTCGCCCCCGGCAACAAAATGCACCTCGCGCCAGGCCGGCTTCGCGACCTCGTCGCCGAAGCCCGAGCCCGCGAGTCGTTCATCGTCTGCCACTCGACACTGCCCCACTACAGGCACCCTGACGCCCAGCCCGCGATCTGCCGCGGCTTCGCCGACCGTTACCGCACCCAGACACTGCAACTCATCGAACGGCTCTTCGGCTTCATCGAGGTCGACCCGCCGCAGGCCGACCCGCAGCCGGCCACACCCGACGCCGCCGCGCCATCACCACAGCACCCCGACGAATGAGGCACTGCACCAATCCAAGCTGGACCGTTGGCAACCTGAGCCCTACCAGCTACCCGAACTGGTGCCAGCAATACCCGTCGTCTCCGCTTGCGGGTGCTTTTCGCCGAGCAGCCACACCGCTGGCAGCAGCGGTCAATCAGGGGCGGGTTCGCGACGACGACGTATCTGGCTGGCACGTGTCGGCGTACGGGTCAGCGCGCCCAACCGGGTACGCCCGAACGTGCACAGGTCCATAACGACGCTCAACGATTGATCCCGGAGGTCCGGCACCCTGCCTCGATCCGGCCATCGACTTCAACGACTATCGCTGTCCGAGTCGGGCCGAGATCGTGATAACTGAGGGCGACTGTCTTGGCGCCCGAGCCGCCGCTCGCATCGCGGTCCGGTCATTCATTTCGCGAGGCGGCCGCGTCGAGCACCCGCTGGATCAACTGGGTGGTTGAGATTCCTCCCGTGCGCCGAACGTAAGTGAGTTTCCCGGCTGCTGCAGCGGGCCCGTATACGAACTCGGCCCCCTCGGGCGACAAGTCGTCGCCGTGCACCACGGTGGTGATCCCGTGCTCGGCAAGAAACTCTTCGGTCAGTTGGAGCGGGGCGTCCTCAATCACCTCATCGACGTACCTGCACGACTCGATCACGGCGACACGCTCAGCAAGGGTCATGATGGGACGACGCTTGTAGGAGGCTGCCGTGTCGTCGGACAGCACGCCAACGACCAGCCAGTCACCATGGCGGCGCGCCTGCCGGAGGAGCGACACGTGGCCCGCGTGGAACAGGTCTCCAACCATGTCGACGTAAACCCGCGATATGGCAGCCGCACCCACGTCTGGGTCCTCCACAACAACTCACCTGCTCCTTCGCCCACACCAGTCGCGGTCGCTCACCGTTCTACCGGACGAGACCGCCGAGGCGCGGACATCGGCAAGACCGAGTGCGTCTTGATCGACCGGCGGTGACTCTGCGTGACGCGCTGTCGGCGACATGTGCGGGCGCTGTCGGCCAGGCGCTGGCTGCTGACAGGGCGGCTGCACCGGTCATCCGGCCCGCGGTGGAGAATGACGTCCCGTGAGCGACTTCTACGTTTCGCTGATTCCGACCGACGTCAACTGGCAGCCGACCAGCGAAGCAGCCGCCGAGGCCGAAGCCTATGTCCGGCGAGTGTTTCCCGACCCGGACGGCGTCCAGCAGGACGTCACGGTCGAGTTCTACGACCGGATCACCGCGGTCGACGCGGGCGAGAACATCCAGCAGATCGCATGCCCGCGCTGCGATCGGGACATCCCGCTGGACTGGTACGAGGACCTTATCGAGCAGACCGAGGGCGAGTTCGACAGCCCGGATGTGACGGTTCCGTGCTGCGACACGGCAGTCGCGCTGGACACCCTGAAGTTCGACTGGCCCAGCGGCTTTGCTCGGTTCGAGATCGCAGTCGCCAACCCGGTTCGCGCAGAGTTCGCCGCCGATGAAGTCAGCGCGGTCGCAGCTATCCTGGGCCATCCGCTCCGGCAGGTCCTCGCGCACATATAGCTGACGAGCCGCTTGCACTGCATGCCGCCTTGCACGGGCGGTCCGACTGGCATCGCCAGGATCGAACAGCTCCGTGCAAGCTGCGTTAATCAACTTGGTCGGGCTCGCAGTCGTCAGGACCGACGATCGCAGCCGGGAAGACTCCACCACTCGAGCTGAACGCCAACGCACTCAATTCGGCAGAAGCGGATGCGCCATACGGTCAATGCCGACTCGCTGGTAACGGGACGTCACGATGCCGCCCGCCCGTTCCTGCGGGTCTCGCTGAATCCGCTGGCTGGCTCGCGGGCGGTCGAAGGCTCGGACGTGCGCCGCCATCTGCACGACGCTGTGCACGTTCAGCTGTACCTGGCTGTGCACGTTGACCCGTACGCCGACACCACGGCGAAGAATCAGAGGCATCAGCCGTCTGCTCCAGCGCACGCGTCGCCCGGCGGAATTCTCCGAGAGAAAGAAGACCCGGCCCTTGGCGTCGAGCACGCCGCTCGGGCCGCTACCAAACACTCCTGTCTGGCGATGGCCTGGCCGCATGGAGGCCGGCGGCAGGAGCAGCGCAGCACATCAGGTCATCGGTGAGAGCATCGGCCGGGGTGGGGGTGTCAGCGGCTGTGGCTGCCGGCGAGGGGACCGTTGACTTGCGGCCCGCTGCTGTGGGGCCGTGGCGGCCAGTACCGGCGGACGGTGCGTTCGGACCGGCCGATCCGCGCAGCGATCTCCGACGGGTGCAGCGTCGGATCGCGACCGTGCCAGTACGCCACCGCTGCGGCGGTGTCCGTCGGCACCGCATCCTCACCCGGCCGGTGCTGCGCGTCGGTGGAGTCCACGAGGGGCTGTCCGGGTGTCTGCGCGGCAGAATCGGTTACCCCCGCCGCGATGGGGTGCAGGCCCGGGTGGGCGTCGGCAGGATGGTGACCGCTCACTTGACCGCTCCCACGCTGTCCGACGGCTTCGGCGTTGGTGCGGTCATCGTCCGCTGGCGCCGCTCGCCTGTCGTCACCCGTGTGCGTGCCGTTGCGATAAGGCTGCTGACGCGAATGTGTGGTGGCCGGTGGCGACTCGGGCAGGCGCCGCGTGTGAGCGGCTACGGCGACGGGCGCAACGGGTTGCGATCCCTGCGTCCGCCCCGGGATAACCGGAGTCGCAAGATGGAGAGCAGTCCCGCCGCTCGCAGCCTCGGACTCGGTCTCGGCTGGAAGCGGAACGTCCGGTGTGGCGTTGCCGGGCCGCGACTGGTGGCCGGCCACGGCCGGCCCGGGGGCAGCCGCAGGCCGCGGTCGCGTGGCGCGCAGCCGGCCGGTGATTTCGACGAGGCTGACGCTGGCGACCACGACGAGCCCGTCGACGGACAGCGGCAGCAGGTAGGCGGCGGCGGCTTCGGTTTCGCCGTAGCGGGCGGCGACGCCGGCCATGTGCCAGTAGCTGACCCACGCCGCGATGACGGCGATCGGGGCGGCGGCGACCAGCCGCAGCACCGCCAGCACCCGCTGGTGGGTGGGTACGCGGGAGATCAGCTCGACGGTGAGCATCAGCGCCAGCGGCGGCCACGCCGAGATGACCTGGCTGATCGGGTTGGGTCGGGCATGCAGGACGTTCGCCGCGATCGACGCGGCGACGCCGAGGGCGAGCACGGCGCGCACCGCCCACCGCAGCCGCCGCAGGTGCCGCCGGTCGACCGCACTCACCTCAGTGGTGACGGGTGTCGTCGCGCTGCTCATGCTGGGCTCTCGCCGTTGTAGCGGGGCGTGGGCGGCGGGCTGGGTCGCAGGGTGCGTTGGATCTGGGCGACGAGCAGGTCTGCCAGGGCCAGGGTCTCGTCGTCGGGTCCGGCGTCGATTTCGGCGAGGGCGTGGGTCAGCCGGCGGCGCAGGGCGCGGATGCCCTCGAGGTGCCCCAGCTGGGCGTGGGCGCGCATCGCCTCCTGGTAGAGGGCCTCGTGGTGCGGGTGGTGGGCGATGGCCACGTCGAGCACCGCGATCTGTTGCGCGGGTTGGGCGGCGAGGGCGTCGGCGAGGGCGAGGTGGGCGTCGAGGGCGTCCTGGCGGATCGCTTCGCGGTAGGACTCGACCCATTCGTAGTCGCAGCCCTCGGCCAGGGGCCCGGTGTAGGCGTCGACGGCGCGGCGCAGCGCGGCGATGCGGGTCTGGGCGTCGGTGGCCTGGCCGGCCTCGCGGATCGCCGCCCGCATTCGCCACAGGTCCACGTCCAGCAGGTCGCGCTGTAGGAGGTAGCGGTGGTCGGGGTGGGTGACGTAGCTGCCGGGGCCGCCGGTGTGGCGCAGGACGGCGCGTAGCCCGGAGACGTAGGTGTAGAGCCGGCCGGCGGCCTTGCTGGACGGGGCGTCGGGTAGCAGGTCGTCGAGGATCGCCTCCGTGGAGGCTGCTCCGTCGTGCACGGCCAGGTAGACCAGCAGTTCCAGGGACTTCGCGCGTGGGGTGCGCTGCGGGTCGCCGTCGACGACCCCGGGTGTGCCCAACACCCGCACCCGCACCGGACGCCTGCTCCTGCCGTTGTGCGGTTCGTCCGCTGTCTGCTGCGCGGTCGCGACTTCGTCGCCGGCTGTGGCTGTTTCCGCTAGCGCAACCTGCTGATTACTCTCGGGGCCGCACGCGACGTCGGTGGGTGCGAGGTGCACGTGGTGCGCTGCTGCTGCCGTGCCGCTGATGGCGTCGCCGGGATTGCTGTCGGCCTGAGCCGTCACTGCCGGCCCGCTGCAGTCGGTGGGAGTGGCGGGCGCGCTGGAGCCGGACGTCGCGGGCTCTGGCTGGGGTGTCGGTGGAGAGGGTGCGGGGGCTGGCGGCTGGCCGGTGTGGGACTCGGCGAGTGTCGTGAGCAGATCGGTGGTCTCGGTGGGGCTGAGGACAGCGAGACGGCCGACGTCGGCGGGGTGGCTGCCCTGGTGGGCGCCTTCACCCTCGGCGGGGGTGGTGGTGCCGTCGGCGGCGACGGTGACGGTGCTGCCGTCGGGCCAGGCCCCTAGTAGCACGCCATGGATGTCCAGACGTTGGCCCTGGGCGAGCAGGGCCGCGACGCGGGCGCGGTCGTGGCGTTTGGTGGCCTCGGCGATCAGCATGACCGGCGGGAGGGGCTGTTCGTAGGGGTCGGCGCGGCGCAGGTCGGCGACGGTGTCGACCTCGTGCTGACAGGTCAGGCGGGTGCGGTGCATCGTCTGCGCTTCGCATATGTTCAGGGCTTCGTCGAGGTCGGCGGTGACGGTCAGTCGGGGTGTGCGGGGCAGGGTGAAGGCCGCGTCGCCGAGCAGTCTGGTCGCTGTCACCGTCGGGATGACCACTTCGGTGCGCGCCTCGGGATGGTTCACACCGCCGGTAGCGAGGGCGGCGGTGAGCAATCCGCGGGCGGCGGCGTCCGCGCCGGGCCCGGTCAGGCCGAGTCCTGCCGGCGGCCACAGCGCCGACAGCGGGTTGTCCAACGCCGGCAGCACCGGCAGCGGGGGGCCGCTGTCGGCGTCGCCGACGACGGCACGAGGCTGCTGGCCGCTGTCGTGGTCCTGGCCGTCGTCGTTGCCCTCAATGTGCGGACTGCCGCTGCTGGCGTCCGGGCGGATGGGCAGGAGTTCGTTGTCAGAGTTGTCCACGTCGTCGTGATCGGCGCCGAGCTGGTTCGCCGAAGCGTGGGGGTCGGTTGGGCCGGCGCAGGCGCGGCGTAGGCCGCGGCGGATCTGCGCAATGACGCGGGGCATCGGCGCCAGGTCCGGGGTGTCCAGGCGGCGCGGCGTCGAGGGTGTGCGGGGGACGTAGCGGCGTTGCCGGTGTGCCCACACCACGGCGACCGCGGCGGCGATCGCGAGGGCGAGACCGAGGTCGACCCAACTGCCGCTGGGCAGACTGATCCCGCGCCGCGCGGTGTCGCTGCGGCGGTTGGGCGCACCGCCCGCGCGGTCGTCGGCACAGTTGGGTGTGGCGGGCGTAGAACTCTCCGATGCGCTCGCGGCCGCCGGGGTGGGTGCGCCGGTGGTGGTGCCCGGTCCGGTCGACGGTGCGGTCGTAGGGGCGGGCCCCGGGGTTGCGGTCTCGGGCTGCTGCGGCGGTGGGGCCGTGCGCTGCGGTGCGCGGGTGGCGTCGGTGGGCAGGGTCAGGGTCCAGCCGGGGCGGATGAGGTTCGGGTCGCGCAGCGTGCCGCCGGGGTGAGGGAAGTGGGTGCCGCGGTTGAGGTGGTACAGGTCGGGCCAGCGGTGCTCATCGCCGAGGCGCCGCGCGGCGATCGAGGACAGGGTGTCACCGCGCCGCACGGTATAGGTCGGGCGTGTCAGCCCGGTGTCGTGCGCCGCAGTCGCCGACGGCTGCTGCGGGGCGTCAGCGGCGTTCCCGGCTTCCGTGCTTGCGCCGCGCCCGGTCGGTTGCCCATCCGTGTCGGCGGTGTTCGTGGCGGCAGCGGCGGCGGGGACGGCCGCCGCGGTGGCGGTGGCCGCGGTGGCGCCGAGCAGCGCGGCGGCCAGGCTCTGCAGCGGGCCGGGCAGGTGCAGTGCGGCCAGCCCACGCGCGGCGCGGGTGAGCCGGACGGCCACGCGGGTGGTCATCGCGGTGACGAGGTAGACGGCGAGAACACCGCCCGCGGCCTGTGCGAGGAAGACGATGAAGCCTTCGGTCAGGGGCTGCGCGATCCAGGCCCGTGCCTGTGCCGCGGACGGCAGCCGCGGTGCCGGCAACAGGTTCGCGTGCAGCAACACGGCGTAGCCGGCGGACACGAGAGTCAGGGCGCTGATGGCGCCTAGAACGCCCGACGTGGATCTCACCTCACGCCTCCTCTCCCCCTGCCATGTGGTCGGCGGGGTTCGTGATCGACGCTAGGAGCGGGCCGGGTGTGGGGGCAGGGGCCGGCGTCTGACAGACCCTCACACCACCTCACACGCCCTTACACGCGCAGGTCAGCCACGCACGGCACGTTCCACTCACCGGCCACCCATGGCCGCCAGTGGCTTACCGCGAGGAAGGTGTCGTCTGACCCAGGGGGATGGGTGCTAGCCCGGCGTCGGCGAGGCGATGGGTGTAGCGGTGCAGGAGCTGGGCGGCGCCGCTGTGGTCGCCGAGGGCGGTGAGGGCGTCGGCGGCGCGGTGGTGCAGGTGCGCGTTGTAGGGGTCAACGCGCAGCGCCGCCTCCAGCAGTTCCAAGGCGCGCTGTGGTTCGGATTGGGCGGCGGCCGCGGCGGCGTAGGCGTCGATGACCAGTCGTCGGGTCGCTTCGCGCGGCGGGTCGAGCCAGGCCCAGGTGTGGCCGGTGGCGAGGTCGCCGGTGTAGGCGTCGATGACCTTCTGCCAGGCGCCGGTGTGGTCGGTGAGGGCGGTGGCGGCGCGGTGGGCTGCCGCGCGTAGGCGCCACAGGTCGACGTCGACGTGGTCCGGGTCGAGGCGGTAGCGGTCGTCACGGTGGTGGACAGCAGCAGCGCCGATGGTGCGGCGCAGGTCGCTGAGGGTGGTGTAGAGGCGGCCCGTGACGGTGTGGGCCGGTATGCCCGGCCAGATGGCCTCGGTCAGCTGCCGGGCGCCCAGGCCCTCAGGGTGAACAGCGAGGAGGATGAGGCCCTGCCAGGCGGCGCTGCGGCGCACTGCGACGGGTCGCCCGTCGGCGAGGACGGCGGGTTTGCCGAGAATCCGCAGGTGAACCGACGGCGTCGGCTTCGCGACTTCGGCCGTCGCTGCGGCGAGGGTGACCGGATCGACGGGGGGCCGCGGGCGGGGAACGGCCGTGGCGTCGGCTGGCTGGCGCTGCAGCGGTGCCCGGGTGAGGGTGAGCACCGCGAGCAGGTCGGTGGTGGCGACCTGGTCCAGGACGCACAGCCGCGCCCCGCTCTCGTGCGACCGTCCGACCTCGCTGGTGTGACCTTGGACATCGACGTGCCAGGCCGCTCCGAGCGGCGAGGTGCCGAGAACCACTGCGGTGAGGGTGCCGGTATCGAGCGCGGCGGCCAACCGACTGCCCGCCGGCGCGGGCACGGTCTCGCTGATCAGCAGCACCTTGCCTGCGGTGCCGGAAGCGAGCGTCAGCGCGTCTTCGAGGCTGGCCGTCGTCTGCAAGCCGGGGATCCCTTGTTGCAGTGCCACGGCGGCGGCCGGGCCGAGCAGCTTCGTTAGGGCTACACGAGTGATCACGGTCGGGGTGGGACCCGTCGGCTGCCGCAGGGCGGCAAGGAGCGCGGTGACCAGTACTCCCCTGCCGGCGTGCAGGGCACCGGGCCCGGTCAGCGCGACCGCCGTTGGCAGCACGGTCAGCGGCCCCGCCGCCCTAGCCTTGACCGGTGATGAATGTCCAGCCGGATCATCGGCGTGGGTGGTGACGTCCAGGGCCGCCCGGACAGCCGCGACCGTCGTTGACAGCGGCGCCAGGTCATGGTGCGGCGGTCCTGATCGGGTCATGGGTTGGTAGTCGCGGCGGCGACGCAGCCACACCAGCACCGACGCTGCCGCTACCTGCTCGGCCGTCTCGCGGGGCAGCCACCCTCCCGCGATGGTGACCCCTTCCTCCACGCCCACCGTGTTAGCGATGTCGGGGCTGATGGGCGAGCCGTCAACGGCCGAGGCGGTGACCGGGACCACGGGTTCGGCAGGCTGGGCAACAGCGGCGTGGCCCGCGCCCAGGGCAGCTGCGCCGGCGACGCTGGTGGCGGTGGCTTGTAGCGGCGTGGGCAGCGGCAGGCGGCGCAGCCACCGTGCGCCGGAGCGCACCCGCCGGGCGGCGGCCGCGATGGCGGTGTAGGCGACGAACAGCCAGATCAACCAGGCCAGCAGGGTCAACCCGGCGGTCAGCGTGCCTTCGGTCAACGGATGCGCCACCCACTCCTGCATCTGCTGACCGCTTGGCATGCCCGCGATGGGCCACCCGGCAATCCTCAACAGGAGCAGCGGCGGGACGACCAGAAGCAGCAACAGCGCAAGCAGTGCCGCCAGACGCCGTGGCCACTTCACCGCCACCACCACCGGGTAGCGAGTGCTGCGCCTGCCAGATCAGGGCTCAGGTCGGTGACGACGCTCATGGGGTGGGGCGGGGGTGCGGGCGCAGGATTCGGGTCCACAGTTGGCGGATCCACCACACGGCGACCGCGATCGCGTAGATGACGCCGAGGATCCCGGTTGCGCGGGGGCTGACCAGCGCGGCGGTGATGACCGCCATGGGCGCGCCCAGGATGAGCCGCAGCAGCGGCTGTCGCACTATCGCCATGATGGTGCCGGCGCCGAGGAGCAGTCCGCCGAGGCGGCCGGTGATGTCGATGAACAGGATCATGTCGGGCCAGCGGTCGGCGGTCAGGGAGTACTGGATGCACAGCATCCCGGCGGCCGCGGCCAGCACCGAGGTAGTGGGGAAGGAGAGGAGCTGTGACCAGCCGCCGTGGGGTGTGCGCCACTGTCGGGCGGCGATGAGTGCCATCACCGCCGCGACCGCGATGATCGGGGCGATCGGCAGCAGCGCCCACCGCAGGAACGGCCCGACCGCGGTCTCGATGTAGAGGCTGCCGACGACGGCGTACATGCCGGCGATCGCGCTGCCCATGCTCGCGGCGGCGAGGATCCCGGTGCCGGTCTGCACACCGGGTGGGCTGCGGTCGGCTGCGTTGCGGGCGGCGATGGCCGAGGCGATGACCGTGCCCGCGCCGAGGCAGGCGATCAGGGCGAACACCGCGGCCATGGCGAGTTCACCCCAGTTCAGCATCGCCGTGGCAGGAATGACACCGAGGATCCCTCCCATCCACTCCGGGGTGAGGAGGAACTGCGCCACCAACGCCAGAGACGCGAAGCCGGGCATCGCGATCGCGGCAGCCCTGCGCACCGGCGGCACCACAGCCGGCTCCTGAGCGACAGCATCGCCGTCGACTGCGACGGCGCCGACGTCGGCGGCACCACGCACCGCGGCCAGGTCAGGATCGGCCGCCACGACCGGGGTGATGCTGGTCGCCTCGGTGAGGGTCTTCTGCAGCAGGGGCATGTGAGCGACCCCGCCGGCGCAGTAGATGCCCACGACATGGGCCCGGTCGACTTCCGCCGCGGCGATCGCTTCCACCGTCAGTTCAGCGACCCGATCCAGCGCGGGCCGCGCGGCCTGGTCCAGCAGGGCAGCGTTCAACACCGCGGCGGGGCCGCCGGGCAGTGCCACGGTGACCGCCGGATGGTGGGCAAGGGCGTGCTTGCCCGCCTGCACGCTGGCGGTCAGGACCCACCTGTCTGCCTGCTCGCTGGTCCTTTCGGTCGCCGCTGGGATCAGCATGGCCGTCAACGCGTCGTCGATGGCGCTGCCGCCGGCGTCCGGGTCGGCGAGGGTTGCCAGGACCTCGAATCCTGCCGGGCCACGCCGCAGAACGCTGACCTCCGCGGTGGCGCCGACATCGCAGACGACGAAGAACGCGCCCACCGGAAGCTGCACACCTTCGGCCAGCAGCTGGCTGGCCACGGCCACCGGCGCTTCCACCAGGCGAGGCTGCGGCAGGCCAGCGCGGTGCGCGGCGTGCCGCAACCACGTCCGCCGCCGGGGCCCCCACCCCGCGGGCACCACCACGCGCACATCCTCCACGGCGACGCCCACCGCCGCCTGGGCCTCGGCGGACACCCGGCGCAGGGTCGCCACGACAAGATCCAACGCGTCGACCTCAGCGCCGGCGACGGTGAGGGTCTGCTCGGCGGAGCGTCGAGGAGCCGGGATGAACCGTCGCGGGTCCGCGGCCGCCGCCTGCCAGGCCCTCTGCCCGGTGAGGATGTTCCCGTCGTCGGACAGGTACACGGCGCTGGGCAGTGCCGGCCCGCCGTCGAACTGCAGCGGAAACCACCTGCCGTCCGGCCAGGCGACGACTGCGGTCGTGGTGGCATTGCCGCAGTCGATCGCTAGCCGCGCCTCCCCCGGTCGCATAGACCCCAGTCAAACATGAGGATCACTGTCACGTCACCCATGAATCACGCACAGCAACCCCAAGCAGCGGCCCGAAGAAGACATCAGAGGTCCTGCCTGGCCGCCCTGAATCGCTTCACCCACTTGGTTACCTTGACCGCCATGGATTGGATGGAACCGTGCAACCACGATCGACGCCCGTATCCCCCGACGACGTCGCCGCCCTCTGGACGACAGCCGCTACCGCGACCGATCCCGTGGACCGACAAGCCGCCGAAGCCGCCGCCCGGGCGGCCTACCACGCTGCCGACCTCCCGGCGCCTTCCCGATTCATCTGGCGCACGTCACTGCACGAGGCCGTTGACCAGCTCGGGCGCCACCTCGGTGAGGGCCACACGCCGCTGGTGCGCCAGGTGCGCCGAGAGGTTCTCCAACAGGCCCTATCCACGGCGCGGGCACCGCTGTGGCAGCAGGCATCCGACCTCGAACAGAGCAAGGCGTTCGGCGCCTTCCACCACTTCTTCGAGTGGAAGGGCTACTACGGCGAACAACGCTACGACGGCATGGACGAACGCTACGACCTGATGGAACACCCCTACCTCTGCTCACCCGTCCTGCCAGCAGAACGCGCCGCTTTGCGACCGGTCCTGACCGCCGTGCGCAGCACCTATGAGCAGGTCCTACGCCCAGCCTGGGACGCGGTAGGCCCGGCAGTGCGCAGCTACCCATTGCGTTCCGTCCGGTACTGGCAGAACCACCACACCGGGGTCGAACAGAAAGACGAGGCACGCGCCGTCGTGCAGTACTGCCTGCCCGACGCCAAGGACCAGTTCTTCGACCCCGCGTGGCACTTCTACCCCGACCTCGTCGTCCTCGCCGCCATCGACACCTACCGCACCGCGTTCGGCACCACCCCGACCCCCGGCTGGCAAGGCTGCCGAGAAGTGTCGCTGACGTCCGGCCCCTGGTGGCCCTTCGCCGACCTCGCCGTGATGACCGAGCGAGTGACCGCCGACCTGCAGATCGACGGGCAAGAGCCGCCGACGCATCGATGATCAGCACGCCGGACCTGGCAGCGGGCAGTCCTCGGGCAACAGCAGGCCAAGGCACCGTGCGACGGACCGCACCGTCAGCTCGGAAAGTCGATATCTGGCTGCGTGCTGCACTGATGGGCTGGTCTGGGCGGTCGGTGGTGACCCCGGCTCGCCCCTGCTGTCCTGGCCCAATGGCACGCTGGTGGCACGCCGGGGCGCACTGGCGTCCGCATGAGATGACCTTCTAGGGAGTTCGCCATGAGTGGCAGTGATCTTGCGGCGCTTGTCCGCTCGTACCTCGATGACGACGAGGTGGCATTGCTGCCAGACGAGCCCGACCGGGAGCATCGGCTGAACACCTGGCGCTACGGGGTACCCGAGGGGCCGATCGACGTGACAGCGGTGGTGGCAGCCCTTCACCTCGTCCACCTCGAACTTCAGAAGCGGTGGTCCGGGCAGGACGCCTCCGGCACCTTCTATGCCTGGTACGACGAGCAAGCGGGTCAGCTCCGTTGCTCGCTGGCCTCAGCATCTCCGGACCGGCTTCCATTCGGCGCGCCGTACCGCTCGACGTTCGACGCCGCCGAGATCGTCGCCCTGGCCGCCGCCGACCCCAGCCCCGGTCTCGTTGCATGGAAAGAGCTGGAAACCGTCGAGTCCGTCGCGGCTTCTTCCGTTGACCAGGACCGACCGTCGCCCTTCCCTGTCTGGGTCGCGCCCGTCGGCTAAGGGAGCCCCACCCTGCGCCTTGCAGATCAAGCGCCCTGTCGGCTTGGGTCGCTCATCGCTGTTGACCCGCTCCGCGGTCGGCCGATGGCGCTCGCCCCCGCCGTTCGTCGGTCGGCTTGGCTGTACGGCCGATGACATCTTTGCCGCCCGTGGCATCCGGTTTCTGGCGCGCCTGGTGGCCGTCCGGTCATGCCGGGTACTTCGGTACGAGGAGGTTCTGTGAGTAAGACGTGCTTCGTCGAGTTCAATGGCGCGGGCTTCTGGGCGTTCAGCGATAGCCTGGCTGTCCTGCTCGGTCAGGCCGTTCTGACAGCGGAGGAGATGGGGGCTGATCGGCGCTCGGCGGCCTTTAAGGACGTGGTCGACCAACTTCGCGCGAGTGCGGTCGTCACGGACCTTGGCCTCATTGTCGACGAGGACTGGCCCGGCGATCGACTTGACGTGCTCATGCAGCTGATCGAAGAGGCAAACCGGCGACTGGGTGAGCGTGGGCGTGTGACAGCGTCCGAGGTGGCGGGCTGGACGACGCTTGGCGATGACGTGATCGAGCTGCGGCGCGACACGGTGGATACGGCGCCGGTGATCGAGCTTGGGCAGGGCATAGTGCAGCTGCTCCGAGAGAGTCTTCCGCCCGCCCCCGAGGGGACGTGGTGGTACTACGGCCTGGAAGGTGGCCGTAAGACCATCGTCATGCGCAACGTGCAGAGCTGATTGCTGCTTGCGGGTCGCCTCCTCCGTCGCCTGGCGACGCCTCGGTCCTGAATAAGGGAACCTCAGTTTGGAAGGTGCCTAACCTCAGCTTGGGAATCGGCTTGATCTACACCCTGAGTAGCCGCGCCGGGCGTTAGAGAAGCACGGAGCGTTCAGGTCGAGGCCGTGGAGGTTTCGGTGCTGGCCGGTGCTGACTCCTGCGTCGGGCACGCATCGGGCACGCCCAACACGTCGGTTAGGCTGTCCGTCGTCTCATCGATGGAGGCAACATGGGGGCGACGTCACTTAGCGACGATGAAATCCCTACCGTGCTCCGCGGCGCGGTCGAGGCCGAGCACCACGGTTACATCCTTGGTCTATATGAGGACCCTGACCGCGAATTTTGGTCGCTGCAGTTCATGGAGTGCATCGAACCCGACGAGCAGGACAGAGCGTCCGGGACAAACACGTACTGCCTCGCGGCAGGTTGGGACGGCCAGTGGATCTGCTACGGCGGGGTTGTCGAGTGCGAGATAAGCGCTGAGGACCAACCAGCCTTGCCGCTGATGCCGCCTAGTGACAGGAGTGAACTGCGCCTGGCACTTACTCCCCAGGCCGCAGAGATGCTGCACCTGCCCGCGAGCGTAAGGTTCGCACTTCACCTAACCCCCGAGCAGTTGCTCATGGTCAAGCGCGGCCTGGTCAGAGTGCTCACCACCGGTCGGTCGGACGCAACTCCCAGGCTCCTGCAGGTATGAGCGGGCCGGGTAGCCGGCTGGCCGGGATCGCACTGCTCCCGACGCCCCGCACCACAGCGCGCCCGTTTGCCATCCCGTGCGCCGTCGACCCGCCCCAGATGATCTTAACCCGCACCTTGCGGACCTTCGCGGCCAGGACTGCCCGGGCTATCACCTCTGAATCGATTTCCTGCACCGCGATGAGCAACGACTCAACGGCTTCCTCGATAAAGGACCGAATCACCGCGTCGAGATCGTCCGGCCCGCCCAGTGCCGGCGGCCCCGCGTAAAACTCAAGCCCAGCAGCCTTTACACCCATGCCAACCTCTCTGGTGCAAGACGATCCTCAACGCCAAGACAAAGTCTGACCCGTAGCTGCCTCGAAGTAGGTCGTTATGGCGACCGAAGGCAGCCCCGAGCCTGGTCGCGGCTGACGCCTCGCTTACAAGGCGTCTTGAGCAAGAGTCCGCTGACGTCCGTTGGCTCCGGCCCGTAGCCGAGATCGGTACGAGGCTGTCCGCCCTAGGTCGCGACCGTTGATGTCAGGTCTTGATGTCAAGCGGCCACTGCAAGTCCGCTGGTCGCGGCCGGCCAGAGAGATCCGCCGCCGGCTTCGACGAGGCGGATCTAGTTATAGCTGCGATCATGCCTCCAGCCGCATCCTGGCGCGCTCCGTGAGCAATGGGATCAGCCGCTGTCGCCAAGCGTCGAGATCGATCATCCCACCGGACATACCTCCGTGGGCGTATTGCTCCCGGTACACCGACGACGCCGGCTCGGTAACTAGGTCAAGACCCACGAGCTCATCGAACGCTGCGTGCAGTAGGGCGAGCACCTCGTTGAGCGATGCCGGGATGTCCTTACCGGATAGGTGCTTCCGAAGGGCTGCCCATACGTAGGGGTCACCACGCAGGCCCCAGGTTGCCGGCTCGGGGTCGAAGAGGTCGGCCATCTTCACAACCGCTGCATCGTCGTGCGCCACGGTGACAGTCTCGTGCATCTGCCCTTCTGTGCGAAACGGGGGAACGCCGCCACGGATATCGACCGCAATGAGGCCCGGCGTCATGATGGCGGGATGGCAGCGGTGGAGGCGTGGTTTCTGGGTGGACCGGTCGACGGGAGACTGATGCCAGTGGAGGTCACTGCCGATGGCAGTCCGCCGACCGTGGTGAGGCTGCCTCAGACTGGCTTCTACGTCGGTTCGAGCGACCTCGCGGAGCCCCCGGTGGAGTACGTCTACGTCCTGGCCGACCGGCTTGACGACACCGAGGTCTACCAGTACCAGCCGCCCGCCTCAGCGGCAACAGACTGACAGCTACCGCTGGCGGTCGTGGCGCCCAAGAAGCGCCGCTGATGGCTGTACGACGACCCCCGGCGGGGGGAGCCAGACGCACACTGCCGTTATGTGTCGGTGATGTGGGCGGTGCTGCCGTACCTGGCGCCAAGCGTCCTCTGATGGGAAGTAGCGGCCCGCATCAAAGGGCTTGCGGCTCTCGCTGCCTCTGGCCTTGGCGTGGCCACAGTTGCTCGCGCTGGCCAAAGACCGGTGAGTGGCGCCGGCGGCGACAGTCGTGCGCTGTCAACCGCCGGCCTGGGCTTCCTGAGCTGGCTCAGCTCTAGCAAGCAGCCACTCAATGGGCCCTGTCAGGCCATGCTGGGGGCGGCGGCGTGGGGAGCGTCCTTCGGGTCGGCGCCGTACCGGTTACTTCCCCGAGTGCCGTCCTTCACGAAGAACACGAGCAGGACGATGGCCCCCACGAGAGGCACGAGTCCGATCAACAGCCACCAGCCCGAGCGGTCGGTGTCGTGAAGTCGCCGCACGGCAACGGCCAGGGTCGGCACCAGCAGGGCCAAGGTGACGATGAGCCCGATGGCGCCGGTAGAGCTCGGCTCCGACCCGATGTCGGTCCCCAGCGCGCCGTCCAGAATTCCGGCGACGACGTTGAGGATCAGGGTGAAGAGGGCGAACCACCAGTACTCGGACCGGCGAGCTCGACCGCCGAAGCCGGCGTACTGGGAGAGGACGGATTTGATGGCATCAACGGGGGACATATTTTCTCCAGCGCAGTGAGAGATTGACACCTGTAAGGTCAACTGCGACGCAGCAAAACAGACGCCCGGCGGGCGGTCAATGGCCGTTCGGCTGACCCCGCCCGGTTGGGGCCTGGGCTTGAACCCTCAACCCCTCCGGCGTGCTCGTGATCAACTCCAATCGGGCGGATCGGCCGCCTGCCGAGCTGAACCGCAGGAAGGCCAAACACCAGATCACGGTCCCCGCTGGATGAGCCTCGCGCCGGGAAGCAGGGGCTGATTCTGCGTTGGTGGCTACCACGGCCAATGCGTAACCAGGTAGGTCGGTTCGTCGCCCGGCGACACCACGAACACATGCTCGCCGCTGTCATCGAACACCAGCAACGGCCCCGCCTGCGATGCCAGCGCCACCACTGCGGCCAGCACTGCGGTGCCAGACGGCTTGCGGAACGCAATGTCGGTCACGGCCTGGTCCAGTTCCACAGGCTCGTCACCGTCTGCGCCATCGACGCCCAGACTGACCTCGCCCAGGTCCAGGCCGCCCATCGATGCGCAGGTGGCCGGGTCCGGGCAGCCCGGAAGATCGCGCGTCAGACCATGCCCCGCGACCTGGAACCACGGCACGCCATGACAACCGGCCTCCCGGAACGCGGACAGGACCTGCGCCACCGTCGGCAGCTCACGGGCCGCCGGTGGCTCCTCGGGCAGACCAAAGGAAGACTCAGCGCTGGCTGCCCAGTCGAGTCCACCGTCTGCGACGACGGCGTGCAGGGGCGTCACCAGCAAGTGCCGACTCACAGCACGCATCGTGCCATCCGACGGCGACAGCCCCGACAAGCGAACATCCCCTCCGGGACAGCCTCGCCCTCCCGTCGACCCAGGCACCAGAACCGCCGGCCCAGCCGATGCCGGCCGGAGGTCGCCAGCAGGCCGGGGCCGGGTCGGCGCGGCCCGCTTTGCGGGTCGCCTTGATCTGATTAGGCCGCCAGGGTGCTCTGGTTGCGGGGTGACTGACCCTGCGGGCCGTACCGGCCGGGGGCTGCGGGGCCTACCGCCTCCCGGTGTGCTCAGCCGCGTCCTCGAAAACAAGCATGTGTGGTGGCTGACCGGGGTATCGGGGCGTCTCGACGGGCAGGCCGGGCCGCAGCACCGGGGCGAGGGCAGCGAAGACCTTAGTCACGATCTCGCCGTGGTAGTCCTCGAACCGCTCGGTGGCTTGGAGCCATAGCGCACCTCCGGGTAGCTCGTCGACTCGGTGGAAGGTTCCTGTCGCCGACAGGCCCGCCGGCCCGCCGATCTTTGCGGCAAGTTCCTTCGGCACGATGGTCAGCCACGAATAGCCGCGCAGCAGGCGGCGGCACTCGTTGACCGTGCGCTCGGGCTCCCGCTGTTCCGGCGGATAATTTCGCGGGGGTAGGCAGTCCTCCAGCGCCGTGGCACCGAGTCCGTAGCTGTAGGAAATATGGCCGAATCCAGGGTCCCATTTCTCCGCATAGAGGCGAACGGCGTCTAACCATTCCTGCTGGACGGTCAGGCCGTCAGCGGATCCGTCGAGCGGCCGGTCGTCCTCTAACACGAAGAGTCGAAGCCATCCGGGCGACAGCGGGTGGTGCCGAACGCTGAGAACCAGTTGTCGCTGCGCTCGATGCCCGCGCTCATCGAAGGTGCCGATCTCAAGAGTCGCCATCGCGGGAAGGTCGGCCAGTTCCTTCCGCAACCACTCAAATCCCGACACGGAGCAGTTGCGTTCCGTTGACTTCGGCGGCACGTCGATACCGCCACGCGTCACGCCGAGCACGCCGAACAGTGATCCCGGCTCTCCCAGACCCCTAGACACTCGGGCAGGGAGGAGAGCCAGCGCGTTCCGCTCGTCAGGCAACAGCCGCGCTGACACCCCCTCCAGCCACTCGTACGCGACCTCGCTCAGGTCGCCGGCTGATCCGTCCACGTCAAGCTGCAGGTCTACCGGGAGAGGACGCATCGTGTTCGTCATCCTTTGCGAAGCGTGAGTGGTTGACGGATCAGCCGGCTGTCGCACTCCGATTGACCTGTGACGGTTCGACTTCACATGATGGCGACATGATCAGTTGGCGTCGACGCAGGCCCCGTGTCGGTGTCTCGGCTGCGCAACACGACACGTGTCGACGCTTCGCGGTCGAGCCGGCGCCGCCCGGACAGCGGACGATAGTCGGCCTCACACTGTCGCGCCCCCGGCACTTGGAGCCGCTCAACGCCCTGCCGCACCCGATCGCCGGTAGCAGCAACGGCTGGTTCGTGTGGCGCGGCCAGGCGATCCCCCGGGAAGACGACCACTTCTTCGCACCCTTGCATGTCGAGCACTTGCACGAATACGCCCCGCAGCTTGGGCCGTATCTCGCTCTCCCACGGGGCTGGGGCGTGGTACTGGCACCCGGCTACGAGGACGTCTGGTACGACGAGACTCTCCTCGACGTCTGACCTTGGCTCGGCATCACCAGGCCCCGCAGGTAGGCCAGTCCTGGCATCATCCGGCACTGAACCGCGGCGAGATGCGCGGTCTCCAGCAACGAGCCCAGTCGGCGCAACCACCCGACGTAGCGCGAAGTGGGCGACCACCATCGGTTCGGGCCGCCACACCGCCCTCGAGCAGCGGCTCGCCCGACAGCGCCAGTCGAACGCTTGTACGATGCGGTGGTGCGGGAAGTGGCGGGGCGCTGGTGGAACGGCATTTGGGGACGGCTGGGCCGCCGGGACGTGTGGCTGACCCGCGAGGTCCAGTGGAAGGTCATCGCCCGCGCTGGCGATGCCGAGACGGGTCGGGTACTGCGGTGGGATTTCGACACCGAGTCCGAAGCCCTCGCCATGGTCCAGCGCCTGCTCGCCGCGGACGCCGGCGGCAGGTGGCGTGAGCAAGACACTGACGCCGCCTCGTCCCCACCCCGGTGACGGCGCAAGGCCCGGCCGGCGGTCGCATCCCGAGAGACGGCGCCGCCGGCCGGAACCGTTCGGTCAGGAGCTGCAGGTGTTGAGCATGCTCTGCAGCGCGGACTTCTCCGTCGACTGCAGAGTCAGGCCCCAGCTGTATTTCACGGTGATCCACATTTTGCTGTAGGTGCACCGGTAGGACGACAGGGGCGGCTGCCAGGTCGAGGGGTCCTGGTCGCCCTTGGCCTGGTTGACGTTGTCGGTGACCGCAATCAGCTGAGGGCGGGTGAGGTCGTTGGCGAAGCTCTGCCGCCGGCTGGTCGTCCACGAGCTGGCACCGGACCGCCACGCCTCCGCCAAGGGCACGACGTGGTCGATGTCGACGTCGGAGGCCGCCGTCCAGGTGGCGCCGTCGTAGGGGCTGTACCAGCGGCCGGAGATGGCGGCGCAGGAGCTGTCGACGACGACGGAGGTGCCGTCGCGCTTGAGGACCTGCTCGCGGGTGTTGCAGGTGCCGCTGATGGTGATCCAGTGCGGGAACAGGTCCCGGGAGTAGCCGCTGGTCGAGCCCTGCGCGGCCACCGTCAGGGCGTTCAGCTGGGACTGCGCCGTGGCCTTCGACGGGATGCCGGGAGGCGTGGCCGACGCGGGCTGCGCGTTCACGGCGGCCAGCAAGGTTCCCGCGAGTGCCGCGACGGCGAGCGCGGCGGCGTGTCGTCTGGCGCGCGGGAATCGGGGAGAGGTTTGGGTGATCGACATGGCGGGCCTCCTCGTGGTGGTGGATGGCTACCGTCTCTAACGATCATGTCGATCGAAGGGCATGCCTGTAAAGGGATGTCGTACAGCCATCGACTGTTCGGCATCTCCCTGCGCCGCCGGCCGCGAGGCCCAACCCTGAGGGAAGGAGGTGAGGACTGTTCGGGTCTGCCCAAGGCGTGTCTCGCGGTGAGCCCTGGCCGCCGGCGCGCCAGCCCACCCGACGCCGGTGCCCTGTTGCGGCCACCGGTCGCGCCGATGCTGGCAAAACCCGTCGAGATCGTGCCGACAGGCCACGGCCTGTCCTATGAACCAAAGTGGGACGGCTGGCGCGCCCTGGCGTTCCGCCAGCAGGACGGGGTCTACCTGCAGTCCAGAGCCGGCCGTGACCTTGGCACCTACTTCCCGGACGTCCTCGAGGCGGTCACCCAGGCGGTGGCACCCGGCGCCGCGCTGGACGGGGAACTCGTGGTGTGGGCGGGAGATCGGACCGACTTCTCCCAGTTGCAGCGGCGGGTCACCGCCGGGACTGGCCGCGACGCCCTGGCCAGGAGCCACCCCGCCCACTACGTGGTCTTCGACCTCCTCAGCGCCCCACCCGGCCTACCACTGCTGGACAAGCCGCTCGCCGAACGGCGCGCCCTGCTGACGTCACTGCTCGCCGACTCCCCAGCACAGGTCACCCTGTCACCGCAGAGCACCGACGTCGGGCAGGCCACCGAGTGGCTGCACACCTGGACCGCCGCCGGCATCGAAGGACTGATGATCAAACGCCTCGACAGCCGCTACGAGCCCGGCAAGCGCGGCTGGCAGAAGTACCGCGCCTACCACACCACCGAGGCCATCATCAGCGGCGTCACCCCCAGCATCAGCAGTCCGGAGACCCTCCTGCTCGGCCGCCTCGACGAGCACGGACGACTCCGCTACACCGGCCGGACTCACCCCCTGCGGCCCGCCCAACGCGCGGAGCTGATCGACCTGCTCACCCCTCACACCGCAGCACCAGACGCCCATCCGTGGCCGCAACCACTGCCCGCCTCCTGGACAGGGCAGTTGGATCGGCCAAAGCCGCTCCCCTACACCCCGGTCCTCCCCGCGGTCGCCGCCGAGATCGAGGTCGACACCGCCTACGAGCACCACCGATGGCGCCACCTCGTCCGCTACCGACGCCCACGCCTCGACCTCGACCTCGCCGACGTACCAACGCTCGACAGCCGGATTTGACCCCCGCCAGCGCCTCCACTAGCCCCAGAACGGCCGGCTTGCGACCTCAGTCGGCGGTAGCCGGTCAGCCAGGCGAAGGTCCGCTCGATCACCCACCGGTGCCGGCCCAAGCGGTTGGCGGACTCGATGCTGCGGCGGGCGATGCGGGGTCGAATGCCGCGCTGGCGCAGCATCCGTCGCAAGTGCGGTTAGTCGTATCCCTTGTCGGCGTGCAGCTTGTCCGGGCGCCGCCTGCGGGGGCCGCGCCGGGACCTGACGGCGGGGAACCTGAATGAGGGATTCCAGGCGGCGGCTGTCGTGGGTGTTCGCAGCGGAGATCCCGATGGACAAGCGGAAGCCCGCCGCGGTCCGGCAGGGCGTGGATCTTACTGCCGGGCTTGCCCCGGTCGACCGGGCTCGGACCCGGTCAGCCCCCCCCTTTCGCCCGCAGGTAGGCGGCGTCGGCGGTGGCGCGGGACCAGTCGATCAACCCTTCGACCCGAGGTGGTCCAGGGTTGCCACGTGCAGCCCGCGCCACACCCGGCGGCGGTCCACGCCGCGAACCGGCGGTGCGCGGTGGCCCTGGACACCCGATCCCGGGCGGCAGGGCCGCCTCGCACAACCGGTGGTCAGCACGTACAGGATCGCCGCGAACACCGCCCGCGCGTCGATCGGCGGCGTACCTCCGACCTGCCGACGCCGAAGTGGTGGCAGGATCAACGGGGCGCCAGGATCCACTATTCGTCAGGCGCCCACTGCCGGATCAATCGCTCGTCCACAGTAGAAGTGGATTACCACCCCAGGCCAGCGAACCACCACCTGAGACACGGTCTTAGCGCCTTACAACGGAAGCTACTTCACACGCCCGGCGACTCAACCCGTCAACGGGATAGGCGTATACCTCAGGCCAACGATACCTGCGTCGTCAAGCGATGACTTCACCACGTCGCCGAGGAACAGATCGGTATAGGATCCCGGCACCCTAAAGGCACGCGAGCTGATGCCATCTGCGGCGCTGCGACGGAATGCCGGAAACTCGACCACTCGGTAGGAGCCATAGTCATGGATGATCGATGCTTCAGGGTCGACCACATTCAGCGTGGCGATCACCTGAACGATGTACATCCTTTCCTCGCCCAAAAAACCCTCGCCGATTAATCTGATATCCGGTGCCGCAACCATCGACAAAACGGACCAGGCTCGGCTATCACAAACCCAGTCGCGAATCTCTGGATGCCGGAAGATGTTGGGATGGGTTCCCAGCTCGCCTGGGTCCCACTCGAAGTTTGCGAGCGATTCGAATATTGGATACGGAGTTTCCCAGTCATGCTCCGTAACGTCAACCGGGAAGGCCTCCTCCCCGCCAAATAGATAACCATATTCATCCACTGAGAGTTCGGCCATGAAAGCCACATGCACTCCATCGATCAGAGACCTGACTGGTACAGCCCTAGAACCTAAGCGACGGTGGGCCCCGAAAGAGCCCACCGTCGCCTTAATCTCACCGCAGTTACACTCGCATCTTAATAGAACTCGTAGCGAGCATGTTGGTCAACGGCAGATAGATCGGATTTTGCTCGTCGCAGGAAGTCAAGCACACCTTGTCGCCCTCCGAGCCTATCAGCCCTCGCGACCTCATCGTTGATCCAGTCATAATACGAGTTGGGCGCCTTACGGCGGAACGTTGCAGCATGACCCTTCTGACTCATCCAGACACCGTTAACTGCGTCATTGATGTCGATGCCGTGGCGCGAGAGAATGCGCTGCGCTGGTGCCGCCAACTTGCAGCCGCATGGAACAATGTGGTGCGCTTGGGCATCGACCCCCGCCGGTTTAGCGTCACCAGAATTGATGAGGTTTTTGCCCAGCTTGGCGCTATTACAGTTATGCACCAAGACTGGGGTGTTGTCTGCGAGTACAAAGTACGTGTGGAGTGCGGCGACAGTGAGGTCGCGCATCGTTTTCAGGTCGAGGAAGTTGTCGACCTTAGCGACGGTGACCAGCTCGCCGTCCTTTGCTCGCAGCCGTTCGGCCGGCTGAAGGTCTCCGGCATCCACCCATCGGCCGCGGGTCTCACTCCAGAAGGGGTGATGCTGAGTGGTCTTCAGCTTGACGAAGTCCCCCTTCGCGACTTGGAGGGAAAGATTCGTCAGCGCCTTATCGCGGTTGACGTGCACCTGCTGCACAGGCTGGGCGCTGTTCTCGCCGGTCTGAGGATCTTGTGCGAGGACTTCTTGACCAGGGGCTATTTTGCTAATCGGCTGCCCGGTGCCGTCGGCCATGAGGACAGGTGTGTCAGGGTCGAAACTGTGGAGGCAGCCGTCCTTGGTCCGCGGGGCGTCGCCGCCATTACTCGCGGGTTTGCCCTTGGTTTTGGCCGCCGGACTCTTGACAGGAGCTGGTGGCGTCGAGACTGGGATGCGGTTCTTGGTCGCTTGCGTGCGCGCATCTGCGACGATTGCCGCAATTTCCCGCGCTTCTGCCGCTGGATTGATTTTTGGCGCAGCGCCAACTGGCGCCTTGCCAACAAGCGTCTTGACTTTACCTGCAACCCATTGCACGCCCTCCTTGCACCACGTCTTCAGCGCGCAGACGAAGTCGACGCCAGGAACCAGCGAGATGAGCGAGACGGTTCCGTTGACGTAGTCTTCCTCGGCGTAGTACCAGGCGGCATTTGCTACGTCGCATATCGTGCCGACAGGGCTTTGGGAGAGCCCACAAACCTCCAAAGCATCGTGGCCCTTTTGGGCGCCGGTTCTGCCCTTGAATCCCGTTCCGTTGCCTTGGCCGGAGCCTTCGATCTCTTCTTGGCAGGCGTAGCCGTCCTTTTGGTGAGTACACAGGCCGACAGGCGTGTCGACGCCCGCGTATTCGGCGATGATTTCACCCGTCGGGTCGCTGAAGGTGATGGGGTTGTTGGCGGCGTAGGTGTAGGCGGGTAGTTGGGCGGGGTTGCCGGGGTCGTTGATGGGGTCGACGGATATGAAGCGCCCGATGGTGGGGTCGTATTCGCGGGCTCCGAGGTGGGTCAGCTCGGTGGGGTCCTGGTACCCGCCGAGGAAGCCCTGGTTGTTGGGCCAGGCGACGGTCTGCCCGCGTGGCTTGCCGTAGGGGGTTTGTCTGCGCTGGGTGACCGTCTGGTTGGCGTCGTTGGTGACGCTGGTCTGGGAGGTGCCTTGGTGGTCGCTGGCGAGCCAGGTCACGCCGGTGACGGTGCGCTGGGCGATGGTTTCGTCGTTGAACGTGTAGTAGCGGGTTGCGGTGAGCGAGCCGGTGCTGGCGTTGCGGCGCAGCTCGGTGGAGCCCAGGAACAGGGTGCTTCCGGTGGGGTCGGTAGCGATGAGCCGGCTGCCGGAGGCGTCGTAGATGTAGGAGTTGTTCCCGGCGCTGTCTGTCAGCGCGGCGAGGTGCCCTTCGACGTCCCAGGTGAGGCTTTGCTGCCCGGCCGGGCCCGGGCGGGTTTTGGTGTTACCGGCCGCGTCGTAGGTGTAGGCGCCGGTGGTGGTGCCGACGTTGTCGGTGCGGCTCCATCCGTCGAGTCGGTGTGGCTGGTTCGCGCCGGGCTCGGGGTGGCTGTAGGTGGTGGTGATGGTGCCGGTGGGTGTGGCCTTCTCGGTCTGGGTGAGGCGGTTGCCGATGCGTCCCTTGGGGTCGTCCGGGGCGCCGAAGTTCCACTCTTGCCAGTACGGCGCGGGCCCGCCGAGGTCGGATTCGACGAAGTCGGTGTCTTCGCAGTCGGCCGAGGTGGGCGTCCATGCTCTGGTGAGGCGGCGCTGGTGGTCGTAGTCGAAGCACTGGGTGTCGCGGGGACGAGTTCCCGTGTTGTCGTCGATCTTGGTGATGTTGCCGCTGGCGTCGTAGTCGTAGACGGTGTTGGTGATGTAGGACGGTGCGGTGGAGCGGATGACAGCGCTGTTATTGACCCGCCCGGTTGCCTCGTCGTAGTAGTTCGATGACTTGACGGACTTGGTTCCGGTGAGCTCGCCGGAGCGGGTGATGGTGCTGGCCTCGTAGAGGTTGGTGTATCCGGCGTCGATGACGTAGTAGCTCTGGTCGCCGTAGTCGGTGCTGAGCCGATACGGCATGGTGTAGCTCTGGTCGTACTCGTAGGTGAGCTTCTCGAGGGCGAGGCCGCCGGCGGCGGGGAGGGTGACGGTGTTCGGTGAGCCGTTGGGGTTGTAGGTGGCCCTCGAGGTGAAGCTGCACGCCGTGGCGGTGGCGCCGCAGAAGCTTGCCTGCGAGGCGGGCAGCGTCAGCTTCGTCTGCGTCGGCCGGTACAGCGCGTCGACCGTGACGACCTCGTCGCGGTACTCGTCTGACCCGATCCAGCGGGAGGTGGACGCAGTGATGCCCTTGACCGGGAGGTCGTACTTGTTCTGGATGCGCATCGGGCCCGTGAGGCTGCCCTCACGGATGGTTTCCAGGCGGCCCAGCCGGTCGTAGGTGTACCAGAGGTCAGGGGTGTCGGCGCGGGAGTCGGTGCTCTTCTCCAGGTCGCCGACGGTGTTGTACTGCAGGGTGGCTGCGCCCTTGTCGGGGTCCTGGCTGGAGGTCAGCCGACCTTGCAGGTCGTAGGTGTAGGACCAGGTGTTGCCGGAGGCGTCCTTGACCGTGGCGAGCTGGCCGGTCGGGTGGTAGGTGTAGCTGGTTTCGTCGTAGCTACCGGTGGCCGTTTGGCCGTGGTATTTCCACAGCTTCTCGGTGCGGCCCTGGACGTCCATCCAGACGGTGGTGGCGGCGTCGCCTTCCGACGGCAGGACGCTCAGGTGGTCGCCGTGGTAGGTGGTGGTGGTGCGGGATTTCTCGACCTGGACGCTGGCTTGTGTGCCGAACAGCAGTGAGGTGGTGGGACGGCCGACGGAGTCGAACAGTGTCTGTGTCTGGCTGGGCACGTCCTGGTCGAGCGGGCTTTGGATCTTGGTCAGGTCGATCGGGCTGTCATTGTGGTAGGCGGCGTTCACCTTGCGAATGCGGCCGGCCGCGTCGTAGAAGGTGTCGGTCATGACGCGCCCACCGCCGTAGCCGGGCTCCTGGGTCTGCCGCGGCCGTCCGAGCGCGTCGATGAGGGCGTGGGAGGTGTCGAAGCCCGCTCGGGCGTTGATCGAGCGAGTGGTGATCGACGAGACGCCGGTCTTGGACAGGTTGTAGCTGTAGCCGATCGACGGGTCGGAGGGGAACGACGCCTTCAACCGGCCCGGCAGCCACACGCCGGTGTTGCGGCCCAGCGCGTCGTAGCTGTATTCGGTCGCGCGCAGGTTCGGGTCGGTGACCTTGAGAGGCAGGCCGAGGACGGGATCCAGGTCAGTGACCGTGTCCCACGCCAGCGGGTTGGTCGTGACGATCTTGGTGACCGGCCCGCCGGTCGCGGGCGTGTACGCGGTCTTGGTCTTCTCCCCGGCGACGTCCGTAACCTCGGTGACCCTGCCATGGGGGTCGTAGGTGGCGGTGGAGACGACCTGGTAGGTGCGCGTTCCGCCGCTGAAGCTCTTGATGGCTTCGGTTTTGGTCAGCTTCCCCGCTGTCGGCGTGGCGCCGTGGGTGGCGAGGGAGTCGAAGTAGAAGCGGGTGTCGGCGGTGATTTGCTGCTCCTGGGTGGGAGCGGTGGTGCAGAGCCCGGTCCAGCCGTGGACGCGTTTGGTGGGCGTTAGTAGCCAGTTCGGTGCGGTGAGGTTGCGGGCGTACTCGGTTTGGACGCAGCTTTCGTCGCCGGTCTTGGCGGTGTCGCCGGTGTCTTCGACGCTGACAGGCATGCCGCGGTTGTCGTAGGTCGTGGTCGTGCTGGAGCGGCGGAAGGTGCTGCCGACTGCGGTGCGGTAGTTGACCTTTCGGACCCGGGAGTAGCGGGCTTCGGCGATCGGCGTGCCGGCGCGCGTGGCGGTGGGCGGATCCGAGCGCCACATCTCGTTGACATTGGCGCTGACGATCTGCCCGCCGAGCCAGGTGATTTGCTCTCTCGGGGTGCCGGCGTAGTGGTCGTAGTCGTTGGTGGCGGCGCCTTCTCGCCCCTGGACGGTGGTGGTGCGGGTGCCGCCGGTGGCGAGTTTGTCGCCGTACATGCCTCGGAAGTAGAGGGTTTCGGTTTTGGTGCGGTCGGCGCCTTCACCGGTGTAGGTGATGACGGTGGGGTATCCGCGCCATTGTGACCAGGTCCTGCGGTCAGCGGGGGCGAGACCGGTGTCCTCGTCGTGGTGCCACAGGGGCTGGTTGGTGGGGTTCGGGTATTCGTAGGCGGTGCGCAGCGGCCGGGCACCCCCGGTGCGGTCGATTTGCTGCACTTCGGTGACGACGTACTTGTGGAAGTAGTCGGTGATGGGGCTGGTGTATGCGGGGGGCGTCCAACTCACCGGATAGCAGCGCAGCGAGTTGTTGTCCAGCGCGGCCTCGGTGGGCATGGTGCTGCCCTTGACGCATTCACGGGAGCTGTAGGTGACGTAGATTTCGCCACCGGTTTCGAGTGTGATGGAGTTGACGCGCCGCCAATTCATGGCCAGCGCCCAGTCGCTACCGGCGGCATCGACGCGGTTGGGCATCTGCATGCCGCTGAAGGTGACTTCGGGGGTGGTCACCGCGGTGCCGTTGAGGCCGCGGTGGGTGATGCCTTCGAGCCACAGTCCGGCGCGCGTGCCGTCGCCGGGGTCGGGGAAGCTGTGCCGCAGGGTCCACGAGTCGGCGTCCTGGTAGCCGGTGCCCTTCCACACCTTGGTGGTGACGGTGGTGAGGCGCTTGGCCGACCAGAAGGTCGGGGAGGCGTTGAGGCAGGCCGGGTTGGTCTGGTTGGCGGTGCACTCCTGGTCCCACGGGGTGTCCGGCCACGTCGTCGCGGTCTTGGTCGTGCAGTTGCTCAGGCAGCGGTCCAAGTTGGTGAACTCGACCCGCATCGGGGCGTTCTGCACGTACGGGGCGGTGGCCGTGTACTCGTTGCCGTCGCGGTTGTCGGTGCCGTAGTCGATCCGGTTCAGGTAGCCGGCCCGGTCGTAGCTGGTCGTTGTGGTGGTGGACTTGTTCTTGGCGTAGTAGTTGGTTTCCTTGGTCCACCACAGGGACATGGTGTTGCCGTGGACGTCCTGGACGTAGTCGAGGTTCCAGCGCCACGCCTGCCGCTTACCGCAGTCGGAGGAGGCGAAGGTGCTGGTATTGCAGGGCTCACCGGGGTGGTTGCCGAAGACGGGCACGGTGAGCACGGAGTTTGTCGTCGGTTTGCCCGCGGACCAGCCGGGCAGCTGGTGCCGGCCGAACCAGTACTGCGTGCCGTTGGCGGTGGTGACCTTCCAGTACTCGTTGTTGTCGTCACCGTTGCTGTAGGCAGGGGTGGTCAGCAGCTCGATCTTCGAGCCGTCCTCCCGACGGGGATGCCACTTGCCGTCGGTGCCCTTGAGCAACTCCACAGACGAGCCGCCCAACGACAGCACGGCGTTGTCCGGCCCCCAACACAGGTCACCGGTCTTGGTGGTGTTGTTGGCGGTGCCGCCCTTGTCATCGACGTCCATGTCATCGGCGCAGGCCTTGTATTGCCGCTCGATGAAGCCCGGCGAGTAGTCGAAGCCTTCACCGATGGGACCGGGCTGGTTGTTCGTGGCAGCGTGGCGGCCATCTACCGACTGGGAGGCGTAGTTCAGGCCCAGGGAGGGAGCGGGGCCGCCGGGGCCGGGCGGGGTCCGCATCGGGTATGACCACTGGAAGCCGCCGCTGGAGCCGCCGTGGCTCCACGACGCCGACGGCGAGAGGCTCGAGGCGGCGAAGTTACCGGTTCCACCCGAGGGGCTGCCAGCCACGGCGACCAACGTGCCTGTCGCGGCCGCAGATTGCACGCCGAAGCGCCGGGTGTCCGAGGCGGCCGCGGCCGGCCGCAGGGGAGCCACGGCGATCTCGGCGGAGACCGTCCGCTGGCGGACGTTGTTACGTGATCGCAGAGGGATGGGGACGCAGGTGGGTGCTGCCGGGGTGCTCATCGCGCACTGCGGGATCTGCACCAGCTGCAGCCGCGATGACCAGTCGGCGCCGTAGGCGGAGGCGAATTCGGCGTAGTCGACGGTGACGTCCACTGGCCCGGCGGAGGCGGACCCGTCCGTGCGGCCCACCCGAAGGAGCATGCCTCCGCGTGCCCCGACTGCCTCGGCCTGCGAGCGTGGCAGCACCTCCACTCGCACCCGCCCCGGTGAAACGGCCGAGGAAGCGCTCTTGGCTGCAGCGCGTACGGTCACCGGAAGAGAGCCGGCACGCCGGGCAGCCGTCGACGATCGGGGGTCCCGTGCGGTGGTGAGCGAGACCTCCGCAGCGCCCGCAGCCGGCCACCTGGGAGCCGCAGCTGCCGCAGCGACCGCTGTGGTCGGCGACGTCGTGCGGCGAGGAGTCACCGGTTTTGCCGGCTGCACTGGCACCGACTCGTACCGCTGGGGCTTCAACACATCTGCCGGTGCCGGCGCCTGCGCATGGGCGGGGACCTGGGCTCCGATGGTGGCGGCGAGGGCTGACACCACAGCGGCGGCCAGCAACCTCTGCCCTGGGCCGGGTGCGGGTAGGCGGCGCGCAAGCCGACCTGAGCGGGGAGGCGTCATCGGAACCTTCCTGATCGAGCGCGGTGACGGCGCGCAGAGCGCAGTCACGGGGCATGGTTGGGGCACGAAACGGTGCGGTGTCGGACCTGAGCGCATGGCCGTCGGGCGGCTGCAATGAGCGCGGGATCGGTTGGGGTCGGCGCGGCGTTATGGGCCGCGCCGACCCCGGCCTGTCAGGAGTTGGCCAGGCTGTTGATCAGCGAGGGGTCGAGGGCGCCCTGCCACACCTGCACGTCGTCGATGACGCCCTTGAAGTGGTCACCGGAGTCGCTGGAGCCGATACGCAATCGACCAGTCGACGGCCATGCCGGTGGCACGTTCTCAACGACGCCGGCCGGGGCGCCGTTGATGTACAGGTCGAGCTTTCGCTGTGCCGAGTCGTAGGTCGCGGCGAGGTGTACCCACTGGTTGAGGGTGGGAGTGCCGCCCCATTTGACCGTGGTGTACACCACGCCGGTGGAGGCGTCCTTGTCCGGTACGACGATGGCCCAGCTGGCTGGCGCGTTGTTCTGTCGTTGCAGGTAGAAGGCGCACCGTGCGGTGCCACACTGGGACAAGACGGTGTGGTAGGCGGTGAACGCCGACGGTTTGACGCGTGCCATGACGGTCCACGAGCCTTCGGTGCGCAACACCTGACCAGCGGTGTCGGCGGTGCCGCTGGTGCCGTCCAGGCACAGACCGGTGGTGAAGTTGTACCCGTCCGCGCAGAAGTCCGCCGCTGTGGCGGGCTCGCTCAGCGTCACCGGCCGGTTGTAGCCGGACGTGTCGGCCTGTTGCCGCGGCGCTGGGTTGTTGGGGTCTTCCATGTCCCACTCGCCGACGAGGACGGGTTTGAGGATCGGCTCAAGGTCCTCATCGGGGTCGATCACCCGATCCCACAGGCGTACGTCGTCAATCTCGCCTTCGAAGTAGTTGCTCTGGACGCCGTTGTAGTGCACCCGGCCGATCTGCATCACACCGGTCGACGACCACAGCGACGACAGCGGCTGCTTACCGGCCTCGACACCGTTGACGTAGATGCGGATCTCGCCGAGGCCAGCGTCGTACACGCCGGTGATGTGTTGCCACACGTTCACTGCGGCCGGGGGGGATGCGGCGACCGAGGTGCGGGTGTGGGTGGGGCTGTCGGCGGAGAAGGTGTGGAAATACCAGGAGCCCCCCTTGTCCCGCTGCAACTGCCATGCGCCGTTGTTGCTACCGCTGGCCGCCACGACGGATCCGAACGTGTTGGTGCTCCAGACCCGCGCCCAGGCGGAGACGCTGAAGCTGTGGGACGAGTCGATGGGCGGCTTGGTGGTGGTGGCGCCCCATCCCTTGCCGTAGCCGAAGCTGACCGCCCGCTGACGACCCTTGGTCTTGTGCGTGCCGGTCACCCAGCCGTCCGACCACTGCGGATTGTTGTAGAGGTTGATGACCGGGCCGCCGGCGGGGGTGGTGGCCTGGGCGGTGCCGCTGCCCTCGTCCATCCCCCAGACAGCGGTGGGAGCGGTCGGGTCTCCCGCGAGGAAGACGTACTCATAAATCGCGGACTGGTTGCCGGCCTGGTCGCGGCTCCTGACGAACAGCGTGTTGTCCAGTCGTTCGGTTGGGGTGACCCACACCGTGACGGACCCGCCCAGCGACGGCGCCTTCGCCACCCGCTGCGGTCCCGACTGTCCCAGCCAGTAGACATAGTCGTAGACGTCGGGCGCGCCGTTGGCCGAGAAGGTGAACTGCCCGGACAGTCCCTTGGCGCCGCGCGGTGAGTCGTTCGTCCCGACGGGCACGGACTCCAGGTACAGGCCGTCGGCGGCGGTGACCTTGGGCCTGAACGCTGGCGGGGAATAGTCGGCATACAGCTCGCACCACGGTGACTGCAAAGACGCGCCCCCGAGGGTGTCCTTGGTCTGGACTTGCCACCGGTACTGCTCGCCGTCGGCGATAGGACCGAACTTGATCTCCGCCTTCGCGTTCGGCGACACCCCTGCAACGGTTCGGGGCCAGCCGGACACAGGTGCCCACGCCGAGCCAGTCCACTTCTGCAAATTGAAGACCCCCGAGAGCTTTCCGCCGTTACTGCCATCAAGGTCCGTCAGGATTGCTTTGAGCCAGGGATAGTCCCCGCGGATCATCGGCCGATTCGCACCGATGACACAGGCCTCCCCCGGGCCCTCGTAGGTGGCATGTGTGGTCAGTTGACCGGCGGTCGGAGTGTTCGGGTCCGTGTTGTACTCCACCGTCAGCTTGGTCAGCGCGGGATCGAACTTCTTCCACCACTCCTTGGTGCTTTCCGAGCTACCGTCGGACTGCCGCGCCGCCAGCGCGAGCGTGTAGTTGGCCTGCCCCTTGTGCGCGTCGATGTCGGTCTTCAGGTTCTGGCTGCTGAACTCCATCGGCATGTCCGGCTGCGGGTCATCGCCGCAACTGGGCGCGGCCGGCGGCTTGTGGGCGTGACCGGACCGCTCTTCCAGCCACTTCTCCAAGTTCGGCCCATCCCAGCTCTGCTTACCCGACGTGGTCAGATCCGCGGTACGCCACAGGTTGACCGGAGTCGAGGTGCACGACCAGGAGTGCGTCATCTCCGTGAGGAACTTCGCCGAACGGATGTTCTTGCCACCAACACCGGAGAGGTTGAAGCGGAAGAACGACCGGAAGACTCCGGCCACGCCGGTGGGATCCAAGCCAACGCGCGCCACCCCGTCGTCCCGGGTAGCGTTCTGCGACCCGGCGTAACCCCACATCGACTTGTTGATCGACGTCCACGGGTCGATAACTACCGGGTAGACGGTGTCAGCGCCACGTAGCAGGGACAGATTCGGCCGGATCACCAGGTCAGCACCGACAACTTCGGTCGGAAGCTCCACCGGTTTCGCCAGGTCAGGTGCGGTGAACAGCACATCACTGTCCCCGTCCGATGAAGTCGTAGCGACAGTGCTCTTTCCCGCCAACCCGGCGCCTGGCTCAGGCGTCCCCGGCGAGTCCCACATCAGCGCGTTACCCGCAGACAGCAGCGACTTGCCGGCGGCATCGACCACGTCGAAGCCGCCGCCCACGCGTGCGCGTCTTGTCAACCCGGGAGTCTCCATCTGAAGCCGCAACGACTCCAGGGCCGGGTTCTTGGCCGCCTGCGCCGACTTCACCACCACGACCCACGTGAAGCCGTCCACCAAGGCCCGCACACGCAAGTCCACGTCCGGCAGCACGGAGGCGTAGACGGCGGTGTCACCTTCCAGCGTCGGCGTGGGCAGAGGCGCCGGCCAGGAGATCTTCACCAAGCCACCCTCAAGCGGCAGCTGCACCAGCGGCTCGGCACCACCAGGGGAAAATTGGCTGTCGGCGAAGGTGGCAATCGGTGCGACGACACCGGACTCTGTGCTCTCGAGGGTCGTGTCGACTTGGCGCCACCCGGAGCCGTGTCTGTCAATCCACCGGGGAACGGGGTAGGACTCCAGCAGCAGCGAACCCTGCGGCGTCGCCAACACTCGTGAGGACTCCGTCTTCGAGTGCGCGACCTCGACCGGCCTGCCCAATCGATCGGCAGCGGTCAGTGCCACAGTCTCCGGGCTATCCCCTACCACCCCGGGCTCCAGCAGGTGTCCCGCGACCGGCGCTGAAGCCACCGCTGGGACAGCCGACACGATCGAGCCCCCACCGGCAACCGCAGTCAGCAGCACCGTCACCACCACAGCTGACCGGTTAGCAACGCGTCTCACCTGGGCCGCCCAACCAGGCCCCACCCAACCACCCACCACAGCTCCCGTGATCAATAAGCAGATGGACCGGGACCCTAGAGAACGCTCGCGGCAGGAGGTAAGGGGCCGTCACAACTTGACACCACAAACCCCCCAAGCGCCCCCAGAACGGCCCCCAAGATCACCGAAGGTGACCAGGGTCGTCGCCGCAAGCCAACAGGGTCGGCATGAGCGACCGAAACAGTCGCCGGCCGGGGGAGTTCACGGTTTAGCCAAGCCACCAGGGACAGTCCTGACGCTCTGAAGAGGGGGTATCCTGCGCTGCCATCTCTGAGCAGCAACGAGGAAGACCGATGACGCGAACTTGGTTGGCCAGCACGTCGAAGCAGACAAGACACCGCCTTGTGCTGGCTGCCGTAGTCCTCACGGCGACGACAGCCTGTTCGCCGCAATCGGCCACGGGCAAGCCCTCCGCCGAGACACGGCTAGACACATCCCCGAGCGCCTCCGCAGGTGTCGTAATGCGTCTTGACAAGCAGGAAAACCTGTTCGGCTCCTGGCAGGAGGCGAAAAGTCGCATCCTGCACGGGCACGCCCAACGGAACATGGCCCACTTCAAGACCATCCTTGCCGGTGATCCCGGCAGCGCGGTCGGCGTCGCCTACACCTCCACCGACGAGAAGTACACCGCCCTCGTCAGCGGAGTGTCCGGGACGGTGACCGACCCGGTCGCGGCACTCGACGTGGTGTTCGACGGCCTTTACAAGCTGACCGACATCAAGCCGACCTCACCGGGCCCGCTGGGCGGAGAGGCGCGCTGCGGCGGCGGGAAAACCGACGGGGTCAACTTCGATGTCTGCGCTTGGGCAGACAAGCACACCATCGGCTCCGTCACGCTGATCGGCTACCCCGACGGGCACGATCCCGCCCCTCAGTTCCTGCTCGTGCGCACACAACTCGAGCATCCCGCACCCTAGACCACTGATTTCAGCCGCGACGGCAAGCCTGACGTACTGGCAAGGGCGATTCCACGCGAACCATGTACATATACCCAGGTCCGCCAACGGGCTGCTAGATGCCCGCGAACAAATCGCCGTCGGCTAGTGACACCAAGGGGCGGATCCGCCGACGAGGCTGGTCCGCCCCACCCTCGACAGATATGCCCGGCTGGAGCCACCCTTGTGAGACGAAAGAGAAGATCTGTATGAGCGACCAGCAACTTGGTCCCAGCCGGCCTGACACCATTGCAACGGCGCGCCGCCGCAAACGAACCCTTATCGTGACCGCCCTCGCCCTCCTCGTCCTGCTGCCGGCCGGCGCGGCGTCGTACTGGCTCGTCGACCGGCGGGAGGACGACGACCCGGGCGTGATCGCATGCCACTCCGCCGGCGTGCTTGTCCAAGCCGAGCGCGGCGAGAACGTGGCCTTTGATGAGGTCACGACGGTGGGCCGACTGTTCCAGAACTCGAAGCATGACGACCTCAAGGACAAGGGCGTGCTAGCAGCCGGCCTCGTGCATCGGGCACAGGACCCACGACGGGACCCAACCGTTCCCGGAGCAGACCTTCCCCAACGCCGATTGAGCGAAGTAATTCCTCAACTCGTCGAAGCATGTAAAAACCACGGCGCAAGCGTCGAAGACTGAGCTCAACCGCTGCGGGCCCGCTGTTCAAACTGGCAGGCGGCTGCGACAGGTTCAGTCGCCTAGGAACCACAGATAGCGATGGGGTTCCATCTGGGCGACCTCACAGAGCCGGCGGATCTCCGTTCGGCTCTCGTCATCCAGCGCAACGCCGGACGGCAAGCGGTCCAACTCGTCAAGCAGGGACGGCAGTTGACGAAGGTTGAACATCGTGTCCAGGAAGGCGCAGAGCCCACTGAGCATGGGGTAGGCCGACCGGTCGAGATCGATGAGGTCCTGCGACCAGTCAAAGCCGCGGTTTCCCTCGGCGACGATCGCCCCCTGCTCTGTCCTCACCTGCATGTCGATCACGACTTCACCGTAGATGTGACGTCGGGAGGTCTACTGCCGGGGCTCCGCCCCGGACCCCGGCCTTCCCTCCGAGATCAGCGAAGAGCGGGTGGGCGGCTCCCCTCGCTCAGGCACCGCGAGGGCTACGCGAGAACCCCCGGTCGCGCCAAGGCCAAGCCTGCCTGACCGAGGAGATCCCGCCGACGCGCCGGTGGCGTGCCCATGATGGGCCATCCACGGGCCAGTAGCCGCGAGGCACAGCGGTCACGAGCGAGCACCAGACGCAAATTAGCACCCCTGCACCGCAGGCGTTTCGGGCATCACGAGCGGTTGAGCACGCACTTCCAAACGGACGGTGCGCGTGGGGCTTGATGCCAGTGTCAGTGTTCTGCCGTTCACTGCCTCGGCCGAGCTGGGTTCTCTTCTCGCTCTACGCCAGCCACTAGCTGGACCTCAAAGGCGGTCGATCGACTTACTGCCAGTGACTCAAGCTCTTGCACGAGTGCTTCAACGTTCGGCAGTGAACAGCCGACGCGAATGAAGAACTCGGCACGGGATGAAACAGAAGTTGCCTCCGCCAAGACTGCCGCCAGGCGGCTGACCTCATCGCGGTTCAGAGTGAGAGTCACCTGATCGCCTTCGTACGCGCCCCGCACAAGTGCCCTCTCATCAAGCAGTCGTACAGCCATCCGTACAGCCAAGTACACCAGCCAGAGCCGACGCCGCCCGACAGTAACCGACGGCATGAGCAGGGTCAGGGGTAGCTCACCAGCCCTGACCTGCGCCGGCTGACAGGGCGCTTGATCTTTGCAATCAGGGGCTAGAGCTTTCCGCATGGTTGGACGGTCCGGTGGCCCAGCCGGTTGGACACGCCGGCGACGAAGCCAGGGTCGAGCATGGGCCAGTTCCAGAACTCGAATCCCAGGTAGCCGAAGCCCCAGGGCGGGCTCCATCCCCACTCGTTGATTCCGACAGGCTTGCCGCAGTGCTTGCATGCACGCACGCCGGTCCCACCCATGTACCACTCATCGATGACCGGTGAGAAGTCGCTCCAAGAATCTTTGTCTGGGTCGTCCACCACAACTGCTTTGCAGTGCGGGCAGACGACCTGGTCGACGCCCATCGAGTAGAACACTGACTGCCCCGTAACCAGGCGGAACCCGTTGGTGGCAAGTTCGTGCAGGTCATCCCGTGGTTCGACGGTCGCGGCGGCGTAGTTCGGCCCGGGGCGGTGCCCTTGGTTGCCGAGGATGCAGTCCGTCGGTTCGGCCATGACGATGCCCTGCTCAACCAGCCACGACAGCACCTCAGCCCCCAGATGGTCAGCCTCTTCGGGGGTTGCCTCGACGTCGGCAATAGTCTCGAACCATTCGCCCACCGCTCGCCTCCTCCGACCACCGTCCGGCGGACATCCTGACAGACATCATTAGCAACGAGTGACAGCAACAGCCTCCGACTCGACAGGATGGAGCAGGACGCCAACCGGCATGAGACGAGGGCGCAGGCCGTCATCCGGACCGCCGACGTGGAGCCCGAGAACGGGACAGCGGTGGTGCTGATTCAACTGGCCGAGCAGACGTTGCCAGCTTGAGCGCCCCGCGCTCCTAATCACACGGCTCGATGCTGGGACACGCGGTGACGGCGCGCGTAGGCCTTTGATACTGCCGAATTGACCTCTTCGAGGATCAAGGCGGCCCGCAAGCGGGCAGCACCGGCCCGGCCCCGGCCTACTGGCGACCTGCGGCCGGCATCGGCCGGGCCGGCCGGCCGGCAACTGATGTGCCGGTATCCTGCGCTTCTCCCAGGCAGGACAGCTCACTACGCGGAGGAAGCGTGGGATACGAGATTCACATCAGCCGAGCCCAGGAGTACTACGACAGCGAAGAGCACCCCATTGCTCTGGAGGAATGGCTGCCCTACGCGGGAAGCAACCCCGCGCTCAGGGCAGGCGGATGGCTCGGCTGGGATGAGGACCGTCAGCCCATCTTCGAGTACACCTGCGCGGACGGAAGCGTAGTTTCGCTGACCTGGTTCGAAGGTGGCATCAACATCAAGGGCCACTTCGACAGCGACCCCTACCGAGAGTTCGGAGCCCTTGCCGAGGACTTGCGGGCCACCCTCCAAGGCGACGAAGGAGAGCGATACACCGCCGACGGAGTCCTTCCGCCCACCCGGTAAACCGTGGGGCTCCGCCCCACACCCCGGCCTTCCCTCAAGAGATCGCCGAGGACGGGTGGGGCGCGCTCCCCTTGCCCAGGCACCACGAGGGGCTAGTCCCCCGGCTGCACCAGCACCCGCTGGTTGCGCTGCAGGCTCTCGCCGACCCGGCCGGGAGGATCACCTGGGACGTCTCGGTGGACTCGACCAGCGCCGTGCCCATCAGCATGCTGTGGGGGCGCGGAAAAAGGGGATCTGCAGGCTGAACCGCCCGGCGGCTTGTCTTCGAGCCGGCCGATCATGAACCGGGCCGTCTCGCGGTGGGTTGACCGAGAAGCTACACCTGGGCTGCGAGCAAGGCCAGAAGCCCCTCGCCATCGTGCTGATCGTCGGCCAACCGCGGCGACAGCCCGCAGTTCATCAAGCTGGCCGTGCACTCTGAGGCCACTATTCACCTCGCCGGCATCAACGAGTGGCTGTGATCCCCTTCGACACAGGCCTTACCCCCGGAGGGACCTGCTTCTCGGCGGGCCTGGCTGCGGGTCGAGGTTCGCCGGGAGCCGCAGCGTCGGCCAGCGCTGGTCCGGATGGAAGTCGGTGTAGGTGCCGTCGAAGGGAGAGTCGCCTGCCGCGATCAGTTTGGTGAGCCGTTCTCCTTCGGCACGGACGGCGGCGGCCGTAGCACGGTCGAAGTAGAGAGGGTGTCCAATACGTCCGTCGGACTCGTCGACGTCCTTCCACTCCCACTGCCGGTCCGGAGTCACGACGATGTCCAGGACGAGGTCGGTGACGTCCACGCCATCGGGGTGCCGGTGATACGGCGTCTCAAGGTTGACGTACCAGCCGTGGAAGGCGCCCTGTTGATGCCGTCGCTGTAGGAACTGCGTAGCCACTGCATCAGCGAGGCGGGTCCTCCGGCTCCTGTGCCGGCGGTCAGGGCGCGGCGGTGATGAAGTATCCGCTCTGGTCGATGATCACGTGGGTGCTGCCTGAGCTGCCGTTGTAGACCGTGAGCGACGCCTGGTTGGCCTTGGTGAGGGTGAGGTTCGAGGCGGTCTCTCCGGCGATGAAGTTGACGTTCGATGTCGTGGGTCGGGTCGTGAGATAGGGGTACGCGGTGAGCACACCGGGTGCGGTCGGTCCCGTGACGGTCACGTTGCCCACGAGCGCGGTCGGTAGAGGGCAGTTGATGTTGCACCCGGTGTCGATGGTGGTGGGATTGTCCCCGTAGTACCGGACGTAGAACGATGCGGACTCCTGCGGGCGCAGGGGGCCTGGCTGGCGACCGAGCAGGCCCGTGCCGGTCCGGCTGTCCACGATTCGCCTCGGCCCGGACGGCACGTAGTTCTGTGTCGCGCCGGAGGCTGCCGTTCCGAAGTAGCCGGCCAGGTCGGCCACGACGTGGGTGCTGCCCGCGCTGGCGTTGCGGATGACGATCCTGCCGTTGCGCACGGGCACGATCACCAGGTTCGGGATCGTCTGCCTCGCGACGAAGTTGAGGTTGGAGGCAACCGGCGCGGTCGAGCCGTAGGGATAGACGGTGAGTACCCCGGTGGACGCGGGTTGGGTGACGGTGACGTTGAGGACCGCTGCGGTGGCGTCGACGGGCAGCTTGGCCGACAAGTCCAGGAGGCGGTCAGCCTTCGGAGGGATCGCCGCCGTCGTGCGGGTGTCGAGCACCCGGACCGGCGAGAGAGGCTTGAGGCCTGAGCCCTCACGGCCGTAGACGCCCTGCAGGTCGGCGACCAGGTGAACCGTGCCGCCGCCGCTGTTGCGCAACCGGACCTTGCCGTTGATGACCGGCACGGTGACCAGGTTCGCGACGGTCTCTCGAGCGACGAAGTTGACGTTCGAGGTGTTCGGCAGTGCCCCCTGATCCGGGTAGACGGTGACGAATCCGGCCGCGCTGGGCTGGGTGACGGTCACGTTCAACACCACCGCGCTGATATCGCCGGTGGGTACCTGTCCGCTGCCGGTGATCGGCAGGACGATCTCTGCGTTCGGGGCCAGGGGGGTGGCGGTGGCGGTGCCGATGGCGGCGCGGGTGTCCAGCAGCCGGGTCGGGGGCAGCGGTGTGTACAGGGCGCCGACAACGGTCGACAGGCCGGGCTGCTGGTATCCGAGCCGCCCGTATCCGCCCGCGGTGCGGAACCCGTCGAAGTTGGCCCAGACCTCGACGCCGACGGACCCAGCCCGGCGGAAGGCGTGGTCGAGGGTGGGTGTGCTGGTCACCCGCCAGAACCGCTCGTCACTGAACCGGTACGAGAAGCTCCCACCGGAGCCGCTCGTGGGCCAGGCGTAGGTCGGGACGGCAATGGCGGTGACGTCCATCGGGCCAGCACCGGCCTTACGCCGAAGGTTCACGGTGCCGGTCACGGGGCCTTGCAGCTCGATCGCGCCGCGGTCGAGGTAACCGCCGCTGCTGTTGCTGACCGCCGGGTTGTCCGTGCGCGGGTTGCCGAACATGTCCGTGGGGGTCACGCCCGGCGCGGTCGGGTCACCAGAGTCGACAGCGGGTGAGGCCGGATCGAGCGCGTAACCTCCACGCTGGTACAGGGACGGGCCGGCAGGGATGCGCGGGTCGGCGACGATGTCGTGCGTGCCGTGTCCGGTCGACTGCGTGAACGATGCCAGCGTCGAATAGTCGGTGCCGTCCCACGAGTACAGCGGACCCGCCGTGGTGGCGGCGATGAGGTTGTAGTCACTGACGCTCCGCGCCGTCGATGCCGGGGACACTGACACGGCCGCAGGAGGCGTCGCGCAGCCGGCAGTCCACTTCCCGACTCGCACGATGTTGTTCCGGACAGACGCACCCGGCGAAACACCCGCGATGTCGATGCCGCCCACACAAAACGTCATGATCGTGTTGTTCGTGATGACGGCACGCGGGGCGTCATTGACCAGAAGACCGCCGAGCGCCAGCTCGTTACCGGTAACCACCGCGTCCGTGGTACCGCCATCGATGACGACCACGGCACCCGACACCGTGCCGAAGTAACTGCGGCTGATCGTGACGTTCGTCGAGCCGCCGGTGACCCGCAACTCGGTGGAGCCCTTGGAACTGGCCGCCGCCAGCCTGTCCAGGACCACCCGGTCTGCTCCGTCGACCAGCAGCGACCCACGCTCCGGCGCGGAGTTCAGGGTGAACCCTTCGACGACGACGTCATGTACATCGGTGAGGGAGAAGATGTGTCCGGCGACCGGTGGCATGCCTCCGATGGTTCCGACACGGACGACGCCCGCGCGGCTGTTGACAGCTCGGAACGTGATGGGCGCGGATTCCGTACCCGAACGGGTGATCGACACCGTCTCCGGGTAGTCCCCCGGCTGGACCAACACCGTCTGGCCCGGCTGCGTCACCGCTGCCGCCTCGGAAATGGAGCAGAACGGCAACTCCGGGCTGCCGTCAGCGCCGGCCACACAGTGGGCACGACTGACATAGATCTCGGCACCGGTCGTCACCGCCGCTGCGGGAAGGGCCGGCAACACCGCCGCCGTCGGGGCCACCACGCCAAAACCGCCGACCACCAGCGGCATGACCGCGAGCAACGACAACAACCGGCCGTTCATCTACCGCCCCCGAACAAGGTGATCATGTATCGGCGGAGCGTACACCTCACGCGACCCGCACCGGCAGTCCCGCAGAACGGCCAGAAAGATGACAACGCCGAGGAAGATCGCCGATCACTGAGCCGACGATGACCGCCAGATGACGCAACCGCCAGGAGGGCGAGCTGATCTACCCAGCCGAGCCCTTCGACGATCGCACGCAGCTAGGCATTACGGAATAAGTCGCCTGCCCCGGCCGGCCTGCGGGAATGTGCGGTCTCGGGACCTGCGTGACAGATCGGTATCAGGACCTGGATGACACACCGCCGTGTGCTGCCCGACTGCTGCTCGTCAGAATGTCATGACGCCGGGCGCTGGCCGTTGCGCCGGCAGCGAAGGGGTCTCATGAGTTACGACCTTGAGTGGGCTGATCTACCCGAACCTGCTGCCACTGCTCGCTCGCGCTTCGAAGCGTGCTCTGATCTGGGGGACCTGTGCGTGCACGCTCCTCCATGCCTGAACGAGTACGAGACGCTTGCGGCTGCCTATCAGTTCCATCTGAACATCGCCGGCATGGCCCTCTGCCGCGACGGTATGCGCCGCACGGGCATGACCTACCACGCAGCCCCGCAGCCCTTCCCCGCCTGGCCGTTCGAGGGCATCGACGACTGGCAGTCTGCTGATCAGAGTCGGCGCGACGCGTACAACGAGGCCGAACGGGCGGCCTCGGCCCAGACGATCCCTGGAATGCTTGGTATCCCAGAATTCAAGCTGACGAGCAACGGTCCCTGGCTGGTAGGACCGAGGGAGATCGACGAAGCGCTCGACTGCTATCAGGCTTCGTCACCGAGCCTGCGTGCAGAGTTGGAGGGGGATGACCGGTGGGGGGCCTGGCTTGACTGGCTGAGACAGACCGTCCGCCACGGCGGTTTCACCGTACTATGAGCTGCCGCCATCCCTAGATCGTCTAACCGGACGTGTCACCCATGTCCCGAGACTGGTCTGTCACGGACGTCGTGAGACCCGACAGCCGGCCTGCGGGAACCATCCGGGGGCAGGGCATACCGTCGGCGGCTCTCACACCGTTTCCCCGTCGTCCCTTGCCCTCTGTGGAAGCAGATTGCGGGCGGGGAGGACGCCCGGCGGCAGCAGGCGTACGCGGGTACCGCGGAGCGGGGAGAACGCGAGCACCGGATGGGTGGGGTCGCTTTCCGGTGCCATCAGAATCGGCCCCTGAAACTTGGCCTTCAGACATAGGTGCTCGAGGTAGTCGAGGAGGGTTTCCATCCGCCACTCTGCCGGCACCGCATTCAGGTTGACGTCGAAGCAGATTTCGGTCCGTGATGTGGGGAGGTAGGTGACCGGCAGCGTGCCGGTCCACCTCGGTTCGCGCGGCGTCGGCTGGGGCCACGACTCACCGTTGACCAGGTCGTACAACAACTGCCATTCGCGCACTGAGGTGTTCTCGATGCAGAAGCGGGGCCATGCCCCCGCGTGCTCCGCGTCGCAGCGGCGCTCGACTTCCTCCCACAGTGGGTCCCGGCAGTCCGTGGCGCGGTCCGAGGGGGTCGCCGGGCTGATGTCGTCGGGCATCCAGTCCAGTACCAGCGCCAGGGCCTCAGCCGGCTGGTCCGTCTCTGCCACGAACACCCCGCGGGGCGACACCACGTCGTAGCTCCCGCCCCTCGGCGGGCTGACGTGCGGCAGGAGGGTGCTGGCGGAGAAGTTCAGGGACCAGTGGCTGGTGTACGGGTACAACCTTCGTAGCTTCGGCTCGGCGTATGCGGCCTCGAGCAGCGCCCGGTACTCGGGCCAGTTCGAATCATGCGCATCCATTCGCAGGTACTGCCACTTCGACGCGATCACCTGGTCGGGGTTCTGATCCGGTACCTCGGGATGCTGGGTCAGCTCGACGAACGGCGCCACCTGCTGGATGTCGGCCAAAGGCAGGCCGTCACGCCACGCCTGTGCCGCCCGGGCGACCTCCGCCAGGTCCTGCGTGTCACCCCCAATCAACCGCTTGCTCCTCCGGCCCGAACCGTTACCGCTGATCGACCACCTCCGCTCCAGATGCCAGGCGTTCACGGCTAGATCGTCGCGGTGCGGCGTGCCGCTGGGGACGACGGTGTTTCGCAGGGGATCGGATGCCGAGCTTGCCGTTGGGAACGAAAGCCCTTGCTCGACCGCCACGGCCTGCAACGCGGCAGCGAGACTGCCCCTGGCTGCCACGTCGGGATACAGAACAGCCGGATCAGGTCGCCTCGTCACGGACCGATTCTGCCTAGCTGCCACTCGCCGCGCTGTCGCGGCTTCAAGCCCAAGTCCTCAACCAGTACCCCTGCCGCTGTTCTGCGGCACCAGATTGCCCCGCAAGCCGGATAGCCAGAATTGGTGACCGCGCCGCCGCCGACCACCAGCATCCGGAAGCGCGCACGAAGGGCTTGCATGATGAGGGGTTCGACGCCGCGCCGAAGTTGTACGGCGGCATCCGGACCTCGCCTGGTACACGACTACCCAGCACGACACCGCCGAGGCGGAGCCGGCGTCCGCCCGCTGGCCGCAGGGACGCCGGCTCCGGCTCCCGTAGGTCAGTACTCGGCGATGAAGTAGCCCGCCTGGTCGATGATGACGTGGCTGCGGCCCGTGCTGCTGTTGCGTACGACCACGCGGGCGTCGGTGCCGACTTGCGTCACCATGTGGTTCGCGGCGGTCTCGCGGGCCACGAAGTTGACGTTCGAGGCCTGCGGCACCGGCGAGCCGTTGGGCCCCGCGATGAGGACGCCGCTCGCGGTCGGCGCGGTGACGGTCAGGTTCGCCACCAGCGCGGTCGTGCGGGGCGGCGTCCAGTCCGTTCGCAGCACCCACGGCCCGACGGCCACCTGCGCCCACGGATCCATCGGCCCCCCGAAGCCATCAGTGCCCCGGGTGTCGTAGATGCGCTGCAGCGGGGTGGGCACGAACAGATCGGTAGCGCCCTCGCCGTACCAGCCGGACAGGTCGACCACCACATGGGTGCTGCCCAGGCTGGCGTTGTGGACGGTCACCCGGCCGTTCACCACCTGCGCCACCACCAGGTTCGGGATGGTCTGCCCGGCGACGAAGTTGAGGTTCGAGGCCGTCGGGACCGGCGTCCCGTACGGGAAGACCTTCAGCACCCCGCTCGCGGTCGGCTTCGTCACCGTGGTGTTCAGGACCACGGCGGTGGCGCCCGCTGGGATACGGCCGGTCAGGTCGAGGGTGCGCGACGTGTTGGCCGGGAAAGCGATGGACCCGCCCTGACGGGTGTCCAGCACGCGCGCCGGCGCGACCGGGCGGAAGCCGGAGCCGGACGCCGCGTAGAAGCCTTGGAGGTCGGCGACGATGTGTGCTGTGCCGCTGCCGGTGTGGCGGATGCGCAGCCGCCCGTTGGACATCGGCACCGTCACCAGGTTCGGCACGGTCTCACCGGCGACGAAGTTCACGCTCGACACATCGGGCAGGTTCGTGCCGTCCGGATAGATCCGCAGGAAGCCGGATGCCGTCGGCTTCGTGACGGTCAGGTTGAGCACGACGGCGGTGATGTCCGCAGCCGGAACCTCCTGGATGCGTGGTACGTCGAGCACGACCTCGCCGTTGGCCGGTACGGAGGTGGTGGTGGGCGTACCGACCGCTCCGCGGGTGTCCAGCAGCCGGATCGGCGACATCGAGGTATATCGGGAGCCGAGGATGGTGCATCGGATGCCGTCGCCGTGGCTGTAGGGGTTGCGGAAGTCGTCGTAGCTGACGCGGATGTCGGCACAGACCTGGCCCGCCCGGCGGTAGGTGTACTCGGCCGACGGAGCGTCACCCACCCGCCAGAGACCCCTCGATGGGAAGCGGAAGGCGACGCGACCTCGGGTTCCGTCCGTCGGCCAACTGGTCGGCACGGTCACCGCGGCCACCACGTCGAGCGGGCTCCCGCCACCCTTCGGCCGGAGCGTGGCGGCGACGTGAGGGTTACCGTCCTGCAACTCGACGGCACCACGGTCACGGAAGCCCGTCCCGGTGCCGGTATTGGGCTGCGTCGGGTCGTCGGCGTGCGGATTGCCCAGCAGGTCCCGGTCGCTGGCACCCCGGGCGGTATCGTCCGCCGAGTCCCGAGCGGGAGACGTGATCGACAACTGCAGGTACGGCCGGCCATATGAATTCGACGCCCAGCGAATCTGCGGATCCGCCGCCAGGTCGTGCCCGGCCAGGCCGGTGGCCTGCTGGAACGACGCAAGGTCCGGATGGTCGACGCCGGCCCACCGGTACGGCGCCCGCCCGCCGCGCGGATCGATGATGTTGTAGTCGACCTCGGTGCCCGGCACGGATTCCGCAGAAATGGAGAGGAGCCGGCCTGCGCAGAGGCTGCCGCTGATCACCGCGTCCTGGACGGCGTTGTTCTTGATCGAGGCACCCGGTGAGGCGCCAGCCACGGCGATCGCCTCGCGGCACACGCTGAAGAACGTGTTGCCGGTGAGGGTCAGGCCCGGCGCGTCAGTGGCGGCGATGCCCTGTCCGACGAACTGGCTGGCGGTCACCGTCAGGTCGACGACGCCCGGCTCCACCGTCAGGCCCGGCAGGTTGCCGATGTCCACGAGCGTGCGGCTGACCGTCAAGTCCTGGGCCGGACCGGTAATTCGGATACCCGCCGCCGAGCTGCCCTGGTCGACAGAGAGCCCGTCGAGCGTCACCCGGCTGGAACCGGCGACGGTGACGACGTCGGCACCCCGGGCGCCCAGGAGCCGGAAGCCCTCGACCCGAACGTCGTGCACCCCGTCCATCGCGAGGATCGTTCCCTCGACCGGGATGTCGGTGTTGTACTTGCCGACGCGAACGTAGCCGTCGGGCCCGTTGACTCCGCGGACGGTGATCGGCGCCTCGGCCGTGCCGGACCGGGTGACCGCCACGGTCTCCGGATAGCTGCCCGGCCGCACCAGCACCGTCTGGCCCGGCTGCGCCACCGCCACGGCGGCGGAGATGGTGCAGAACGGATGCTCCACGCTGCCGTCGATCACCCCGCCCGGCGTGCAGTACTGGTTGCTGACGTGCAACTCGGACGCCGTCGCCGCCGGTTCGGCGGCCTGCGTGGGCGCCGCGCTGACGGGAGATCCCGCCGGGGCCGTCAGACCCGCGCCGCCAAGCAAGGGCACGAGCGCCAGACGCGCCAGGACAGATACGGTCGTCACCGACCACCCCCGTGATCAACTTGTATGTCGCGGCAGAATACACCGGCGGAAGCCGATGCGAGCAGCGCCGAAAGGCCGAAGTGCCGCACCGATCGGCCGCCGACCAAGACCGACTCCAGCTGACGCCAACGGACTGCCTGACCAGGCACGACGGCACCCGACAACGGTCAAGAATCTTCTTCTAATCCCGCGGTCGGCATGGGCCATCCGTGGGCCAGTAACCGTGGCGCGCAGCGGGCACGAGCGGACACGAGACGCAGCCGGGCCGACCGCCCGCTGCAGGCGTTTCGGGCATCACGACCGGTTGAGCACGCTTTTCCAAACTGGCGCTCCGGGTCCAGCGCAACGGACGGCCAGTTAGGTGTACAGCCACAAGCGAAGGTTGAGGCTCCCTCAACCGAGGGCGCGACCCAGACAGGGAAGGGCGACAGTCGGTACTAGTCCAACCGAAGAAGCTCACGCCGTGATGAGGGTCGACCCGTAGCCGAGCCCGATTTGACTCAAAGCCTGTCGTATTGCTCGCGGACCAGCGCATTGACGGTGGCATCGAGGTCCGACGGTCCACCGTTCGCGCTGACGAGCACCACGACGTCATCGCGGTGCGCGATCGCGTTCACCTCAACCCGTCCCTGCTCTTCACCGCTGAAGACCACCGCCCCCGGCACATCGGGGAGGTCCACGCCGTTGATCGTGCTCCGGACAGCCCCCTCGATGTCGACGTAGGATCGCTGAAACTGGTCGGCCGCCAGGGGCGAGTCGAATTGGAGCAGCGTGACCTGCACCAAGGCGTGGTCGGGCTGGGTCCACGCCGTCCCCGCGGAGTGCTGCACGTCGTCGCGTAGCTGCTCGGCGAGCATCAGTGCCCGGAAGTCCGTGAGCGGCAGGAGCCGGGAGGTGTTGACCCGGTCGTCGGCGGCTGCCGGTTGAGCGGGTGTCGAGTCGGCCGGCGATGCCACCAGCAGCGTCGCGAGGTCGCGGTGCCGGTTGGCGGGCCGATGCGTCGCCTGCCAGGCGAACGTCCCGACCAGGATCGCCACGGTGAGGGTGCCCACCACGACGCCGGTGACGGGCCAGGGCTGACGCCACCACGGCACCCGCGCGGGGCGGGCCGACCAACTCTGGCCGAGTACCAGCGCCGGGACTGGGGTGGTCGGCGCGGCGGGGGCCGACGACCCGGCTCCGACGGCCTCGGCGTCGGGTGTCGGCGAAGCCGGGGCGGGCGGGGGTGGTGCCGACGACTGTGGCGACGCTGGCAGAGCCGAAGCGCCAATGGCGAGCAGCATCGTCCCGGACAGCGCGAGGTAGGTACCGGCGAGGAAGTCAGTGCTGGGTCGATCGGCCAGGGGGAATCCGCTCGCGTCGATAGCGGCGCTGGGTTCAGACATCGTCAGCGCCAGCATCAACGCCAGGCCCAGCAGCCGGGCGGCGATCCGTACAGCGCGGCGCCACTCCGGCCTTACCCACGCCGCCACCAGCAACGACAGCAGCAGCACCCACCCGACATACAGGCACGCCTGAATGCCCGGCAGATCGGTCAACGCGTACGTCTTCACCTCGGCGGCCGGCGCCCGGCCCAACAGCCGATCAATGACGTCCTGCCCCGGTTTCGCGACCACCCACGGCACGGAGTGCGCCATGGCCAGCACGAAAAGTCCGAAGAGCACCGTCACCACGGCCCTTGCATGGCCCTTACCCAGCTCGTCCGTGCCGGGTCGACCCGAGCTGATGCGCTTCGAGCCATAGATGATCCCCACGGCGCACATCATGGCAGCGCCACCCCAGGTCGTCCATCCAGTCTGAGCCAGCCTGCTGATCTAACGGCCGACGAGCACAGCGCCCGCCCGTTGCGAGCGGCACGCGTGCGACAGAATCAGAGGATTGCAGGTTGTCGGCCTGTGGAACCGGATCGGGCACCGTCTTAGGAAACCGATGCTCTATCCCCTGAGCTACGAGGGCGCGAGGGCCTAGTCTAGCGATCCGGGCGTTCACCTGGGGTGGCAGGGAGTGGCCCACGTTCACCCACGTCACCCGGACCCCTGTTCTCCCAGCCCAGGACCACACCCCGAGCACACGAACCCCGGGTTGCGACCGGCGGTCGGCCACAGTGACCCGCGTTGGCACGGGTTGACCCGGGTTGGCATCCGCTGGAGAGCACACACCGCGCACATCGCGCAAGATCATGGCGTGCCGCCCGCTCCCCCGGCCCGGGAGCCACCGGCCGGCAGGAGCGCGCGTCGACGGCATCCCTCCCGGGCTTCGAGGGCTGGCTCAGGTCAAGACGCGGATGCAGGGCCAGCGTTCGGCATGAGTCCCGCACCACGCTCAGCGCCCGGATCAGCCCCGGGCTGCGCTGGACCCACTCCCGCAGCTCGTCCTCCCGCGCGATGCCGCCCTGGGTCGAGGCCCTGTCAGCTCACGGGGTGTGCGACGGGTTCTGGCGCGTTACGGGTTCGGCAGGGTGGTGCGCCAGGCTGCGGCGAGTGCTGCCACGTCGGGGTATCGGTCGGCGGGTGTCGTGGTGGTGGCGCGTACGGCTACCTGTTGTTGGTTGCGGGAGCCGCGCCAGCCCTGTGGGGAGTCGAGGAGGTGGTGGATGGTGCGGCCGAGGGTGTAAACGGTGGTGCGCCGGTCGATGACGGCACCGCGGACGAATTCTTCGGGGGCCATGTAGCGGCGGGATCCGGGGAGGCGGTCGGTGTCGAGGGTGAACGGGCCGGGACGGTACTCATCGAGGTCGATCAGGCGCAGTTGGCGGGCGTGGAAGTCGTAGAGAAAGCAGCCGTCGTAAAGGTCGACCGCGACGTAGCCGGCGGCGGTGACGGCCAGGTGCGCGTCGAGGATGGTGTCGATGGCCGTTTCGACGTCGCGCAGGGGTAGTTGCTGGAACCGGTGCAGTGCGCTGCGGTCCGAGCCGTGGGTGGTGGCGTGGTTCAGCACGCTGCCGTCATGCCACGGGTAGACCAGGATCGGCCCGTCGAGGACGTGCTCGGGGCGCACGATGGCCGGGTGCCGGACCGCGGCGTGGAAGCGGGCGGCCCGCAGCAGCGAACGGTGGCCCTGCGCGGTGGTGGCTGTCTTGACGAACCAGCGGCGTCCGGACGCCTCAACGCCGTAGGAGACGCACCCGGAGACCTGGGCGTCGAAGACCGCGAACGCGGCGTCCAGGGGTGGGTCCATCACGTAAGGGAGAGTAGGCCGTATCCCCTTCGCAGAATGCGAACGCCGCCTGCGGAAGTGGCAGCGAGAACACCGGCACGCCGCCGAACTGCTCGGGGTTCGCTCCGCAGTCCTGCCTCGTCTTCGAAAACGCCGACATGGGCATCGAGGCCGCGATCGCGCCGACAGAGCTTCGGGGGGCGTCCCCCAAGCCCGGGCGGAGGTAGGCGGGCCGCCCTCGCCGCGCCAGGCGGCCGCCCGCTGACCCGACCGCCGAATCGCACCGCCGGATGGCGGTACGACTACCGGGGCGTCGTGCCGTCCGGCACGAACGGTGCGCCGTGGCCGGGCACCAGGATGTCGGCTGCGGCCAGGACCCGCTCCCGGCTGGCCTTCAGCTGTACGCGGTCCGGTGCGACCGGGTCGTCGGCCGGCCCGTTCGCCCGCCACCACAGGTCACCGGCGAACGCGACGACACCCTGGGGGGTGCCGGCGAGCATGGTGACGTCCTCGTGGCTGTGGCCCGGGGTGCGGATCAGGCGCACGGAGTCGGAGAACGTGAAACCCTCGGCGTCGCGATCGGTCCACTGGTCGCCGCGGTAGACCGCCTGGTGGTCGTGCACGTGTGCCTGCGGGAACAGCCCCACGTTCATGATGTTGTCCGGATGGTGGTGGCTGAGCACGACATCGGTGACATCCTCCGGCCGGAGGCCGAGGTCGGCGAGCGGATCCAGGATCGCCGACGGGTGGGCGACCATGCCCGGGTCGAACACGATGCGCAGCTCACCGTCGAGGACGAGGGAGACGGTGGCGGCCACGCCCGGGCCGGTCGAGGTCGTGTAGCCGGTGCTCAGGACGTGGAAGGCGGCGCTGCGGCCGTGGGGTGCGTCGGTCATGCGGCAATCGTGCGACGTCCGGCCGATCAGGACGAGTGGCACGGCTGCCACCGATCGCAAGGAACGTGCCATCATCACGGCATGGTCATCCGATCCGTGGCGGCGTACGCCCCCGAAGGCGTGGCGGCCTTCGGTCTTGGCCTGGTGGGCGAGATCTTCACCGGCCGCTTCGCCTTCGACGTCTGCGCCGAGCAGCCCGGCCCGGTGAGCACCGACCTGGGGCTCGCCGTGCAGGTGGACGCCGGGCTCGACCGGCTCGCCGCGGCCGACCTGGTCATCGCGCTGCCGGGCAGCCGCTTCCGGGAGCCGCCACCGTCCGTCGCGGACGCCTTCCGGGCGGCGGCGGCCCGCGGCGCGACCGTCGCCAGCCACTGCGTCGGCGCGTACGTGCTGGCCGAGGCGGGCCTGCTGGACGGGCGCCGGGCGACCACGCACTGGCGCTTCGCCGCCGAGTTCGCCGTGCGCTACCCGGCGGTACGGCTGACCACCGACGTCCTCTACGTCGACGAGGGCCCGGTCGTCACCGGCGCCGGTGCCGCGGCGGGCCTCGACATGTGCCTGCACCTGATCCGCCGCGAGTACGGCGCCGCGGCCGCGAACGACGTCGCCCGCGACCTGGTGATCCCACCGCACCGCGAGGGAGGGCAGGCGCAGTACGTGACCGCGCCCGTGCCCGACGGCTTCGAGGACCAGCGGCTCGGCGCGGTGCTGGCCTGGGCGCAAGCCAACACGCACCGGCGGCTGACCGTCGACGAGCTGGCAGCCCGCGCGCTGACCAGCCGCCGCACGTTCCTGCGCCGGTTCGCCGACGCGACCGGCACCACCCCGCACGCCTGGCTGCTGGCACAGCGGCTCAACCGGGCCGAGGAGTTGCTGGAGGCCAGCGACCTGCCGGTCGAGGAGGTCGCCCGGCAGGTCGGGTTCGGCTCCGCGGCCGCGCTGCGCGAGCAGTTCGTGCGCCGCCGCGGCGTGCCGCCACGCACCTACCGCAAGGCCTTCGGCAGCCGCCCCACCGTCTGAGGACCGCCATTGCCCGAATCTGTTGCCGTACCAGGTGACTTTCCTGCTGGCCGTGCACCGTGCGATACAAGATGGCGTCGCTGCCGGGTCGCCAATAGGATTGGATCATGCACCGGACCTTCGACATCATCGCACCGCCGCGCTCCTGAGCGGGGCGGCTCTTCTCATCGCGTCCAGCCGTTGTGTGGGCTGAACGCGCGGTTCACGCATCGTTGAGTTCGGTACGTCCCGCTTCCGCGACTTATTCCTTCTCGTCGCAGGAGCGATTCCTTCATGCTTATCTCCGAACACCCGGTGGCCGCCGCTCGAGGCTCCGCCACCGGCCTGTGGTTGCTCGTATCCGCAGGCGTGCTGTGGGGCACCGGTGGTCCCTCCGGCAGCCTGCTCGCCCTCGAAACGGGGTTATCGCCGCTGGCAGTAGCCGCGTACCGGCTTGCCATCGGCGGCACCCTCATCGCCGTCCCGCTCGTGCTGATCCGACGGCCGCTGCCGCGCGGCCGGCACGCCTGGACCCGCATCACCGTGCTCGGCATGCTCGCCGCCGTCTTCCAGGCCTGCTTCTTCGCCTCGGTATCAGTCACCACGGTGAGCGTCGCCACCCTGCTCACCATCGGCGCGTCACCCGTCCTGGTCCTGATCGCCGAGTGGATCACCGGACGGCGGCGGATCAGCGTGCCGATCCTCGCGGCAGTGGCACTGGCCGTCACCGGTCTGGCCTTGCTCGTCGGCGCACCGTCCAGCGGTCACAGCATCTCGGGCGTGCTTGCCGGAGCCGCACTGGCGCTGCTCTCGGCAGGCGGTTTCGCCACCATGACCTTCGTCAGCGCCCGACCCGTTCCTGGCCTCGACGATCTCGCCGCGACCGGGTTCGGTTTCACCATCGGCGCAGCCACTCTCGCCCCGCTCGCCGCCGAGACATCGGGCATGAGCTTCACCCCGGGCTCGGCCTCCATCGGGCTACTGCTTCTCCTGGGTACCGCGCCCACCGCCGTGGCGTACACCCTGTACTTCCGAGGGCTGCGTACCACCTCGGCCGGTACCGCAGCACTGATGGCGCTGCTGGAACCACTCGTCGGAACGGTCCTGGCGACCTGGATCCTCGGCGACCGTCTCAGCCCCACCGATCTCATCGGCGCCGGGCTGCTCACCACGGCCATCCTGCTTAACACCCGCCACTCGCCCCGCTAGCCGTCCTGGCCCGGGCCAGGACTGCAAACAACACCTGCCCGGGCCCCCGACGGTCGCCATGGCTCCCGACCTCCGACCTTTCGACCGCACACTTGCGGCAATCCCCGGAATCGGCGAGCGAGCAACGCCCCGGGGTCGGCGTTTCCGACTGTCCGGCTTACCGGCAATTTCGAATGAGGGCCAGGACTATCCGGCCAAGAGGGGATCTTGCCGGTTCCGTGTGGCACCTTGGCCGGTTTGTGGGCCCGTCTGCTTGCGCGAGGACGGCGCTCACTTCGGCTCGAAGCTTGCCCGCCTCGGCGAGATCCGCGATCGTCTACATGCCCACGCGAGCAGGTTCGACCACGCCTGGCGGACGTTCCCGCATCGCGGTGCCGGACAGGCCGGGGTCCTTATCGGACGTCATCCCACGCCATCGAACTCATCCTCCAGCCGTCGGGCGTCCGGACGAACTGAGTGGTCTTGTGGCCGGAGCCCTCGAACCACTCGCCGTCGCGGACACCGGACTTGCGGTAATGGCTGAACCGGTGCGCGACCGACCCGAAGATCTCGGTCCGCTCGGCGACTTCCCATTCGGAGAACTCAGTCAACGTCCCGTCGGTGAGGATCTTCTTCCGAGGCGCGATGAACGCGTCGAGGTCGTAGATCACGGGTTCGGTGCCGACGTTCATGATGACCGTTCCTTGCGGAATGAACACCTCGCGGACAACGTCGACGTTCGGCCCGCTGCCGCCGGTGTTGGTGAACGCGCCGAGGAAGGTGCGCATCAGCTGGTCGAGCTCGGCCTTGACGTCGGCACCCCCTCCGAGGTGGGTGGATTCAGGCCATTCGGTGGCGAGCACGGACCAGACCTGCTTGTCGCGCCGAAGCCCGTCGGCGCCCGGGTTGTATTGCCGCAGCGTGCCGTCAAGGCTCATACCAAGCCTCTTGGCCACGTTGACGCTGCGGGTGTTGTCCGGCAGGGTGCACCACTGAGCGTAGGCCAGGCCGCGTGTGTGGAAGGCCCAGTCGATCATCATGCGGACCACCTGGGTGATGAGCCCCTGTCCCTCCGCGGCCGGTTCGAGCCAGCAGCCGATCTCGCACACCCCGAGGGCGGTGTCGAAGCTGACGAACATGGTGCCGCCGACCAGGGTGTCGTCGAGCCAGATGCCGTAGAGGCGCTGCCGGTCGGCGGCCTGGCCGTCCGCGTAGCGCTGGAGCACCGCTCGCGCGGCGTCGAGGTCGGAGGCGACGAAGCTCGCGCCCACCCAGGGCACGATGTGCGTGCGGGCGCGGTCCAGGTGGGCCAGGAACTCCTCGGCGTGGTGCGGCTCGAGCCCCCGCAGCTCGGCGTTGTCGCGCAGCGCGGTGGCAAACACGGAACCTCCATTTACATAACGAATGTTGCGTGAATGTAGCCTGTCGGCATGCCACGTCACAAGGGAGACCACGACGCCCGCCGCCGCGACGTGTCCGGGGCCGTGTGGCGGGTGCTGGCGGCGCACGGGTTCGGCGGCCTGACGTTGCGGGCGGTCGCCACCGAGATGGGCGCGACGACCGGCCTGCTCACGCACTACTTTCCAAACAAGAAGGACCTGGTCGCGCACGCGTTGACGTTGCTGGACGAGCACCGTGCGGCACGGCCGAGGCGCATCGCACCCGAGCCCGAGGGGCTCGCCGCATTACGGGCGATACTGATGGACATCCTTCCGTTGACGCCGCAGGCCGCCGCGGACAACCGGATCTGGGTCAGCTCGTGGGACGCGGCGCTGGCTGACCCGGACCTCGCCGCCGGGCACGCGGCCCGCTACGCGCGCTCGCGCGAACGGATCCGCCACCATGTGCAGGCGGCGCAACGCCTCGCGGAGCTGCCCCCGTGTGATCCGGACGACATCGCGGCGGCGGTCCAGTCTTTCGCGCTCGGCCTCATCGTGCAGGCGCTGTTCGGCGCGGAGGAATTCCCGCCCGAGCGGCAGATCCGGCTCCTGGACGACTACCTGGCAACGCTCGCCACCACAGCCCGCCCGCCGCGCGGTGACATGTAAGCGGGTATAGCCGAGCTCAAGTGAACTTGCCGTTCGCGGTCGGCGGCAAGGCAGTTGAGCCACGCGGTCGGGATGCGGCCGGTCTTGCTGGAAAGTCGGATGAGCTGCTCGTGGGCTTGGTCAACTACCGGATCCGAACACCTGCACGGCGGTTCCGAGGATCTTGATAGCGAGGGCTTGGCAGAGGTCTGAAGGATCGACGGCTGCGGTGGATACTGCCGCGGTGGCGAAGAACGAGCGGATCGACCGCCACGAGGTGGCCAGGTTCATCCGCCGGCTGGCCAAGGCGGCCGGCCTGCCCGGCTGGAAGCAGATCAGCCCGCACTCCTGCCGGCACGCCTGGAACACCATCGCCCGGAGGAAGGGCGCCGACCTCGAGGACCGGCAGCGCGCTATGGGCCACGCCGACCCGCGCACCACCCAGCGGTACGACCGGGACAAGGACTCCCTGGACCGTGATCTGTCCTTCCTGGTGGCCGCCGCGACCTCCGGCAGCTGACCGGCCGCAGCGCACCCCGCCCGCCCCGAGGTGCGCCACGCGCGTCCGCCGTCGGCTACCCCGCCGCGAGCCGGCCCGCCGCCGCCGTGGCGACCATCCGCGCGTACGGCTCGTCCCGGTCGGGCGAGAACATCACGGTGCCGACCAGGTCGCCGACCCGGACCACCGCGACGAGCGTCACGATCGGATCGGCTGCAAGCGTCTCACCCTCGTAGTGCCACTGCTCCTCGCGGACGAGCAGCGCCTCGTCCCCGGCGAAGCCGGTGCCCACGACGGTGAACCTGCGGGGCGCCGGACTTCCGGGCGCGGTCGACGGTGTCGCCGTGCCGGCGCAGGTCGCCAGCACGTGACGTACGTCGTCGAGCGCCCGCGGGCCCCACCCGCCCGCATACCGGTGCAGGTGTTCGTAGACGTACCCGGCCGACCCGGTGGCGTACCCGGTGAAGTCGAGGTCCGCCTGCCGGCGCAGAGACGGGTAGTCGGAGCTGCGGTAGGCCGCGCACAGGTCGGCCCAGCGCCACGTGTCGCCGGAGAACGGCTCGCTGGGCACCTGCTTCCGCCACGCACCCGGCCCGAGATCCGCTGGCCGGAGCATGAGGGTGCTCAGGTCCGCCGCGCCGGGGTCGGGCCTGCCGCTGCCGTTCGGGCTCGGCGGGGCGCTCGTTGCCGGGGTCGTCGGGCTCGGCGCCACGCTCGGCGACCCGGTGCCGCTCGGCGCCACGGTCGTCCGGCTGGCGCCGGGGGTTGGCGAGCCGTCGCCCGGCCCGAGGTTCGCGGCCCAGCCGGCCCCCGCCCCCGCCCCCGCCACGGCGACGACGGCCAGGCCGGCTACGACCGCCTGGCGCTGCGAGCGCTGCCGTCCGCGACGGCGGACCGCCTCGGGGAACGCGAACGGCGCCGGCGGCTGCTGCCCCCGCAGCGGCGCGAACGTGCTCTCGAATCCGTCAGACATTGTGCGCCTCCGAAGGTGTCGCCTCGAGCAGGTTGGCGAGCGCTCGCCGGCCGCGGGACAGGCGGGCCTTCACGGTGCCCTCGGGCACGCCGGTCTCCCGCGCCACGTCGGCCACCGGCAGACCGACCAGGTGGTGCAGCACCAAGGCGGTCCGCTGAGCGGGCGGCAACTGGGCGAGGGCGCCGACCAGCGCGACGCTGTCCGGGTTGGGGCCGGGCACGTCCTGCGGCGGGCCGGCCCGACGGTAGGCATTCAGCGCCGAACGGGCCCGCCGCCAGCGACTCACCGCGACGCGGCGGGCGACCGTCCGTACCCAGGCCTCCGGATCGGCGTACTCGCCGACCGTCGACCAACGCTGCCAGGCCCGGGCGTACGCCTCGTGCACCACGTCCTGCGCATCGGCGGCGTTGCCCGTGAGGGCGTACAGGCAGTCGTAGAGCCGCTGCCTGCTACCTCGGTAGAACGCGTCAAAGCTCTCCTCGCCTGACATGCGTCCGCTCCCTCCCCGCCTGGTCGTACCCCTAGTCACGCCGCACCCCCGCCGGCGGTTGCCTGCTGGGCAGTGGTTTCGCGCCGGAGCTGGCCGGGGGTACGCAGTGTTCCGGAAGCACGGACACGGAGCATCGCCGTCAGCCACTAGATCTTTCCGCAGGGTGTGACAACCCGGTGTCCGAGAAGATTGGCAACGTCAGCGATGAAGCCAGGATCAAGTGGCGGCCGGTTCCAGAATTCGAAGCCGAGGTAGCCGAAGCCCCCCGGAGGGCTCCAGTGCCACTCGTTGAGACCGGCCGACTTGCCGCAGTGCGGGCAGCTCTCGACGCCACTGCCGCCGGCGTACCAGCTGTCGATGCTCTCAGAGAAGCTGGGCCAGTGCTTTTCGTCGTCCTGATCAACGACGGCCGATTGGCAGTGTGGGCACACGATCCGATGCGACCGGCACGCAAGGAAAATCAGAGAGGATGCAGGTTGTCAGCCTGCGGACGCGCATCGAGCACCGTCTTAGGAAATCGATGCTCTATCCTCTGAGCTACGAGGGCGCGAGGGCGCAGCCTACCTGCCAGTGGATCCCCACGTAGCCAGGAGCCCCACTGGGCGCGGGCACGATGATCCTACGGCCTCACCGTCTGGGCGAATGCGCGCACCGGTTCCGACCACGCCTGCGGGTCTCGCCAGGGAAAGGTGTGAGCGCCCGGAAGTTCGCGGTACCGGCCGTCCGCGACGATACCGGTCAGTCGCCGCCCCCACTGCGGGGTGCTCAGCCGGTCCTCCTCACCGCGCAGGACCAGTAGCGGCACGGTCAGCCGCGCCAATGGTTCCTCCATGACGTGGCGCAGATGAACCCGCACCAGGTGAACCAGCCGACGCAGGCCGGCGCGTTTCCACTCCGGCCGGTGCGACTCAGTCAGGCCCGGAGGCTCGTGGCGGCCGTCGAGCTGCCAGCGCACGAGCAGACGCACCAGGCCGCGGGCGACGGGATCAACGGTGGGACTGGCCAGTACCAGCCCGGCAACGCCGGAGTGGATCACGGCGGCCTCGGCTGCTACCTGGGTGCCGCTGGAATGCCCCGCCAGGACAACAGGGCCGAGATCCCGCTTGGTCAGCCATTCGGCCACGGCGCGCCCGAACTCCGGCACCGACAGTTCGTGCGGCGGATCGCCGCTGCCGCTGAATCCGGGCAGTTCCACCAGGTGCGCGCGGGTCCATTGGCCGAACGCGGCCAAGCCCGGTAGCAGGTAGTCGGCCACAGCCATGCCCTGTACGAGCACGACCTCCGGGACGCCAGGCCGCGGCGCACCGATCGCGCGGCTACGCATCCGACCCAGGATCCCGTCGTGGTATGACGTGGTCACATCGCGCGGAAACTGGGGCATAGCCTGCTGGTACCCGTGCGGGCGGGTATGAATCGGCCGGAGGTGCCTATGAAGTTGCCCCGTGAGATCGCCGGTTTCGACTCCGCCTCCGCGATGGCCGTTGCGTTGGCGCGGTTCCTGCACGGCCGGGACACGCCACCGCTGGGCAAACCCGCCCTCCGGGTGTTGCGGCCCGCCGCCACCGTTGCCGCCAGGCTGCCACTGCGCACCCGCGAGTGGATCTACAGCGTGTTCAGCGGCGCCGAGGGCCGCCCCGAGTCGGACATTGCTGGTGTCGACATTGATGCCGTAGCGGAATCGATTGCCGGGCTGTATCCGCGCCGCCGCTACCCCGCTGCGATGATCGGGGCCTCCAATGGCGCGCTGATTCACCTCTGCGCCGCGCTGGGAGTGCCCTGGCTGCCGCAGACGCTGCTGCTGCCCGTACGCCAGCGTAGGGTCTCGCCCGACGATCCGATGCGGGCCGCGCACGCATTCGACTCCACCGCCCGCGCGTTGCTCGACCGCAACCCCGACCTCGTGCTGCATCACATGCACGATCCGAACCAGGACCGGCTCACGCTGCGCCGAATGGCATACTTCCGGATCAAACGCATCCGGCTGGGTCGAGCGTACGAAAAGTTCCTCACCGACGTCCTCGAACCGGGCGGCGTCATCCTGACGGCCGAATGCGGCCAGCGGTGGCCCACGACCCGCATCGGTGACCGGCACCTGTTCCAGTTCGGTGCCGTCGGCGGCATGTCACCGCAGGAGTACCGCGCCGGAGGGCCGCGGGTCGCCGAATATCTTCATCGCTACGGCGCGCCGGTGAGCAGATGGCAGGCGCCGCCACCCGACGCGGAGAGCCCGGAAGCGGAATGGGGCTTCGAGCCGGCGCTCCACGACGACATCGCCGCCTTCGCGAACCGCCACGGCTACCGGGTGAGCAGGCTGGTGTTTGACGAGCCTGAGGACCTCAGCCCGATGATCGCTGACCTGTACCGCTGGTGGTACCGGCAACGCGGCCTACCGGGCGACCGGCTACTGATCGACTCGTTCATGTTGCTGGACCCATGGTGGACCCTACGCACCGGCGCGGTCCCCTACTGGACGGCTTTCCCTGTTCAGCCATCTCTCGACGCCGTCCACCGCTATCTGGACAGCGGCGACGAGTACGATCACCTGCACCTCGGGCTGTTTTGCCACGGCGTCGAATCGGTGGGCACGGCCAGCGCCGACCAGTGGCGCGAGCTGCTACGGCGAGCCCGCGTCGCCGGCGTCTTCGCAGGTGTGTCACCCAACCGGTATCCCAACGACCCGGGAGTGTTCTTCAACTACCAGCGCGCGATACGCGCAATCCCGGACCGCCGTCCCATGCCGAAGCCCCTGTCGCTGGCCGACTTCGAGATGTTCGTGCGCAACGCACCGGGCCGATACCCGCGGGTACAACTTCACGCCACCTGAGGGAATGGGCTCCTGCAGCAACAGCGGATCGGGTGTCTTGGTGACGACCGGGCGCGCACCTGCGGAAAGACCGATCTGCGCGGTGCCCATCTCAACGTCCTTGCGGAATTCACCTGCCCGGGACCGCCAGTTGGCTCGCGCAACCAATCCTCGCCGGGAGAAACGGCAATCTCGCCGACGGCACCACCGTGGCTGCTGATGCGCCGGCTACTCCCCGCCACACAAAAGGCGTCCGACAGTACGGCTGACGCATAGCCGCCCACCGCCCGGCAGCGCTCAGGCTGAACCCGGTGGACGATGCACTGGAATCCGGGCCGGTGAGAGCTAGTAAGAACTCCTAACTCTTTGAGTGTTGGAGTCGGCGCCAGCGGATGATGGCGCAGCCGAGCTGATCGTTTGCCTGCCTAGGTCGGTTTCCCTACTGCCCGGGCTGATCGGTCAGAACCCTGCAGTCGTTGCCCGCTGCCGCGAGTAGAGCGCCCGCGGTGTCGAGCCGGCCGACCGCGCGGTGGGTGGCGGCGAGGGTTTTCCACTGGAGCGGGTCGACGGTCAGCACCGCCGCGGCCGGGTGGTTGACCAGGAGGTCCAGCCGGTCGGTGTCGGTGACTGATCGGGCTGCCTCGGCCAGGCACATCACGGGTAGCCCGAAGGCGCATCCCTCGTCGGCGACCTTGGCGATCGCTTCGCCCACGGCGGTCGAGCCCTCGGTGAACGCGAGGATGGCGGATGTGTCGAGGACGAGCCGGATCGGCAGGTTCTTCAGGGCGGGGGCGGGCTGGTTTGGGCGGGTGGGTGGGGTGAATGAACGGTCGCGGGGCCGACGCTGCCTTGGGGTGCGCCACATGGGATAGGTGGTGCTGCCGTCCGGGAGAGTGAAGGCTTCGAGGGGGACGTAGCCGTGCCGTGCGTACAGGTCTCGGTCGGCGAGGGTTGTCACCTCCGTGTAGGTGGGCAGCAGCGCCTGGCCCATTCGAGCGTTGCTGGTGGCGAGCAGGGTGCTGGCCCGCCTGACCCGGTACGGCTTTGGCGCGACGGTGAAGAACGCCAGGTGGTTGTGCGGACCGCGGGGTCGGTGCATCTGCAGAACGTCGTCGAGGTGCAGGAAGCGGTCCACGTATTCGCCGCAGGCGACGGCGAGCCGCTCGCCGTACGCGGTTGGCGGTGAGAGGGGACCGTAACGGTGCAGCCACACGGAGGCGGCGGAATTGTCCTGCAGGAGATAGGCCTCGCCGAATAGCAGAGCGTGTTCGGTCCAGACTCGGACGACGGCGCTGAGGATGTCCCGCCGACGGTGTTCGTCGGGTACGAGCCATGCGCCGATGGTGCTGTCGGCGAAGGGGCCGACGACAAGATCGACGATGTGGGGGATGTCGTGCCAATGGGCGCGGCAGACGGGCAGGTTGTTGATCACGCGGTTCTCCGGGTAGCAGGTGCGGGCTGCTCAGCGATGGCGTTGCCGCCGGCTGTGCAGAGTTCTGGGACGTCATGACGCCCGGAAGCAGAGGCGGCTTCTTCTTCACGAACCGTGCCGATGAAGCCAGGAGTGGTACGGGCAGAAGCGGTTGCGCAGGGCCGTGCAGGCGGGACCGGAACCCAGGTGGCAGCGTCGAGGACGGTGCCTGTGTGGGCGAATGGTGGTCGCGGCTGTCCCGCCTCGGGCGAGGGTGCCGAGGTTGCTCAGGCGGGCCTGGTGGCCGGTTGACCGGAGCGGCTCGCGAGCTTCTCGCATCCGGTGACGTAACCGCCGACAGGTTGCAGGGCCGGGGCCCAGGAGCGCGGCGAAGCGTCAGCCGGGATTCCTGTCCCGCCGGAGGCGGAGCCGTGGCCGGCGGCGTTGGCGGGAGCGCCCTGAGTCAACCCGGGGGTGTGGACCAGGTCGCCTGCCCACTGCACGTGACTCGTCCCGACCGCCTTCGGCGACCGCGGGTCAAGGCATGCTGTCACGGACGTCCGCGCCGCCCCCGGGGCTGCCGGCTGGACCGCAACCATCGGTGGTACGGGCCGGACGATCGTGGTGGGCGTCGCGACCGGTGGCGCCTCGTCCGTCGACGGCGGTGCGGCGGGTAAGCCGATGATCGGCTGGATCAGGCCGAGCACCGGCGCCAGAGCGGGCGGTAGAACGTCAACGACCGGCTCGGTCACTGCCCGGACGGCAGTGCCGACCGGTTCCAGCAGGCCTGTCCCGCCGAACTCTTCCACGACAGGCGACGCCAGGCCCACTGGACGCGTCGCCGAGGTGGCTTTCTCGACGACCGTTTCGGCGTCGGCGGTTGCCGTCCGGTCCACCACCTGGCCTACTGCAATCTGCACACTCGCCGACCGCTCATCCGTCGGCATTCGCACCGGTACGTCCAGGCCCGCCACCCAGCTTGCGAGCGTTATCTCCCCGCCGACGCGGTCTGACGGGCTTTCCATCGCAGCGCCGGTGGGCGAGAATCGCTCACACTCCAGGGAGCCGCCGAGGAGGGTTCCGCCGGCGCTGAGCAAGTCGCCGACGATGCATGACGCGCCGGCCCCGGCGGCCCGAGCAGCGTCATCCGCAACCGCCTCGTGAAAACCCCAAAGACCGACCACGCCTCCGATCAGGAGAGCGCCGCGCAGCGTCCACCGAGCCAGCCGGCCTGGACACCGCGACAACAGGCACCTCCGATGGAACGGCCTTCGTTCACCCCAACGCCTGCGATTGTGCCGGAGTGACCGTCCAGGCACCCTCCGACACACCGCGGAGTCGACGCCACCGCCCAGGCGCCGAGGCGCCGGTCGGTCGCGCGACGGCGCGGACAAATCCTGTGCGGCCTCCGCCAATGGGGCATGGCCACACCCCGCCGCATCGTGCGAGAGCGGTTGCCGAGCCACCGGGCGCCACCCGTTGGTGGATCGTGGGCTGCTCCATGAGTGCTCGCCGGCGCCGGTTCATCCGGACGCCGGCTGAGGTCGTTTGCCCTCCGAAGCTCCGGGAAGACGAAGGGCGACAGTGGCGCGGAGCCGCCCGCGCCACCGCACGACGGGGAGGTCGAGATGGGTAACCGGGAAAGGCTGCACGATCTTCGCCAGCAGGCGCACAACGCGGGCATCGAGGGCAACTCCAAGATGACCGAGGAGCAGTTGCGCGAGGCGCTGCACAGGGTCGGCAAGGGTGAGCAGCCCCAGATGGCCAAGCACGAGGCCAAGCGATGACACCGTGAGCAGGCCGGCGCCGGCCGTGGTGCCGGTGCCGGCGTCATCGGCGTCAGCTGATGGTGGCCAGGCACGCCGCGGGTGATGTTCGCGTCGTAGCCGGTGTGCCGGGACAGCACGCGTGCCGTGGTGGCGCAGAGATCGGCGCAGTCCAGGTTCGTCCGTACGCACTTGGCCAGCTCGGGGACCATGGGTCGACCTCCGCCGGCGTGGTGACCCGGAGGCCGTGCAGGCCCAGCAACTCGGCCCAGCGGACGTACGGGGCGCTGACCGACGAGTGCGAGCACCGGCTGGGAGTCCAGCCGGGCGTCGTAAGAGGCCGCTGAGACAGCACCACTTCGGTTTTCTGCCGTGGGCCGAGGACATCCACGGTGATCGCCACCAGTCACCGGGCGAGGAGGTACTCCCCGCGCATCACCATCAGGGGCCGGGCCCGCGGGTAGGGTGGTCCGCGGGTCAAGACATGCGCCCAGGGTCCGCCAGCGCGCCTCGACGGGCGCGCGGAGGACCGACTGACCGATGCTCCATCGGGAGGCGACATGTCCACCCTCGAACGGCCCACTGGCCCCGACACCGAGCCCGCCGTACCGATCATGACCTTGTCCCTGGGCGTCGAAGGACCGGCGACGGTGATCGCCGTCTGCGGCGAGGTCGACATGAGCACGGCGCACCTCATCACCGAGCTGAGCGAAGACGCGATCGACGCGCGTCCCGCACGGCTCGTACTCGACCTCGCCGGGGTGACCTTCTTCAGCGCCCACGGCATCAGCGCCCTGCTGCAGACGCAACGCGCCGCCGCTCACGCTCACGTCCAGCTGCCCCTGCGCGACGCGGCCCCGTGCATCACCTACCTGCTGGCGCTGACCGGCACCCCGATGAGCTTGGACGAGACCGCTGCTACCTCGATCCTGACCAGCGATGCGGTCCATCGGACCGGTGACCTCTCACCGTGTCCGCGCCTCCCGACGGCCGACGGACACGGCATAGTGGGTGACCCCACCGGTCCGTCACCTCGCGTGCTGGTGCAGGAGGGCGGTGGCCGTTCCGGTCAGCGGCCGGCCCGGTTCGGTCGCCTCGACCAGCCGCCGGTAGGCCGGTCCGGCCGGAATGTGGTCCCGGTCCATCAGCAGCCCGAGCGCCCGTTGGATGAGGTCACGGGTGCGCAACGCACCGGCGAGCCCGGTTAGCAGCTGCTCGCTGCCGGCGTCCAGCCGGGGCAGCACCTGGGTCCGCCCGGTGTGGTAGCAGGACTCGACGCGTTGGATCAGCAGCCGCATGCCGGCGGCGTCGCGGGAGTAGAGGTTCAAAGCGGCAACCGGGTTGCCGCTGCCGGCGAAGACCGGGAAGGACAGCGAGGCCCGGACGCCGTACCGCCAGGCCACGTCCCGGAAGCCCGGCCACACCACCGCGCCGGCGACGTCGGACACCCCGACCGTCTCGCCGGTGTGCAGGGCGACCAGACAGGGGCCGGCGTTGTCGGCGTACTGGGCCAGGTCGAGGGCCTTGGCCGCCTCGTCGCTGGCGGCGTCGGTCCGGTGCCCGTCGGCGGCGAGTACGGTGACCGAGGCGAAATCCACCGGGCCCACCACCTCCGCGGCCAGTCGGACGATGGCGCGCAGCTGCTCCGGCAGTGCGGGAGCGTCGTCGGGCAGGCCGGCGAGCACGAGCAGCGCGTCCGTCAGGTCGTGAGACGGCTGGTCGGGCCGGGGCGAAGACATGCTCATCTCCCCGAGCAGCGTGGCCGGGAAGGGTGGCAACGGGCCAGGGTGTCCGGCGGGCCAGGTCGTCGGTGAACGCCGCCGTGTGCGCTGTCCCACCGCGTACCAGCGTGACCGACACCTCCACCGGTGTGGGCAGCACCCGCTTGGCGAGTTCCGCAACCCGCTGCAGGACATCGTCGAGACCGACCTCGCCGAGCTTGATACGGCCGAGTTCGGCGAACGCGTCAGCGGGGTCCGTCGGCAGGGGGCGAGTCATGGCACCGATCCTCACGACCGGCACGCCCAGCCCGGAACCGAAGCCGAGGAGAACGCGGATGGCAGCCCACACCTGACGGGCCACTGCACGGACCCACCAGGGCGGAGCCGGGACCTACGCCGCTTCCTCGACGCCGGTTCGCCGCACCCGATACCGCGGATGCGAACTACTAGGGCCCTCAATGTACTCCTCCTGCCGCGGAGAGCGTTCCCGCGGAGCACGCAGGATTCGAGATACGAACGAGTAGGCGAGGATCTCCGGGGCGGGAGGTCCGAGGGCCAGTCCGGCGGATGGCGGCTCGGGCGGGTGACGTGCGACAGGCGCGCGCCGGCGAACAACGCCGTCACCTTCGCAGGGACCGGTCTTATCAGGACCGGAGCCAGGAGGACGGCCGCACAACTGACTGTTCAGTCAGCAGTTGCGTCGATCCGCACCGCGCATCGAAATGGTTCTCTACCATCACGACAGGTCACCACCACATCCTGAAACGCTGCGCAATCGCCTCCTGACGCTTGGTCACTCGACTGCCTTTACGGCAAACTCCTGAACTTTGCTGACGAGGAGGAACCCAGTGAATGTTTTCCGCGGCACCTCGATCATTCGCAACACCGTCAGCCAAACCACCTCCACCATCAGTCGGGACCCAAACGCCCCACCGGCCCTCACCGAACACGCCGAGGCCGTCGGCGCGCTCCTCAACGACATGATCACCTGTGTCCTGACCGAGGACACCTGGCCAGGGCCCCTCGTGCTCGTGTCGCTGTGCAGAGCACTGGACATCGACCGCGCGGGGCTGGACCTTCTGGCGCACCACACCCTCACAGCCCTGCTCGCGCAGCAGCCCGGCCCGGAAGCCCTCGTGCGCACAGCAGCCACCTTCGCCGCGGCGACCTGTCACCTACCTGTTGCGGACGATCTGCACCGGAGGCCGCCTCTGCCCGGACCGACGCATCCGGCCACCGCTCCGGCCGAGACACACCTACCCATGCCACCCACCTGGGCCTGCAGCGGCTGCGCTCACGAATGGCCCTGCGCCACGAAACAGAGCCAACTTCTCGCGGAATTCGGCGGAACCCGGCCCGCGCTCGGCATCTACCTGGGCTCCTGCTTCAGCGCAGCCCTGTTCGATTTACCTCGGGCCAACAAACAACAGCTACGACACCGCTTCCTCGGCTGGCTACCGCGAGAGACCTTCTAGGCGAGGCAGCGGGCCATCTACGCCTACCGCCCACCCGTGGTGCGCACCATTCCTGACTCGTACGAATTCGTTGGAAGGTGACCGAGCAGCGCCGGCACCGCAGTTTCGGCAGACGGGCATCACGTCGGCGGCCCGGTACGAGCCCTCGGCGCCGGTCGCTCACGCAGGCGGTGACGGTACTTCCGGTGTCCTGGCAGCCGGTTGAGCGAGCGTTTTGCGCTCCGGGCAGTGGGCACTGCACAACTCATGACGGAGCAGCGCGGACCGTATCTGGACGACACCCTCGGGTTGATGCTCGACGGCTACGCCTGGTTACCTGCGCTGTGGCGCCGCGCGGGCGGACCCGCCGTGCAGACCCGGGTGATGGGCCAGCGCGCGCTCGCGCTGCGCGGGCCCGACGCGGTGCGGTTCTGCTACGACGAACGGCACGTGCGACGGCACACGGCCATCCCGGAACCGGTACAGGGGACGTTGTTCGGCCACCGGGCAGGGCCAGCACGTTCCCGCCGGCTCGCTCGTCCTGCTCGACATCTACGGCCAGAACCACGACGCGGCGTTGTGGCCGGACCCGTACCGCTTCGACCCACAGCGATTCGTCGGGCGTGCTCCCGACCCGTACGAGCTGATCCCGCAGGGCGGGGCCGACCCGAGCACCGGGCACCGCTGTCCGGGTGAGGACGTCACCGTGGCCCTGCTGGCGGCCTTTGCCGGCTGGTTGGCGAGGCTGGACTACACGGTGCCCGAGCAGGACCTGACGGCGGCCCTCACCCGCTTCGCCGGGGGCAGGGGTCGGACCGCGCGTCGCGGCCGGCAGGCGGCCCGCTGCGGCGGCGGTGCACGACGGATGGCAACGCCGGGTAAGGTTCGGGGTGTGTCGCCGGGCGGTCGCCCGTGATCGAGACACCGCCACCGAGCGCCAGTGCGAGCGCCGGCCGGTTACCACGAATGCCGCGGCGAGAACTGGTCCGCGAACCAGTGCGCTCCTCACCTGCCGAAATGGGACTGTTGCATGACATCGAACGACAATGATCGCTCCGCGTTGTTTCTCGCCACGCCGACCAGCGACGAGCTCGACGACCCGGGCGTGACCTTCGACGGCAGCGAGGAGGCGATGCGGCAGCTGCGCCATCCCTTCACGGTGACCCCGACCCGCCCCTCCAAGCGGCCGACGGCGACCAGGGGTGACGACCCGGAGCAGCGCGACTGACCCGACGCCGCCGGCCACCCGTCCCAGGGACCACGGGCGGGCCGAGGTCGAGGAGCGGTGAGCAGGCCGCGACGCCTTCGGGACCGGACCAGACCCACGAGGTACGCGGGAACCCGGCCTCAGCGCAGCGCGGCGTCCGTCCGCGGCTCGCCGGATCCGATGTCGTCCAGGTGGCGCAGCGCCTCGGCCCAGGAGCGGCCGAGGGTGGTCTCGTGGTAGTCGATGTCGTGCTCAGCGCAGAACCGGCGGATCAATGGCCGGGCGTGGCGCAGGTTCGGGCACGGCATGCTCGGGAACAGATGGTGTTCGATCTGGTAGTTCAGCCCACCGAGCAGGGCGTCGACGAACCGCCCACCGCGCACGTTGCGCGAGGTGAGGACCTGCCTCCGCAGATAGTCGACGTTGTCCTCGGCAGCGAGGATCGGCATGCCCTTGTGGTTGGGCGCGAACGAGCAGCCGAGGTAGAGGCCGAGCACCCCCTGGTTGACCGCGATGAACGCGACGGCCTGCGCCGGGCTCAACACCAGCAGGACGGCGGCGAGGTAGCCACCCAGGTGCAGGGCGAGCAGTCCGACTTCGGCGGGCCGACGCGCGATGGGGCGTGGGCCGAGGAGAGCCTTCACGCTGTTGGCGTGCAGGTGCAGGCCTTCCAGCAGGAGCAGCGGGAAGAACAGGTACGCCTGGAAGCGGACGACGAGCGCGCCGAGGCCGCGCCGTCGCCGGGCCTGGCCGGTGGTGAAGGACAGCGGCGCCACCGTGATGTCGGGGTCCTTGCCCTCGGTGTTCGGGTGGGCGTGGTGCCGGTTGTGCTTGTCCACCCACCAGCCGTAGCTGAGCCCGGTCAGCAGGTTGCCGTGCACCATGCCGATCAGGTCGTTTCCGCGCCGCGTACGGGCTATCTGCCGGTGCCCGGCGTCGTGGCCGATGAATCCGGCCTGCGCGAAGACCACCGCGAGGGCCGCGGCGACGCCCAGCTGCCACCACGATTCACCCAACCGGGCGAACAGGCTCCACAGTCCGACGAAGGACGCGACGACGAGGCCGATCCGCACGGCGTAGTGCCCCCGCCGTCGCTCGAGTAGACCCGCGGCCCGGACCTGCCGGGACAGGTCGGCGTAGTCACTGCCGCGCTGGCGGTCGGCGCCAATGCTGGTGTCACTCACGATCGCATGTCCAGCCGTCGGGTTCGTCAGTTGATCAGCGGCGTCGACCCGGTCCTCCGGTCACCCGCTCCATGAGCTGTCGAAGCTTCTGCTGGGTGCTGGGTTTGGCCGCCTGGGTGCGGCCGAACCGCATCAGGTCACGACCCTTCGGGCTGTTGAGCAGACCCTTGATCCGTTCGGTCATCGATCCCGATGTCACGATGCACTCCCCCCTGACGGCCGGCTGCCGGCTGACCCGGTGCCCTTTCACCTTCAGTGTCAGCCATCGCCGAGCCGTGTCGGGGCGGATTGGGTGATCCTCCTGCCGTCGCCGAGTCACCGGCCGCCACGCTGCGGCACCTCATACTTTCGGATAGCAATTGATCCGCCTTTCGGGTAGCGTTCGCGGTATCAAGTGAACGACATGACGCGGTGGCGAGGCCCGTGATCGTGGCCTTGCGACAGCGCACCAGCCCGTACGTGCGCTCCGGCGACAGCCGGTTCGGAGATCTTCCGGTCGTTTCGATCAGCGGGCCCGTGCGGGAAGGCCACACCCATGGTCACCACCTTCGAACCGACGACCAGCACCCGCTTCGGCCAGCGCAGCAGCGCGCAGAGCGCCGACAGCGCGGATGCCCTCCTGGCGATGATGGCCACGACTCCGGCCGACGACCCCCGTCGCCCGGCGCTGCGGGAACGCGCCATCGAGGCGTGGTTGCCGCTCGCCCGCCACCTGGCGCGCCGCTACTCGGGACGCGGCGTACACGACGAGGATCTGACCCAGACGGCGGCGGTCGGGCTGATCAAGGCCGTCGACAACTTCGACCCCACCCGGGGCGTCGACTTCACCGGGTACGCCATCCCGACCGTCATCGGCGAGATCAAGCGGTACTTCCGCGACCGTACCTGGGCCGTGCGGGTGCCCCGCCGCCTGCAGGAGCTTCGTCTGTCGATCACCGAGGCCAACAGCACCCTCAGCCACACCCTGGGGCGCTCACCGACCGTGGCCGACATCGCGACCTACCTCGACCTGCCCGAGGAGACGGTCCTGGACGGACTGGAAGGGGCCCGCGCCTACCGCGCCACCTCCCTGTCCACCCCGACCGGTGCCGACGGCAGCACGGAACTCGGCGACACCCTCGGCGCCCACGACCACGGCCTCGACCTCGTCGAACTCCGCGTCGCCCTCGGCCCGGCCCTCGCCACCCTGCCGGAACGCGAACGCCGGATCCTGAACATGCGCTTCCACGGCAATCTCACCCAGGGCCAGATCGCCGAGCAGATCGGCATCTCGCAGATGCACGTCTCCCGGCTCATCACCCGAGCGCTGGCCACCCTGCGCGGCCATCTCTCCGCCGAGCGCCCCTGAACCGCCGGTCCATCAGGACCGCAGCCCCGGCGCTCAACCGTCCCGGCCGCCGCGCGGTGGGGATTCCACCATCGCCGCGACGAGGGCGGCCACCGGTACGGTGGCGAACCCGACCCGGGCGTCGCTGGCCCCGTACGGCAGCCACAGCTCCCCGGCGTGGACCAGCCCGCCACAGGAGTAGACGACGTTGGGTACGTAGCCGTCCCGGTCAGCCGGGTCGGGTGACAGGAGCGCGCCGGGAAGCTGCGCGATTACCCGCTCCGGTCGATGCAGGTCGAGCAGGAGCGCCCCGACGGCGTACCGGCGCATCGGGCCGACCCCGTGGGTGAGCACGAGCCAGCCGGCGTCGGTCTCGATGGGGGATCCGCAGTTGCCGACCTGGATCAGTTCCCAGCTGTCCCGGGGGGCGTGCAGCGGCGTCGGCTCCTGCCACCGGTTGTCGCCGTCCAGGCAGGTCAGACCGATGGTCTCGCCGTCGGCGCGGCACAGCGCGAGGTGACGGCCGCCGACGGTACGGGGGAACAGCGCGACGCCCTTGTTGCGGGCGCCCGGCCCGCGCATCGGGGTCACCTCGAAGCGACGCAGGTCGGTGCTGGCCAGCGCGCGGGTGGCGATGCGCCGTCCGTCGTAGGCGGTGTAGGTGGCCCGGTACACCGGTCCGGACTCGTCGGTGAACCTGACGAACCGGGCGTCCTCCATGCCGTTGCTCTCCGCCGGAGTGGCCGGCCAGAGCACCCGTTCGTGCAGGGCGGTGTCGGCGGGGAAGGTCGTGGCGTAGTTCGCGGCGTCGATGCGGCGCAGGTGTTCGAGGGTGTCCAGCCCGGTGCTGCGCGAGAGCAGGTCCGGTGGCAGGTTGCCGAGCACCCGCTCGAAGGCAGCCTCGTCGTACCGGTCGGGCAGGGCGTCCAGCACGGTGGCGGTGACCTCGTTGTCCCAGTTTTCCTCGGCCAGGCCGGCAGCGAGCAGGTCCCGACGGTGCCGTACGCCCGTTCGCTGCCCGACCACCAGGGGGCCGGACCGGTCGGCGACGGTGAGCCGGCGCCCGGGTCCGACGATCGCCGTGGCGAACCCGATGGACGACAGGTGGCCCTCGCCGATCTGGCGCAGGCTGAGCGCGACGCGCAACTGCCCGGCGTCCAGGTTGGTCTGGTCGGGGTGGGCGACCATCGACGGGTTGCACAGCGCGGCGGACTCGACCGCGTACTCGTGGCTGAAGTAGGCACCGACCAGGAGTCGGGTGGTCGGGGACAGGTCACGGGCCCGGGCGATGCGGTGCCGCACGAGGTCGTAGTGGTGGTGGAACGTGCCCGCCAGGTCGCGGTGCCGGGTGCCGAAGCGGTCGAAGGTGTCCCGCAGCAACCTGCCGGTCTCCTCGTCGTCGAGGTGCGCGACGCGGTCGATGAGCGCTCCCGCGCGGGTACGTACCACCGCGGCGTCCTCGCCGGGGACGAAGAGCTTGGCGATGACCCGGCGTGGATCCGGGGTGAGGGTCACGCCGTGCCGGACGGCCAGGGTCCCGGTCACGCCCACCGCCCGGCGTGCTGCAGGGTGGAGATCAGCGCGAGGGTGGATTCGGCACCCTGGTTGAGGTTGGGTCCGTGCGCTGTCAGCCCGTCGTAGCCGCCGCCGGTCTCCGCGTCCCACATCGCCGTGCCGACGTCGTTGTCGCCGAGGAACCACCCGACCGCCTGCCGCACCCCGGTCTCCCACCCGGGGTCGCCGGTGACCGTGGCGGCGGTGGCGCAGGCGTCGGCGAAGGCGGCGGCCTCGATCGGCTGCTGGTCGTGGCGGAGCCGCACCGCGCCGCACCGCCACCCGCCGACGGGTACGACCGACAGCCGCCCGTCGAGGACCTGGATGTCGCGCAGCCAGGCCAGCATCCGCAGCCCATCGTCGAGGGGTGGGCCGCCGTGGCGTAGCTGGCTGGCGGCGATGACCACCTCGGCGAGGGCCGCGTTGGCGTACGTCAGCTGTTGCCGCGGCCAGGGCCACCCTGGGTCTGGCCCGGGTCCGCCGACCGCGCTGGCCGCGTCCGCCAGCAGCGCGGCCGCGGCGGCGTGGGCGGGGTGGCGGCGCAGCACCTCGGCCGCGCCGAGCCCGGCGAAGGCCATCGCGTGCGGAGTCGGGGCACGCCGCGTGGCACCCCTGCTGAAGGCGACCAGCGCCTCCTCCCGGATCCAGGCGGCGGGACTGCGGGCGGCGGCGGTGCCCAGCCCCCACAGCGCCCGGCCCCACCAGTCGCCGAGCCCGGGCTGGTCGGTCCAGCGCCGATCGTGACCGAGCCGGTTGTGGAACGCGCCACCGGCGTCCTGCGCGTGGGTCAGGAAGGCGAGGTAGCGCTCCGCGAGCCGGAGCACCTCCTCGGTCGGGTCCGGCTGTCGGCTGGTCACGACCAGGCCGCGGGCGACGTCGTCGGTGCAGTAGCCGTGCTCCCGGCGGACGATGGCGTGCCGGGCGTGCTCGAACAGGCCGGTGTCGTCGCTCAACCGGATGAGGTGCGCGAAGCTCGGCGCGGGGGCCGCCGACGCGCGCCGGCCGGCCGACGTGGTGGGTCGGCCGGTGGTCGCGGTCACGCCGACGCCGCGCTGACCACGGACGGGCGCGCGGCGGTGAGCCGCTCGGCCAGGGTGCCGTAGCGGGCCGCCACGGCCGGCCAGCGCAGGTGCGCGGCCAGTGGCTGAACGCGCCCGGCGAGCCGGGCGGCCAGGCCCGGTTCGACCAGGATCCGCCGGATCGCCGCGGCCAGCGCCGCCGGATCCTGATGGGGTACGACCAGACCGGGGCCGCCGGTGAGCAGCTCGACGGCGTGCGGGAACGCCGTGGAGACGACGGGCACTCCGGCGGCCACCGCCTCGATGAGCACGCCGGAGGTGACCTGTTCCCGGGAGTCGTAGGGCAGCACCACCACGTCGGCGGAGCGGACCAACCGGCCGAGCGCGACCTGGTCGTGATAGACGTCCTGGTAGTCCACGGCGTGCGCGACGCCCAGCTCCGCGCCGAGTCGGTGCAGTCCCGACCGGTACGCCTCCCCCTGGTGCTCGATCACCTTGGGATGGGTCCGGCCGGCGACGGTGTAGGTGGGTGTCGGGTCGAGGTCCTGCAACCGCGCGAGGGCCCGTAACGACCACTCGACGCCCTTGCCCGGACCGAGCAGCCCCCAGGTCAGCAGGTGCGGCCGGGTACGACGGGCGACGGGTGCGCCGACGTGCTCGGCGGCACCGTGCGGGATGACGGTGACCTTGCCCGGGGGCACGGTGTAGCCGACGAGCAGCCGGTCGCGGGCCGTGTCGGTCATCGTGACGACCGCCCCGGCAGCGGTGACGATCTGCTCCAGCAGGGACTTCTGCCGGGCGGAGGGCTGGCGGAGCACGGTGTGCAGGACGACGATGCTCGGCACGGTGAGCCGGCGCAGCAGCGGCAGGACGTCCTCGCCGTCCGCGCCGGGGTAGATGCCGTACTCGTGCTGCACGACGGCCACGTCGTAGGTGTTCAGGGCGGCCGCAGCGGCCCGCCAGCCGGCCGGGGTGCGCGTCGACCAGGTGTGCACCACCCCGGGCCCGGGCCGCTGGTCGTCGCCGCGGTCGGTGACCCGCACGATGCCGCCGCGCGCGCCGTCGGCGGTCAGCTGGGCGGCGAGGGCGGAGTTGAAGGTGGCCAGTCCGCACCGCGTCGGTGGGTGGGTGCTGAGGAATCCGTAGCTGAGCATGGGTGTCGGGCCTTCCGGTTGTCGGCCGCCGCCGGGAGCACGGGGGCGGACCTCACGCGGTGACGGCGCACGCCGGCCAGCGTGTGTGGCCGGCGGAACGAAAGGGGCTGGGTCAGCTGCGGGCGGGGGATCCTGGCCGGGCGTGGTTGGTCAGCTGGTCGTAGACGGACAGGTAGTCGGTGACCATCCGGTCCGCGCTGAAGCGCTGCCGGGCCCGCGCCCGGCAGCCGGCCCGGTCGAGGCCGACGGCCCGGGTGACGGCGTCGGCCGCCTGCTCGACGGTGTGTACGAGGAACCCCGTCACCCCTTCGTCGACGACTTCCGGCATGGACCCCCGCGCGTACGCGACGACAGGTGTGCCGCAGACCATCGACTCCACCACCGACAGTCCGAACGGCTCGTCGAAGGTGATCGGGTGCAGCAGGGCGGTGCTGGCGCCCAGCACCTCGGCGCGCCGTCGGGGACCCACCGATCCGAGGAAGACGACCTGGTCGCCGTCGATGTGCGGGGCCACCTGCTCGGCGAAGTACCGCTCGTCCTGCACGATGCCGCAGATGGTGAGGGGCCGACCGGCGAGGCGGGCGATCTCGATGGCGGTGTGGGTGCCCTTGTCGGGATGGATCCGGCCGAAGGCGGCCAGTCCGGGGCCGGCGTCGCGGGTGAACGGCAGCGCGGCGAGGTCGACGCCGTGGTGCACCGTGGCGACGTAGTCGAGTTCGGCGCTCCGGTCGGCGTCGGAGATCGACACGTAGGACGAGCGGGCCCTGGCGTACGCCGGGAGGATCCCGGCGCCGGAGAAGCCGTGCACGGTGGTGAGCAGCGGAGCGCGGCACTGTTCGGCGAAGGCCAGCGGCAACCAGTCGAGGTGGTTGTGCACCAGGTCGAACTGCCCCGAGCGGGCCAACGCGTGCGAGACGTGCATCGCCTCCCACACCCGGCCGTCCAGGTCCGGGTCGTCGGCGTACCCCCGGGGGCACACCCCGTCGAGCCGCGCGGAGGTGACCGAGTCCAGCGTCGCGAAGAGTGTCACGTCCACGCCGCGGGTGGCCAGCCCCTCGGCGAGCAGGCCGGTCACCTGCTCCCAGGGGCCGTAATGGTGCGGGGGTGTCCGCCAGGCGACCGGTCCGAGCAACGCCACCCTCACGGGGACGGCGCGTCGGCGAGCTCAGCCGGATCGAGATGCAGGGTGGCGAGCAGCCCGACGTGCTTGGCCGGGTCCACGCGTTCCGGCAGTTCGCGCTCGACCCACTCGGCCCTGAAGTGCTGGCCTCGTTCGCGAAGGACGGTGGCGATCCGGTGCCTGGCGATCCTCATCGGGTGCTCCCTTGTGAAGCCGTCCGGGGCGGTCAAGCTCCTGGACGGCGGTGTGTTCGCGCCGGTCGGCTCCGCCACCGGCCGTCGGGGCGCGGGGCGGACCTGAAACCTTGCGTGACCGGCGGATCGTGCGGTCGGGACGTGGTCGGCGATCAGCCAGCACGACGAGCTCGCTGCCCGGACGGGGGATGACGATCTTTGAAGGCCCCTCGCGGGCTGGCGGCGACGGCACCTGGCGGCCACCGGGGACCCCGGGCGACATACCCACCGTACGCCTCACGGGCTGGATCGGCACAATCACCGGAGGCAGCGCTGCCCGGAAATCGCCTGGCGGTGATGCCGGCGGTTCAGGCGTACGCTGACAGTGTCGCTCGGGAACCCCGGTGACTGACGGTCCGCCGCCGGCGGACGGCCCCTCCCCCCGCACCGGTACGCCGGGCCGCGACACTCCGTCGCAGACCCGCCCTCGCCCGACACCCGCGCTTGCCCACGCCGGCAGCCAGGTACGCCGGGCACCCATCGGAAGGCGGCGGTTCGTGATGACCGCACCCCGAAACAGCCACGTCCGACTCCCCCTCATGAACGGACACGACGGCCCCGCCACTACTCGCCGGACGCCCCTGCGCCCCGCGGTGAAGCGCTCCCGGATCGGGGATCTGTGGATCGTCGCCGTGGTGTTCGCGATCGTGCTCCTGCTGCTCCTGATCTTCGTACTGCAGAACGGACAACGGGCCGAGGTGACGCTCCTCGGCGCACACGTCGCCCTGCCGCTCGGTGTGGCACTGCTGCTGGCCGCGGTCGTCGGGGTCCTGCTCGTCGCCCTGCCCGGCACCGCCCGGATCGCACAGCTGAGGATGCGCGCCCGCCGTTCCGCGACCCGATCGGCGGGGCGTCCCGCGCCCGGTCCGACCGCCCCGTCGACGACCGGCGTCGCCCCGCGGCCCCGCCGGGAGGGCTGAGCCATGTCCGTCACCAGCGAAAACGCCAACCCGATCGCCGCTTCGACGCCCAGCGCACCTCGACTCGTCCTCGCCCCCACCCGGGCACGGGCGGTACTGGACGGCGGCTGGTGGCCGCGATCCTGGGACCCGGCCGCCGAACTCCCCGGCCTCGTCCTCGCCCTGGCCGAACGTCATGGCCGGATCCGGCACATCATGCTGAACCTCCACGCGTGGGACAGCCGGCCCCGCCGGTTGACCGTCGGACCGGTCGCGGTCCGGCTCGGCTGGTTCGACACCCTCGACCCCGCCCTGCTGGTCGCCACCACCGGCCGGGACATCCAGGTCGACCTGCTCGTGGTGCCGCCCGCCACCCCACCGGCGGCAGCCGAGCGGGCGATGGCCACCGCCGCCGACCCGGCCGACCTGAGGCGCGCGCCCGAGATCCTGGCCGCCGTCCGGGTGCCACCGGCGGCCACGGCCCGCCCCGATGCGTACGCGGTGTGGGACAACGAGGGTGGTGGCGACGGAGTCACCAGGAACGACCGGGAGCCCCGGATCCGCGCGGGGCGCGACTGAGAAGTCGCCGCCCCCAGGGAGACGCGGGTTCGATCGCCAGGCGGATCACACCTTTGCCCGCAGTACGCCCATTGCTCCACTAATGTTCGGTACGGCGATCCTCGAAGCATCCGACTCGGCCGGTTCCCTGTCGCCGGCCGCTCCTCGAGGCCTTCGCGACCCGGAGTCAGTGGACGGGCGACCGATGACGACCGACCGAGCAGTAGGACTGACCCGCGAGGGTGAGGGGCCACAGCGGGCGACCCTGCTGGAGCTGTTTCTCGATCTGGTCTTCGTCGCCGCGCTCGCCCTGACCTCACGAACCCTGGCCGAGAGTCTCGACCGGGTCGGGATCCTCCAGACCGTGGTGCTGCTGATGGCGATCTGGTGGGTCTGGTCCATCACCGCGTTGGCAACCGACCTCTACCACGCCCAGCGGCCGCCCATCTTCGTCATGACGCTCTGGGTCATGCTCGGGACCATCCTGATGGCTGGCTCGCTGCCCGGAGCCTTCTCCGACCACGCCCTGGTCTTCGCGGGCGCGTACGTGGCGATCCACGTGGGACGTGGCATCTTTCTCGCCTCCGCACTGCACGGCCGCAAGGCGCAACTGCACGCCGGCCGGTTCATCTTCTGGTTCGTCGTGTCCGCCGTACCGTGGCTCGCCGGCGCTCTCGTGACGGGCCCGGCGCGCGGCCTGCTGTGGGCCGCCGCGCTCGCCATCGACTACGGGGCGGCCTGGCTCCGTTACCCGACTCCACGACTCGGTCGGGTACCGACGGCGCAGTACCGGGTGGCAGCCGACCACCTGGCGGAGCGTTATCAGCAGTTCTTCACGCTCGCCCTCGGTGATCTCCTCCTCGTCACCACCCTCACCTACGCCGACCACCACGTGACGGCCAGCCACACGGCGGCCCTGCTGGTGGCGTTCGCCGCCACCGTGCTGCTGTGGCAGATCTACGTCCACCGCGCCGGGGCCCTGCTGCAAGCCGCCATCGAGGCTTCCCAGGATCCGGGCAGATTCGTGCGGTCCGCGCCCAACACCCACCTGCTCATGGTGGCCGGCGTGGTCGCCACCGCCGCCGGTTTCGAGATCGTCATCGCCCATCCCACCGAGCAGACCACGCCCTGGCTGGCCGGCGTCATTCTCGGCGGACCCGCGTTGTTCCTGGCCGGACGCGCCCGATTCGAGTACGAGGTGTTCAGCCGCGTGTCACCGTCCCGGCTGGTCGCGCTGCTCGTACTGGCCGTCGCGAGCCCCGCCCTGATGCTCGCGCCCGCACTGGTGGCCGGCCTCACCGCCACCCTCGTCCTGGCCGGGATCGCCGTCTCGGACGGCATCCGCGCCTACGGAAGCCCACCCGAGCCACCGGCGCCCGCCCTGTGACCGGTGACCGGAGGCGCCATCGCGGGTGCGGCCCAGCCGGTCACCCGTCGGGCTCGCCTCCTGCTCAGGGCGCGATGCGCAGCCGGCGGATCTGCCGGTCGTCATACTCCGCGAAGCGGAAGCGCAGGCCGGCGACGGGGCTGCCGGGAAAGTCCCCGCTGATGGTGGCGGTCACCACCGTCCCCGCCGAGCTGTCCTCGACGTCGGTGATCTCGTACGACACCAGGGGCGTGTCCCGGCGCCAGGCGCGGATCGCCTCGATCCCCCGGTGCTCCCTGCCCTCGTCCTCGACGACCGCGTCGTCGGCGAAGAGCGCGAAGTAGGCGTCCCGGTCCGGCTGGCCGGCCAACGCGAAGTAGCGACGGATGATCTCGGGTGGGTCGGTCATCGGAGCCCTCCGGTGGACGTGCGTCGGTCAGACGGTCGGGATGAGATCGCCTTCGAAATGCGCCGGGTAGGTGCGCGACGACGGCGCGGGGATCACTGGCCGAGCGACCCACCTACGTCACGCAACGTCACGGCCAACCCCGAGGATCATCGCACCGCTGAAGGCGCCCGCGGCATGGTGCGACGAAGCGTGTCCCTGCTCGACGCCGGTGAGCCGGTCCCGCCCGACCTGCCCCGCTCGGTCGAGCACTTCGGGCAGGCGCTGCGGCTGCTGCACCGGGACTTCCTCGCCGGCCGCGTCCCCGACATCGCCCGGGCCCGCGCGGTGCAGGCTGCGGGCGAGGCACGCCGGGCGTACACGGAGGGCCTGGGCTTCTCGGGCACGATCGCCGTGTCGCAGTTGGGCATCGTGGTGAGCGAAACGCTCCAGGCGTCCGGCCTCGACATGGCGGAGGGGAACCGGCAGGCCGGCATTGCTGCGGGCAGCTGAACGCACCGGCCCCGGGCCACCACGACCGCCGGACGTACCGTGATCAACATTTGTGGGTGGGTGACCTGACGCGGACGGCGGAACCCCGGCGGCGCGGACCACCACGCCGGCGGGGGTCGGCGTCAGTTTCGCGCGAACGCGCCCGCGCTCAGCGGGGCAGCTCGCGCCACGCGGGATTACCCCCGCGCCACGCCCCGGCGAGAATGCTCGCCGAGGTACGACTCGGACACTCCTGCACCTTCGATCGGCCGTAGGCGCCGCCGATCTGTGCCTGTACCTCCCAGCGCAGCCCGTCGCTGCGGATGTACACGTCGCGACGGCCGCGTGCCGTCGCGTCCCCGTTCCACCAATGCTCCTCGACGATCACCTCGCGACGGTATCTCAACCGGCGTCCGATCGGCACTGCCCGGTGGCCCACTACCGCAGCTCGATCGGCTGTTTGGGCGGCCGGACCTCGGCGAAACGGACCGCTTTCGGTCCCACCGTCGTAGTCGGGCGACCGGACCGGCCGGTCGTCAGTCGTCGGAGTCGGGCGAGGAGTTCTCCAGCTTCCTGCGCTTCTTCTCCTGCTTGCGCATCCGCAGCTCCCGCTCGGAGGGCTTGCGCTTGATCGCCACCCCGCCCCAGAGGGCGAACCCGCCGACGGTGACCGTCGGCGCACCCGGCGCGCCCGGTCCGGTGGCCCGGTGGTCGAAGCCACCCATCACCCCGACCCCGGTCACGTGCACGGTGGCCTGCTCGGGCACCCAGATCTCCAGGCCCCCCATCAGTGCGTAGGCCTTGATCCGCACCGCACCCACGGTGAAGATCGCGTCGCGCAGGTCGACCAGCCCGCCACCCCAGAATGCCAGGCAGGTGAACTCGGGGCCGACGCTCCACGGGCCGGACCGTTCGAACTTGCCGGCCAGGGCGTAGCCGCTGCGCGACACCGGCGCCCCGACGACGTACGCCGGCGGCGGGGGCGGGAACAGCGACGACCCCACGGCGGGGAGGTCGTGGGTCAGGGGTTCGAGTTCGGCGTAGGTGCGGGCGGCGTAGACCCGGCCCAGCCGCTCGTCCAGCTCGCCCAGGTCGAGCCGGCCCTCGGCGGCCGCCTCCCGCAGCACGGCCGCGACCCGCTCCCGGTCGGCGTCGGAGGTACGGATCTGTCCCGGGTGCACCGGTTCCGGAATGAGCTCGCTCACATAGAGGAGGGTAGAACAACCACGCACCCGGCCGGGCCCGCGCCACCCGCCCGACGGGGGCCCGCGGCGGGTCCACGCAGGCCGGGACGGCGGCCTGCGGCGGGGCATTGTCCGGGTCACGACACCGGGGGGAACCGCTTAGGACGCGGCTACGGAGGGTAAACCGGGACCATGGCACAGCTGCGCACCTCCCCGCCGTCGCCGCAGGCTACCGAGCTGCGGCGGTGGCAGCTGTCCAGTCCCGCCCACCTGCGCGGCCTGCGGGCGTCGCTGCACCAGGCGCTGACCGGCGAGGAACTGCTCGCCGGGGAGGAGTTGGACGAGGTGCCCGAGTTGATGGTCCTGGTCGCCACGGAGCTGGCCACAAACGCCCTGCGGCACGGCATCCCGCCCACCATCGTGCGCCTGCTGATCGCCGAGGACCGGTTCATCCTGGAGGTCGCCGACCACGACCTGAGCACCATCCCGGAGCTGGTCGACACCCGTCCGATGGGGGCCGGCGGGCGCGGGCTCCAGATCGCCGAGGCCGTCTCGCTGGACGTCGGCTGGTACGCCACCGACGGCACCAAGAACATCTGGGCCGCCTTCCCCCGGAGCTGACCGGCCGGCGTTCCGAGCGGCGGCCGGCGGGGTACGTACCGGCAGGCGGGCGGCAAAACGGAGGCGACGGTGAGCGAGCGGACAGCGCTGCACGGACTGCTGCGTCACTCCCACCACGCGCGCCCGGAGGACCTGCCGGCGCTGGCCCGACGGATGGCCACCGAACTCGGCGCCACCTCGATGCGCATCCACCTGGTCGACCACGAGCAGCGGGAGCTGCTGCCGATGGACGACGGGGGCGCCGACCGGGGCTCGCTGGCCGTCGACGGCACCCTGGCCGGGCGGGCGTACGCGATGATGCGCCCGTACGCCGCCGACGGCGGGCCCGGGCCGGCGCGGCTGTGGGTGCCGCTGCTGGACGGGCTGGAACGGCTGGGCGTGGTCGAGGTGCGCTCCGCCGAGCTGATCCCCGCCGACCGGGTCTCCGGGTTCGAGGCGGCCTGCGCGCTGCTGGCGGAGCTGGTGGTCACCCGGTCCAGCTACAGCGACACCGTGGAGCTGGTGCGCCGCCGCGCGCCGATGCGGATGGCGGCCGAGATGCTCCGCGCCCAACTGCCGCCGCTGACCTTCTCCACGGGCAGCATGACCATCAGCGGCATCCTGGAGCCCAGCTACGACGTGGGCGGGGACGCCTTCGACTACGCGGTCAACGGCGACATCGCCCACCTGGCGCTCTTCGACGCGGTGGGGCACGGCTCACACGGCGGGATGCGGGCGGTGATGCTGGCCAGCCTGGCGCTGGCCGCGTACCGCAACGCCCGGCGGTCCGGTCACGACCTGATCGCCACCTACCACCACATCGACACCGTGGTCCGCGACCACGACCGGCGGGGCCTGATCACCGGCGTACTGGCCGAACTCGACCAACGCAATGGCCGGCTGCGGGTGATCTCCGCCGGGCACCCGAGCGGCCTGGTGCTGCGCCGCGGACGGGTGGCGATCGTGCTGCCCACCCCGACCGCGCTGCCGGTCACCCTCGGCGAGCACCGGGCGCCGGTGGTGGTCGAGGAGGCCCTGGAGCCCGGCGACGACGTGCTCTTCCACACCGACGGGATCACCGAGGCGCGCTCGGCCGACGGGGAGGCCTTCGGCGTCGACCGGCTGGTCGACTGCGCCGTCCGGGCGCTCGCCGACGACCTGCCGCTGCCGGAGACCGCCCGCCGCATGGTGCACGCGATCCTCGCCTACCAGGACGACCAGCTCGTCGACGACGCGACCGTGCTGCTGGTCCGCTGGCACGGCCCCGCCGGGCAGCCGTTGACCTGATCACGCACCGGATTGACGCGCGACGCGCCGGGGTATCGGCGGAATCGTCAAGGACCGCGTCGGGGTCGGTGGCGTGCCGGAACCCCGCATGCGGTGGGGAGGAGGCACCGTGCCGGCCAACGATCGACCACATTCCCGACCTGCTGTGTCCCCTTCCGCCGGCCGGGACGGGGCGACCAGCGGTCACGCGCTCGCCGCCCGACTCGCCATGCTCGCCCGGGAGTTCCAGGGCGAGCGGACGGTGGAGGACACCCTGCGGGCCATCGTGCACGCGGCCGTGGACACCGTGCCCGGCGCCTGGCACGCCGGGATCACCGAGATCGAGGGGCGGCGCCGGGTGAGCACCCCCGCCGGCACCGGTGAGGTGGTGCTGCGGGTCGACCGGGCGCAGTACGAGACCGGCGAGGGCCCCTGCCTCACCTCGGCGTACACCGAGCGGACCGTCCGGCTGCCCGACGTGGACACCGAGGAGCGCTGGCCCAGGTTCATCGCCCGGGCGCGGGAGCTGGGCGTCGGCAGCATGCTGTCATTCCAGCTCTACGTCGCCCGGGACAATCTGGGCGCGCTCAACCTCTACGCCCGGGAGCCGCACGCCTTCACCGGCGAGTCGGAACGGGTCGGGCTGCTCTTCGCCTCGCACGCCGCCGTGGCGGTCGCCGACGCGCGGCGGCTCGACCAGCTCAGCCGGGCGCTGGACGTACGGGACCTGATCGGCCAGGCCAAGGGCATCCTGATGGAACGGCACCGGCTCACCGGCGCCCAGGCCTTCGAGCTGCTGGTGATGGCGAGCCAACGGATCAACGTCAAGCTGGTCGACGTGGCCCGCGAGCTGGTGGAGACCGGCGAGCTGAGCGTCACCGGCCAGCCGGAGCGAGCCCGAGCAGGGCGAGCACCCCGGTGATCTCCAGGACCCGACGGACCACGGGCCGCGCGTTCGCCACCACCAGCGGGCAGTCCCGGTCGGCGGCCCGGGCGTACGCGTCCAGCAGGACGTGGACGCCGGAGGAGTCCAGGAAGGGCACCTCGGCGAGGTCCACCTCGACGGGGGTGCCGGTGAGGTCGGCCAGCACGGCGTCCAGCGCCGCGCGCAGCTCGCCGGAGGTGGCGAAATCCACCTCGCCGGCGACGCTCACCCGCAGGAGGTGGCCGCCGATGTTGGTGAGGGTGATCCGGAGGTCGGCCGCCGATATCGACAAGAGTTGCCCAGGCTCGGTGTGCACTGCACTGCTCCCTACGCCCACCGGGCTCGTTCCCTCGTAGCAGAAGGCAGAGACCAGCGCAGCCAGCCTAGCCGCAGCCGGCGGGGAAAGCACGGGTCCGTCCCGTGGCGGGACGCCGACGCCGGGGTCAGTCCCCGGCCGGCACCGGGTCGTCGTACTCGCCGGGACGGCCGGTGTGCAGGGTGCCGTCGACGTACGGCCAGGCGTTCGGCGCGCAGCCGTGCAGCCCCAGCGTCTGCTGCTGCATCACCGGGGCCGGCGCGCCCCGGGCCGGGCACAGCTCGTGTCCCATGCCGAGCCGGTGGCCGACCTCGTGGTTGAGCACGTACGCCCGGTAGGTCGCCAGGTCACCGCCGAACCCGGGCACCCCGCGCGCCCAGCGGGCCACGTTGACCACCACCCGGTCCCCGTTCCGGCAGGAGGTGTAGCGGTCGTCGGCGTCCCCGCACAGGTCGGCGCGGGTCGCCGGGGTGGTCAGCAGCACGGTGAAGTCGGCCGCGACGTCCGGGCCGACCCGTTGCAGCCGCCACCGCCCCCCGCCCGTCCAACCCCGGCGGTCGGCGAGCACCACGGCCACCTCCCGGCCGAGGAGTTCCACGTCCACCTCGTCGATGCCGCCCTCGACCGCCACCCGGTACCGCAGCAGCTCGCCCGCGCGTCCGGCCACCGCACCCCGGGCGGTCGCCGTCCGCCAGGTGCCCGTACCCCGCTCGGGGTAGCCCAGGACGGGAGCGGTGGGCGTCGCCGCCGGACGGCCCGGTGCGGCGGCCACCGCCGCGCGGGCCGGCGCGGGCGCCCGGCGGACGTCACCGACCAGCTCGCCGAGGTCCAGCTCGCCGCGCCCGGCCGCCCAGGCGCCGCCGCCCAGGCCGGCGACCACCACCAGCGCCAGCACCAGCGCGCCCGCCCGGGCCCCGGCCCCGCGACGACCACGGTGCCGGCTGCGGTCGGCCGACCCGCTCACCGTGAGGCTGCCCACCCTCGACCCTCCGTCCGCTCGGGCAGTAGTACGCGGACGGGGCCCGTGCGGATGAGTGATCCGGCTGTCGAATCCGCACCCGGTACCGTTGCCGGGCAGACACTCCCGACGATCCGGACACCACCCGGGCGTCTTGCCCAGGAAGGACCACCCGTGCCGGACGCCCACGCCCTCATCGCCGACGCGGTCGCGGCGGTGCGCGGCACCGACGTACGCGACGCGGAGCGGAAGCTGGACCGGCTCGTGGTCGGCACCGGCGCCCCGGACGGCACGGCGGTGGTGGACGCCGCCCTCCTCGACCGTCTGGCGGGCGCCCTCGCCCGGCTCTGGCCGCGCGGCTGGCAGCCGGTCGACGTGGCCCGGATGGTGACCCGCCGCCTCGGCGCGCGACCCGGCCGGCTGGTACGCGACGCGCTCGCCGCGCAGCGGCGGGGGCAGGCCGGCGACGTCCCGCCGTGGTGGGACGAGCAGCTCGACGGGCTGGCGGCCCGGGTGTGGTGGGACGACGACGACGCCGGCTGGCTGGCCCGGTGGGCCGCCCGCGAGGGCGAGGACCGGATCACCGCGCTGCGCGACGCGGTCGAGGTGCTGGCGCTGCTGGACGGCCTGCCGCCGATCGCGATGCTGCGCCCGCCGCCGGGCGGGGGCGGGCCGGCCGTGGCCCGGCGCGCCGCCCCGGGGCGCAGCGGTTCGGTGATGCTCGACCGGGTGCGGGCGCTGCTGGCCAAGGCCGAGTCGACCACCTTCCCGGCCGAGGCGGAGGCGCTGACCGGCAAGGCGCAGGAGTTGATCGCCCGGCACAGCCTGGACCGGGCGATGGTCGAGGCCACCGCGGAACGCCCCGACCTGCCCGGCGGGATGCGCCTGAGCACCGACGCCCCGTACGCCGGGGCCAAGGCGCTGCTGGTGCAGGAGGTGGCGGCGGCGAACCGGTGCGAGTCGGTCTGGAACGACGACCTGGGCTTCGCCACCGTGCTCGGCTTCGCCGGCGACCTGGAGGCGGTCGAGCTGCTCTACACGTCGCTGCTGGTGCAGGCCACCGCCGCGATGCTGCGCGGGCGCACCGAGCGCAAGCGGGGCAGCAGCCGGCGGACCAAGGCGTACGACGAGTCGTTCCTGCACGCGTTCGCGCTGCGCATCGGTGAACGGCTGCGGGCCGCGACCGAGGAGGCCAACCGGCAGGCGGCCGAGGCGACCGGCCCGGAACGGCTGCTCCCCGTGCTGGCCGCCCGCTCGGACGCGGTCCGCGAGCGGATGGAGAGCCTCTTCCCCGGCGTCACCCGGGCTCGGCTGACCATCCGGGACGCCGACGGCTGGCACTCCGGCACCTCCGCCGCCGACCGGGCCTCGCTGCACGCCGGCACACCACCGGCCCGGCCGCTGCCCGGCCGGAGCTGACCGCTCGGGCAGAATTCTTCCGGCGGCGGTGTCGGATCCAGCGGGCGGGCTCCGACCTGTCATCGAGGGCCACGAACGGCGTGGCCAACCGACGTCAGGAGCACCACGTGAAGTACATGTTGCTGATCTGGAACCGGCCCGGCTTCGTCGAGGGCCTCTCCGAGCAGGAGCGCACCGCGCTCTTCGGCGAGGTCGACGAGATCATGAAGGAGCTGACCGAGTCCGGCGAACTGGTCGGTGGCCAGGCGCTGGCCGACCCGTCGCAGACCCGGACGGTCCGGCTCCGTGGCGAGCACCCCGAGGTGACCGACGGGCCGTTCATGGAGAGCAAGGAGCAGTTCGCCGGCTACCTGATGGTCGACTGCGACAGCCCGGAGCGGGCCGCCGAGATCGCCGCGCGCTGGCCCGACGTCCGGATGGGCTTCGGCGTGCTGGAGGTGCGCCCGGTGATGGACGAGGCCGGGACCGAGATGTGACACCCCCGGAGGTGGAGGACCTGCTGCGCGCCCTCGCGCCGCAGGTCCTCGGCATCCTGGTCCGCCGGCACGGCGCCTTTTCCGCCTGCGAGGACGCGGTGCAGGAGGCGCTGCTGGCCGCCGCCACGCAGTGGCCGGAGCGGGGGGTGCCGGACAATCCCCGCGCCTGGCTGCTCACCGTCGCCGGCCGCCGGCTGACCGACGAGTGGCGCAGCGAGCGGGCCCGCCGCGACCGCGAGGTCACCGTCGCGCTCCGGGAGCCGGCGTACGCGACGGTCGCCCCGCCCGCCGACGAGTCGCCGTCCACCGGGGACGACAGCCTCACCCTGTTCTTCCTCTGCTGCCATCCGGCGCTGCCCCGCTCGGCGCAGCTGGCGCTGACCCTGCGCGCGGTGGGTGGGCTGAGCACGGCGCAGATCGCGCAGGCGTTCCTGGTGCCGGAGCCGACCATGAGCCAGCGCATCCGCCGGGCCAAGCAACGCGTCGAGGCGGCCGGCGCGCGGTTCGTCATGCCGTCGCCGGCCGAGCGGGACGAGCGGCTGCCGACCGTGCTGCACGTGCTGTACCTGATCTTCAACGAGGGCTACACCGCCTCCAGCGGGGCGGACCTGCACCGGGCCGAGCTGACCGGCGAGGCGATCCGGCTGACCCGCCAGCTGCACCGGGCGCTGCCCGACGACGGCGAGGTCGCCGGCCTGCTCGCGCTGATGCTGCTCACCGACGCGCACCGGGCGGCGCGGACCGGGCCGGGCGGGGAACTGGTCCCGCTCGCCGAACAGGACCGGAGCCGGTGGGACCGGGCCGTCATCGCCGAGGGGGTGGCCCTGGTGACCGAGGCGCTGACCTGGTCGCCGCCGGGCCCGTACCAGCTCCAGGCGGCGATCGCGGCGGTGCATGCCGAGGCGCCCGCCGCGGAGCGGACGGACTGGCGGCAGATCGTCGCGCTCTACCGCGTGCTGGCGGCCGTGTCGCCGAACCCGATGGTCACCCTCAACCGGGCCGCCGCGGTGGCCATGGTGGACGGTCCGCGCGCCGGGCTCGCCCTGCTCGCCCCGCTCGACGCCGACGAGCGGATCGCCGGCCACCACCGGCTGGCGGCCGTCCGGGCCCACCTGCTGGAGCTGGCCGGGGAGCGGGCGGCGGCGCGGGAGGCGTACCTGCTGGCGGCCCGGCGGACCACCAGCCTGCCGGAGCGGCGCTACCTGGAGGTGCGCGCGGCCCGGCTGGCGGGCGAGCGATGAGTTCCGGTGACGACGGGAGTCCACCCCGCATGACCACAGTGAGCTGTCAGATCTCGATGTCGTTGGACGGGTACGTGGCGGGGCCGGACCAGAGCCGGCAGGACCCGCTGGGTCGGGGCGGGCTGCGCCTGCACGAGTGGTTCTTCGGGCTGGACGCCTGGCGGGAGCGGCACGGGCTGGCCGGTGGGGAGCGCGGCGTCGACGCCGAGGTGGTCGACGAGATGACCCGGGACGTCGGGGCGTACGTGATGGGACGCCGGATGTTCGGCGGCGGCGACGGGCCGTGGGACCTCGACTGGACCGGCTGGTGGGGCGAGGACCCGCCGTTCCGTACCCCGGTCTTCGTGCTCACCCACCATCCGCGCGAGACACTGGTGATGCGCGGCGGGACGGAGTTCCGGTTCGTCACCGGCGGGCTCGCCGCCGCGCTGCGGCAGGCCCGGGAGGCGGCCGGCGACCGGGTGGTCTCCGTGGCGGGCGGCGCGAGCACGGTCAACCAGTGCCTGGCGGCGGGGCTGCTGGACACCCTCCATCTGCACCTGGTGCCGATCGTGCTCGGGGCCGGCGAACGGCTCTTCGAGGGGGTCGGCGACCCCCGGCTGGAGCAGGTGTCGGTGGTGGCTGGCCCGACCGTCACCCACGTGACCTACCGGGTACGGCGCTGAGCATCTGGTCGGCCGGTCGGGGCAGGGGTCGCTCGCTGTGGAGCTGATGTCGTGAACGAATCACGGGTGGGATGGCCGCCGGCCGCCGGCCCCGATCGGTGATTCATCTACGACATCAGCTCCACAGCGTCGGTGGCACGCCTGTGGCTCCCGCTCAGCGGGCCGACTCCACGGCACAATCGCTCGCCGGGCCGCCGCCGGTCAGACGTGGCAGTCGCGGGTGAGCCGCTCGGGGATGCGGACGAAGCCGGTCGCCATCCAGGTCGCCGGGCTGTCCGCCGCGGCTCCCGTGTCGATCTGCTTCGCGGCGTCGGTCACCAGGTCCCTGATCCGCGGGTCCTCGGCGTTGCCGGCCTGCTTGCGCAGGTCGTCCGCGAGCCCGGCGAGGGTGCCCTTGAGCTGGCCGTTGAGCTGCTCCGGGGTGAGTTCGCGGCGGGTGGCGGCCGCCGAGTCGTCGGCGATCCTCCGGCTGGCCTCGATGATCAGGTCATCGGCGCGGCGGCAGACGGCGGCGGTGTTGGCGGCGCTCGGGCCGGTCGGCGACGCGCTCGGGCTGGGCGTCGAGGCGGCGCTCGCGGTGGCGGTGGCGCTCGCGGCGGCCGGAGCGTCCTGCGGGTCGGCGGCGTCGTTTCCGGCCTGCTGGCAGCCGGTGACCAGGGCGGCGCAGGCCACCAGGGCGAGCGCGGCGGCGGAGCTTCGGAACATCGGTTTCCCCGTTCGGGTGTCGGCCGTCCGGAGGGGACGGCGCGGGTCGACCATCGGCCGGAACTCGTCGCCCGGCCGCCGGGTCGGAACGCGGCGGATGTCGTTTCTGGCAACGACCAGGATCGCTGCGAGGTCACGTCGGCGTGCTGCGGTCGTCGTGCCGGAGGCACTCACGCTCCGCTGCCGCGAACCGGCTCCCCGGTGGTGACAGCGATCGTCGTCGGGCACAGCGCGCCGCACGCCGGGCCGACAGTCGTCGGCCCGGCGCGCGGAATGCGTCGGTCAGCTCTTGAAAGCGTCCTTGATCTTCTCGCCGGCCTGCTTGAGGTTGGACTTCGCCTGGTCGTTGCGGCCCTCGGCCTCGAGGCGCTCGTCGTCGGTCGCCCGACCCAGCCCCTCCTTGATCTTGCCCGTGGTGTTCTCGCCGGCATTGTCGATCTTGTCGTCGATACCCATGCGAACCTCCAGTTTGCAGTTCCTCCGACGTCCCGGATGTACCCCGGGCCTTTTCGCCGGAAACACCGATCACCCATACGTGATCACCCACCGTGACCGGCGACCTGGTCGGGGGCAGCGGGATGGGGACGGGGAGGAACGACGCCGCCGCCGGCCCCCACGGTGGGACCGGCGGCGGCGCGCCCGTGCTCAGCCGACCGGGCGGAACCCGCGCAGCCGGAGGCTGTTGGCGACCACGAACACCGACGAGAAGGCCATCGCGGCCCCGGCGATCATCGGGTTGAGCAGGCCGGCGGCGGCGAGCGGCAGCGCGGCCAGGTTGTAGGCGAACGCCCAGAAGAGGTTGCCCTTGATGATGGCCAGGGTCCGCCGGGAGAGCCGGATGGCGTCGACCGCGGCGGTGAGGTCGCCGCGCACCAGGGTCAGGTCGGCGGCCTCGATCGCCACGTCGGTGCCGGTGCCCATGGCCAGCCCAAGGTCGGCCTGGGCCAGCGCGGCGGCGTCGTTGACCCCGTCGCCGATCATCGCGACCGTCCGCCCCTCGCCCTGGAGCCGCCTGACCACGTCGACCTTGTCGGCCGGCAGCACCTCGGCGATCACCTCGTCGATGCCGACCTCGGCCGCCACCGCCCGGGCGACGGTGGCGTTGTCGCCGGTGAGCAGCACCGGCTTCAGTCCCAGGCCGCGCAGCCCGTCGATCGCCGCCCGGCTGGTCGGCTTGACCACGTCGGCGACCGCGAGGACGCCCCGGGCCCGGCCGTCCCAGCCGGCCAGCACGGCCGTCCGGCCGGCCGCCTCCGCGTCACCCGCTGCCCGCACGACCTCCTCGGGTACGTCCAGGCCCCGCTCGCGCAGCAGCCGGAGCCGACCGACGACCACCTCGTGGCCGTCCACCGTGCCGGTGACGCCGAGCCCCTCGGCGTTGGCGAAGCCGGTGACCGGCGGCAGCGCGCCCGCCTCGGCGGCGCCCGCCGCGACCGCCCGGGCGACCGGGTGCTCCGAGCCGGCCTCCAGCGCCCCGGCGAGCCGGAGCAGCTCCGCCCGGTCGACCCCCTGGTCGGGGAGCACGTCGACCAGGGTCATCCGGCCGGTGGTGACCGTGCCGGTCTTGTCCAGCACGACGGTGTCCACCTGGCGGGTGGACTCCAGCATCTCCGGCCCCTTGATCAGGATGCCGAGCTGGGCTCCCCGGCCGGTCCCGACCAGCAGCGCCGTGGGCGTGGCCAGGCCGAGCGCGCACGGGCAGGCGATGATCAGCACGGCGACCGCGGCGGTGAACGCGGCCGTCGGGCCCGCCCCGGTGCCGAGCCACCAGCCGAGCGTGCCGGCGGCCAGGGCGATCACGATCGGGACGAAGACGCCGGAGATCCGGTCGGCCAGCCGCTGCACGGCCGCCTTGCCGGACTGCGCCTGCTCCACCAGCTTCGCCATCTGGGCGAGCTGGGTGTCCGCACCGACCCGGGTGGCGGTGACCACCAGCCGGCCACCCGCGTTCACCGTCGCGCCGACCACGGTGTCGCCCGGGCCGACCTCGACCGGCACCGACTCGCCGGTGAGCATGCTGGCGTCGACGGCAGACGTACCCTCGTCCACCACCCCGTCGGTGGCGACCTTCTCGCCGGGGCGGACCACGAACCGGTCCCCCACCGCGAGCTGGTCGACCGGGATCCGGGTCTCGACGTCGCCGCGCAGCACCGCGACGTCCCGGGCGCCCAGCTCCAGCAGGGCGCGCAGGGCGGCGCCGGCGGTCCGCTTGGAACGGGCCTCGAAGTACCGGCCGGCGAGGATGAACACCGTGACGCCGGCCGCCGCCTCCAGGTAGATGTTGCCGGCGCCGTCGGTGCGGGTGATGTCGAGCCGGAACGGGTGGGTCATCCCGGGCATCCCGGCGTCACCGAGGAAGAGCGCCCAGAGCGACCAGCCGAACGCGGCCAGGGTGCCGAGCGAGACCAGGGTGTCCATGGTGGCGGCGCCGTGCCGCAGGTTGATCCAGGCGGCCCGGTGGAACGGCAGCCCGCCGTAGACCACCACCGGGGCGGCCAGGGTCAGCGACAGCCACTGCCAGTAGGTGAACTGCCAGGCCGGCACCATGGCCAGCAGGATCACCGGCACGGTCAGCGCGACCGAGACCCACAGCCTGGTCCGCAGGCCGCGCAGCTCGTCGGCCGGTTCGGCGGCCGGTCCGGCCGTACCGGCCGGGGTGGGCGGGGGAGGCACGACGGCGGTGTAGCCGGTCTTCTCCACCGTGGCGATGAGGTCCTTTGGCGTGACCTGGTCGGCGTACCGGACGGTGGCCTTCTCGGTGGCGTAGTTGACGGTGGCGGTCACGCCCTCCATCCGGTTGAGCTTCTTCTCGATCCGCGCGGCGCAGGACGCGCAGGTCATCCCGCCGATGGTCAGCTCGATCCGGTGCGGTGCGACCGGCAGGGAGTTCGTGGTCGGGGTCATCGCGGCACCTCCGATCAGTTGTGCCCGTGACCGGGGGCGCCGTGGCCGGCGTCGGCGGTCGGGGTGGGAGCGGTCGGGGTGGCCCGGGTGCCCGGGGTGCTCGCCGGGGCCGCCGGGGCGTCGCCGGCCAGCACGGTGAACTCGGCGGTGCGCACCGCCCCGCCGTGCCGGAAGTCCAGGTAGAGCCGGTAGCTGCCGGCCGAGGGCACCTCGGCGGCGAAGCTCACGGCCGGCCCGGCCGGGGTACGCCCGTCACCGGGCACGCCCTCCGGGTGCACGTGCAGGTACGCGAGGTCGCCCTGCCGCAACGCCACCAGGTGCCCGTACGCGCCGAGGTACGGCTCCAGGTCGGTGACCGGCTTCCCGTCCCGGCTGACGGTCAGCGTCAACTGGCTGGTGCGGCCCGGCTGCGGCGTGCCGGTGAGGGTGACCGTGTAGCCGTCGACCGTGGTGCTGGCGGCCGGTGCCGGCAGCGGCCGGGGCTGGAGCTGGCCGGGGACGGTCACGTCGACCCCGAGGGTGAGCGGCTCCCCGCCCGACGGGGTGAAGTCGGCGAAGGCCCGCCAGACGCCCGGCCCGCCCAGCGGGGAGTCCACCCGCCAGGTGCCGTCGGCGCCCAGCTCGGGGTGGACGTGCCGGAAGCCGGACAGGTCGCGCCGCGCCACGATCAGGTGCATCCGCTTGTCGTGGGCGATCTCGTAGCCGGTCACCGCAGCGCCGTCCGGGCCGGTGATCCGGAAGGCGAACTGCCCGGTCGGGGCGTCCACCGGCTGCATGGTGTAGCCGCGGTCGGAGACGAGCAGCCCGCCGGGCAGGTGCGTGGCACCGGCGGGGTCGGCACCGTGCGAGTCGGAGCCGCCGTGCGGGTCGGAGCCGTGGCCGGCGCCGGCGGGCTCGTGGCGGGTGCCGGCGGCCGGGGTGACGGGGCCGGCCAGGTGGCCGACCCCGTACGCCGTGCCGAACACCGCCGCGAGGCCGAGGGCGAAACCGCTCAGCTTCGTCGCCGTGTTCATCGTGATACCTCGGTTCTCTGGGGTCGTGACCCCGTCACGCCTCGACGAGGTCGTACCCGGCCTCGTCGACGGCGGCGCGTACGGACTCGGTGTCCAGCGGGCTCTCACTGGTGACGGTGACCCGGCCGGAGGCCAGGTCCACCTGGACGTCGCTGACGCCCTGGATCGCGCTCACCTCGGTGCTGACCGAGTTGACGCAGTGCCCGCAGGTCATGCCCTGCACCTGGTACGTGGTGGTGACCATGGCAACTCTCCTCCCGCATCCATGCTATACCCCCCAGGGGTAGCTCTCCCGAGGACCGTAGCATACCCCCAGGGGGTACGCTATCCTGGTTGCCATGACCACACCGAGCACCCCGACCCGGGGCTACACCGCCAGCAAGGACCAGCTGCTCGCGCGGCTGCGCCGCGTCGAGGGCCAGGTCCGCGGCGTGGAGAAGATGGTCGACGACGACCGGTACTGCATCGACGTGCTGACCCAGATCTCGGCGATCCAGGCCGCCCTGGACAAGGTCGCCCTCGGCCTGCTCGACGGCCACGCCCGGCACTGCATGCACGAGGGGGCCGCCGAGGGCCGCGCCGACGAGATGGCCGCCGAGATGATGGCCGCCGTCGGCCGCCTGATGAAGCGCGGCTGAGCCCGCGCAGCCCGACCGGCGGGTTCACCCCGCCCGGCCGGGACGCCTCGGAGCCACGACGGCTCCGAGGCGTCCCGGCCGGCGGCGATCAGAGCCGGGCGAGGATCTTCCTCATGGTGTCGATCTCGCCCTGCTGGGCGGTGATGATCTGCTGCGCCATGGCCTTGGCGTCCGCGTTGACCCCGTTGCCGATCTCCTGCTCCGCCATGGTGATCGCGCCCTGGTGATGGGCGATCATCATGGCCAGGAACTGCCGGTCGAACTCCCGGCCGGAGGCGGCCGCCAGGTTCGCCATGTCGGCGTCGGACATCATGCCCGGCATGCCGTGGTCGTGGCCGCCGCTCGGGCTGCCGGACGGGACGGGCCGGCCCCATGCGGTGAGCCAACCGGTCATGGTGGCAATCTCCGGCGCCTGGGCGGCCTTGATCTGCGCGGCGAGGCGCTCGACCTCAGGGTCCCCGGCACGACTGTCGGCCAGCTCCGACATCTGCACCGCCTGCTGGTGGTGCGGGATCATCATCTGGGCGAACATCACGTCGGCGTCGTCGAACGTGGCGGACGCGCTGGCCGACGGGCCGGCGTTGGCACCGGTGCCCGGCATGTCGTGGCCGGAGCCGGCCTGGTGGTCGTCGCCGCCGCAGGCGGCCAGGGTGAGAGCGGTGCTGAGAGCGACGCCGGCCAGGGCGGCACGGCGCGCGATGGTACGAGTGGACACGATCAGACCTTTCGGTGTGAGGACGTACGCAGCGGACTCGGGACGCGGCGGTACCGCGTCGGGGCGTCCTATCTGCGCAGCACCGACACCGTGGCGAGGCGAAGCCCGACCGGGCGGGGTGGCGGGGCGCGCGGCCTACGCGACGGCCGGGACGAATGGCGGGTCGCGATCGCGTGGTGGGCACGGCCGAACAGCAGCGTCGCCAGCAGGAGCGCCACCGTGACGGCGCCGAGCACCGCCAGGCAGACACTCCAGCCACTCGGGGCACTCCCCGGCTGGTCGGCGGGAAGCGCCACCGCGCCGACCTGGCCGGCGAACGACACCGGCCCGGCGACATGGGCGGCCGGGACCGCTTCAGGCGTCGCGCCGTGGGCCACCGGGACCACCTCGAGCCCGCCGGCCTGAGCGACCGGCGCCCGCTGCGACACGGCGGCGTGGCCGTCCGGGTGGGACGCGACTGAGTGCGTGTTGTGGCCGATGGTGTGCATGGCGGCCAGCCCGAGCAGGGTGCAGGCGAGCAGGAGCAGCCGGGCCCACCACCCGGCCGGCCGCGCCGTCGCCGTTCGCACCCGACCACGCTAGCCCGAACCGGGCGGGATCAGAGGCGTACCCGGCGCAACAGCTGGGCGTTGAGCGCGACCACGATCGTCGAGGCGGACATCAGCGCCGCGGCGAGCGCCGGGCTCAGCGCCACCCCCGCGAAGGCCAGCACGCCGGCCGCCAGCGGCAGCGCCACCACGTTGTAGCCGGCCGCCCAGGCAAGGTTCTGCCGCATCTTCCGGTACGCCGCCCGGCTCAGCCGGACCACCCCGGCGACGCCGCGCGGGTCGGAGGAGGCGAGCACCACCCCGGCCGACTCGATCGCCACGTCGGTGCCCGCCCCGATCGCGATCCCCACGTCGGCCCGGGCCAGCGCCGGCGCGTCGTTGACCCCGTCGCCGACCATCGCCACCCGCAGCCCCCGGCGTTGCAGCGCGGTAACCTTCCGGTCCTTGTCGGCGGGGAGCACCTCGGCGAAGACCTCGTCGACGCCGGGCCGGAAACCGAGGTCCGCGGCGACCGCCTCGGCCACCGTGCGGGCGTCCCCGGTGATCATCGCGATGCTGCGAACCCCCTCGGCACGCAGTTCCGCGATCGCCTCCCGGGCCTCGGGGCGTACCTGGTCGGCGAGCGCGAGCAGGCCGAGGACGGTGTCCGGCAGGCGGACCAGGTGCAGCACCGCCGCGCCGCGCTCGGCCCAGCGCCGGGCCGCCGGCTCCAGCGCCCCGGGCAGCTCCAGCCCCTGCTCGCGCAGGAGCGCGGGGCCACCGACCGCGTACGGCGTACCGTCGATCTCGGCCCGGACGCCGCGCCCCGGCAGCGAACGGAAGCCGGCGGCCGGGGCCGGGTCGCCGCGCTCGGCGGCGGCCGCGACGATCGCCCGGGCCAGCGGGTGTTCGCTGTCCGCCTCGACCCCGGCGGCGAGCCGCAGCACCTCGTCCTCGCCGGTCCCCGGCGCGGCGGCCACCCCGACCACGGCGTGCTCGCCCCTGGTGAGGGTGCCGGTCTTGTCGAAGAGCACCACGTCGACGGTGCGCATCCGTTCCAGTGCGAGCCGGTCGCGGACCAGCACGCCGGAGCGGGCGGCCAGCGCGGTGGAGAGCGCGATCACCAGCGGGATGGCCAGGCCGAGCGCGTGCGGGCAGGCGATCACCAGGACCGTGACGGTCCGGACCACCGCCTCGTCCCGCTCGCCCAGCGCGGTCCACCCCACGACGGTCAGCACGGCGGTGCCGGTGGCGACGTAGAAGAGCCAGGCGGCGAAGCGGTCCGCCAGCGCCTGCGCCCGCCCGCCGGACTGCTGCGCCTGTGCCACGAGGCGCTGGATGCCGGCGAGGGTGGTCTGGTCGCCGACGGCCTCCACCCGAACCCGGATCGCCGAGTCGGTGGCGACGGTGCCGGCCACCACCCGGTCCCCGACCATCCGGGAGACCGGGCGGGACTCGCCGGTGACCATCGACTCGTCCAGCTCGGCGGCCCCGTCGACGATCCGCCCGTCGGCCGGCACCCGCCCACCGGGGCGGACCAGCACCACGTCGGCCACCCGCAGGCCGCTCACCGGCACCCGTTCGGTGCCGCCCTGCGGCCCGACCCGCTCGGCGTCGTCGGGGAGCAGCGCGGCCAGCGCCGCGAGGGCGCCCCGCGCCTGCCCGACGGCCTTCATCTCCTGCCAGTGCCCGAGCAGCATGATGGTGACCAGGGCGGCCAACTCCCACCAGAAGTCCAGCTCGAAGGCGCCCAGGCTGGTGGCGAGCGAGGCGGCGTACGCGACGCTGATCGCCATCCCGATCAGCAGCATCATGCCCGGGGCCCGGTCGCGCACCTCGCGCACCGCGCCGACGAGGAACGGCCAGCCGCCCCACCAGAAGACCACCGAGCCGAGCACCGGCCCGACCAGGGACCGGCCGGGGAACTCCAGCGAGTAGCCGAACCACTCCATCACCATGTGGCTGGTGGCGACCACGGGCAGGGTCAGCGCCAGGCAGAGCCAGAACCGGCGGCGGAACATCTCCGGGTCGTGGCCGGCGTGCCGGTCGTGCCCCCGGTGCCGGTCCGACCCCGGGTGCCGCGCCGGTCCGGCGTGCTGGTCCATGCCCCCACGATGCCCGGTGAGCGCGCTGCCGACGGCACGAACCGGGCGGACCCGCACCGAACCTGGCTACGATTCACCGGCCATGACTCGCCATCCGCCGCTGCTGCCGCCGGCCCGCGTACCGCGCCGGGCTCGGCCGCCGTCAGCGACCGCCCGGGCGGGTCGCCACGCCGGGCGACCGCGCCGTCCGATCGCGCTGGGTGACCCCGCCGGCACCCAGGGCCCACACCGGGGTACGCGGCCCGCCACGCGCGTCCCGCCGGTGAACCGAACGGCCGGCTGACACGTACCCCGCCCTGGATCGTTGGGAGACTCGCAATGGGCGCCGACCACACCCGTCCCGCTCCGTCCGCCCCATCGGGGGTGCGGCGGATCCTCGTCGCGACGGTGGTCCCGCTGTTCGTCGTCACGGTGATCGCCGCCCTGGTGCTGTGGCCGCGCGACTCGCGGCAGGCCGACGGCGGCGCCGAGCCGGCACGCCACCACGGCACGGTGACCCGGGTGGTGACCGAACCCTGCCCGCCGACCCCGGAGGCACCGCCCGGCGCGGCCGAAGGGCCGTGCGGGACCGTGACGGTCCGGGTCGAGCAGGGCCCGGACAGCGGCCAGCAGGTGGAGACACCGGTGCCCGCCGGTCCGGGCGCGCCCACCGTCGCGGTGGGCGACGAGGTGGTGCTGGTCCAGCTCGCCGACCCGGCCGACCCCACCGCCACCAGCTACCAGATCGCCGAACACCAGCGGGGCAAGCCCCTGGTGTGGCTGGTGGCGCTCTTCGCGGCGGCGATCGTGGCGTTCGGCCGGCTGCGCGGACTGGCCGCACTGGCCGGGCTGGGCGCCAGCTTCGCCATCCTGCTGACCTTCGTCGTACCCGGCATCGCGGCGGGCGGCTCGCCGCTGCTGATCGCGATCACCGGCTCGGCGCTGATCATGTTCGTGGTGCTGTACCTGACCCACGGGATCACCGCGCAGACCTCGGTGGCGGTCCTCGGCACCCTCGGCAGCCTGGTGCTGACCGGACTGCTCGGCAGCCTGGCCACCGCCGCCACCCACCTGACCGGGTTCGGCAGCGAGGAGGCCACCACGCTGTCGATGTACCAGCGTGACGTCGACCTGCACGGGCTGCTGCTGGCCGGCATCATCATCGGCTCGCTCGGCGTGCTCGACGACGTCACCGTCACCCAGGCCGCCACCGTCACCGAGCTGGCGCACGCCAACCCCGGACTGTCCCGGACGCAGCTCTACCGGGCCGCCACCCGGGTCGGCCGGGCGCACATCGCCTCCACGGTGAACACCATCGTGCTCGCGTACGCGGGCGCCTCGCTGCCGCTGCTGCTCCTGCTCACCGCCGACAGCCGTCCGGTGAGCCAGATCCTCACCAGCGAGTTCCTGGCTCAGGAGATCGTCCGCAGCGCGGTGGCGACGCTCGGCCTGGTCGCCGCCGTACCGCTGACCACCGCGCTGGCCGCGCTGGTCGCCACCGCCGGTCGTGGCCCGGCCGACGATCCGGCCCGGGACACCGGACCGGCACCCACGCCCCGCCCCTCCGCCGACCGGGACGCGGCGCTCGAGGCGCTGAGCGCGTCGCGTCCCGGCGGACCGTCCACCCCGGCCCCCGCACGGTGGCCCGACCCGGAAAGGAGCACGGACACCGCATGGTGAGACTCCGCTGCGTGACCGACGCCGACGCGGAACCTGACGAACGCGTCACTCGTCACGCATCGCTACGACGAAATAACGCTTTTAGTCGGGTTCTGGACGTAGATCCCCGGTACGACTCTCGGGTAACCTCGCTGCCGGTCACCGCCGAAGGCGCGCAGCGGCGCCTGCGGTACCGCCGCCCAATCGCCGCGAGGCGAGCCGGGGAACCAGGTACATGGGGTGAATCCGCGCGAGCGGTAGGGGCCACTTCCGTCCCGAACCCGTCAGCTAACCCGGTCGGCGGTCGACGGAAGGGAACACTGTGACGGCACCCCTGCGCCGCTGGTTGACTCCGGTGGTGGCCGTGTTCGCCGCGCTGGCCATCCTCGGCGGGCCGACAGCCGCGATCGCCGCGCCCTCGACCCCCACCCCCTCCGGGCACGAGGAGGACGGCGAGCCCAAGCTGCTCACCGACGTCATCGAGCTGCGCAACCGCGAGTACTCCAAGGCCAAGACGCAGCTGGAGAAGTCCAAGAAGCGCCAGCAGCAGCTCGGGCTGGAGGTGCGGCGCGCGCAGGACGAGCTGGCGGCGTTGCAGCCGACGGTCTCGCAGATCGCGGCGCAGTCGTACCGGACCGGCCGGATCGGCGCGGTGGCGATGCTGCTGGAGAGCGACGCCCCGGACTCGTTCGTCCGGCGCGCCGCCGCCCTGGACGAGCTGAACATGGTCAACGCGCAGAAGCTGGCCAAGGTCACCGCCGCCAAGAACCGCGCGGAGCAGGCCAAGCTGGCGCTCGACGCCGAGGTGCGCGAGCAGCAGAAGCTCACCAACGACATGGCCCGGGAGAGCCGGGAGGCGGAGAAGGCCCTCCAGCTGGTCGGTGGCCGGGGCTTCACCGGCGGCCTGGTCGACGCGACCTCGCCGGTCGCCCGGATCGGCCCCGGCCGGACGGCCGACGGCGGCTGGCGGCCCGAGTCGCGCACCGAGAACGACCCGACCACCTCCGGCACCATCACGCCGCGCACACTGCACGCGTACAAGGAGGTCCGGCGGGCCGGCTTCACCCGGTTCGCGGGCTGCTACCGGCCAGGTGGGCCGTGGGACCACCCGAAGGGCAAGGCCTGCGACTGGTCGTTGCAGCGGAGCGGCTTCGCGCCCTGGTACAACAACGACACCCGGATGTACGGCAACAACCTCGCCGCGTTCCTGATCCGCAACGCCGACCGGCTCGGCATCTACTACGTGATCTGGAACCGGCAGATCTGGTTCCCGGCGACCGGGTGGAAGTCGTACAGCGGACCGTCGAACCACACCGACCACGTACACATGTCGATGCTCTAGCGCGCGACGCGTACCGAACGAGGGCCGTCCCCGGTGGGGCGGCCCTCGTCGCGTGCGGGGGGTTTCAGCCGGCGACGGCGGTCGCCCGACCGTCGGCCTGGGCCGGCACGACGCTCGGCACCGCGGCCACCGTCCGCACCTCACCGGCGCTAAGCCGGTACGACATGCCGACCACCGCGCACCGCCCCTCGGCGACCGCGGCGGCCAGTACGGCGGAGTTGCCCAGCAGCGCCTCGACGGTCTGCGCGATGTGGATGTCGACGATCCCGTCAACGTCGTCGACGCCCTGCTCGGCGGCCCGCTGGAGGCTCGGTACCACCGCGTCCACCACCGCCCGCAGGTGCCCGACCGGCGGCGTGCCGGTCCGCGCGGCGTCCCGGGCGGCCTGCACCGCCCCGCAGGAGTCGTGGCCGAGCACCACCACCAGCGGGGTGCCCAGGACGCTCACCGCGTACTCGACGCTGCCGAGCACCTCGGGGCCGGCGGTGTGCCCGGCGGTACGCACCACGAAGAGGTCACCCAGACCCCGGTCGAAAATGATCTCGGCGGCGAGGCGGGAGTCGGAGCAGCCGACGATCACCGCGAACGGGTGCTGGCCGTCGGCGACCGCCGTCCGGTGCAGCGAGTCCTGGTTGGGGTGGCGCTGCGCGCCCGTCACGAAGCGCCGGTTGCCGGCGTGCAGCTCGGCGAGCGCCTGCGTCGGATCGGTCAGGGTCATTGCCTCACCTCGGTCCCTCGCGAGATCGGCCTGGTCACACCCGGCCGGCGACGGAGGCGGCCTCGCCGCCCACCGTCACACGCAGCGAAAGATACGTCAAGGTATACGTGATACAGATTTCATACATTACCGGGACGTGGGCAGCGTGTTTCGCCGCCGTGTCCCCGGGCCGCGCCCGGACGGCTCCGGGTGCGCGGAGGCCAGGGCGGAAATGCCGGCCGGCTGGCCATACGATGACGGGCATGGCGACGACTGCGCAGAACGGGAGCACCCGGAACTGGACGTTCCTCACCAACCACGCGCACGTCCTGCTCGCCATCGCCCGCAACCCCACCGCCCGGCTGCGGGACGTCGCCGACGAGGTCGGGGTGACCGAGCGCGCCGCGCAGGCGATCGTCGCCGACCTGGAGGCCGGCGGCTACCTGCACCGCACCCGGGTTGGTCGGCGCAACGAGTACACGGTCAACCCGCGCGGCCACTTCCGGCACCCGGCCGAGTCCGACCGCCAGGTGGGTGACCTGCTCGCCCTCTTCACCGGCGAGCGCGCCGAGTCCACCTCCTGACGACCGCTCTCATTCTGGGCGCCCGGACCGCCCGTCGCCCCGTCCCGGGCGCGGCGGCGGTAATCTCAGCGCGTGCGCGAGAGCTTCCGGCCGACTGGGACGGCGCTGACCGAGACCGCCGGGCGTCCATCCCGGACAGTCCTCGGTGGAGTGGTGGCGGCCCTGCTCGCCTCGCTCGTGGTACCGCCGGCACCGGCCGTGGCGGCCCCGAACTGCCCCGGCCCGGCCGGCGGGGTCGCCCCCGCCGAGACACCGTGGGCGCTGCGCCGGCTCGACCCGGCGTCGGCCTGGCGGATCACCCGGGGCGAGCGGGTCACCGTGGCGGTCATCGACTCCGGCGTCTCCCCCACCCATCCACTGCTCAAGGGGCAGGTACGCGAGGGCCGCGACTTCAACGGCCTGCCGTCGATGCAGGGCCGGTGCGACCTGGCCGGCCACGGCACCATCGTGGCCGGGATCATCGCCGGGCGGGACGACACCGGAGCCCCGTACAGCGGCATCGCGCCCGCGGCCCGGATCCTGCCGGTCCGGGTGCTGCCCGACACCCAGCGCACCAACGACCCCGGCCTGCCCCTGCAGATCGCCGACGCGATCCGCTGGTCGACCGACCAGGACGTCCAGGTGATCAACCTGTCGCTGGTCACGGTGGACCACCCCGAACTCGCCCAAGCCGTCGACTACGCGCTCGGCAAGGGCGTCGTGGTGGTGGCCGCCGCCGGCAACCGGCAGCAGGAGCAGCAGGACCTGCCTGCGTACCCGGCCGCGTACCCGGGGGTGATCGCGGTCGCCGGGGTCGACCGGGAGGGCGGTCACGTCGGCAGCTCGGTCAGCGGCAACTACGTGGACATCGCCGCGCCCGGGCTGGACATCGTCGGCCCCGCCCCGGGCGGCCAGGGCTACCTCGCCGAGCCGCAGGGCGGCACCAGCTTCGCCGCCGCGTACGTCTCGGGCGCGGCGGCGCTGATCCGCGCCGCCCGGCCCGACCTCACGCCGGAACAGGTCGCCTACCGACTCACCCGCACCGCCGACAACCCGCCCGAGGGGCACAACCCCGAACTCGGGTACGGGGTGGTGAACCCGTACCGGGCGCTGACCAGCCTGCTCGGCACCCGGACGGATTCCCCGGTCGGGGCCATGCCGCCACCCGGCGCGGCGGAGGACCCGCTGGGCTGGCAGCGCACCGTGGCGCTCTGGGTCGCCGGTGCCGCGGGAGTGCTCGCCCTGGCGCTGCTGGCGGCCCGACCGATCGTGGCCCTGGGCCGCCGGCGGAAGTGGCGGCCCGGCCGCCGCGCCGAAACCGTCGACGCCTGACCCCCGGCCGACGCGCGCCACGAGCGGCGCAGCGCCCGGCCAACGGCGGAGCGGCCCACGAACGGCGGAACCCCCACCAACGGCGGAGCGCCGCCCACGTGACCGTGGACGGCGCTCCCTGTCGAGGCTCAGCGCAGGATGCCGGGCGCGGCACCGCCGTCCGCACCCCAGACGTCCTCGTCCTCCTCCAGCCAGGTGTTGCGGGGAGCCTCCTCCTCGCCGTAGCCAGCGCCGTGGCCGCCGCCCATGCCGGCCATGCCGCCCTTGACCCCGGCACCGCCCCGGACACCGCCGGCCGCGCCCTTGCCGGCACCGCCACGACCGGCCGCACCGCCCATGCCGCCGGCCATTCCGCCCATGCCGCCGCCGAGCCGGCCCGCACCGCGGCCCGCACCCCGGCCGGCGCCCGCACCGCCCGCGCCGCCCATCATCCCGGGCATGCCGGTGCTCACCGCCTTGCCGAGGGAGCCGCCGCCGGGGATCATGCCGCCCGCGCCGCCGAGGCCGCTACCACCGCCGCCGCCGGAGCCCAGGCCGGTGGTGCTGGGCAGGCCACCGCCGCCGAGGCCCGAGTTGGGCAGCGTGCCGACGCCGCCGGCACCGGCCAGACCGCTGCCGTACTCGTCACCGAGGCTGCCGGTGCCGCCGCCGCCCGGGTAGCCGCCGGTGCCGGAGGAGAGGTCCGGGTGGGTGCCGGTGCCGATACCCGGGCCGCCGGTGCCGATACCCGGGGGGGAGCCGACGCCGCCCATGGAGGGGTTGCCGCCGAGGCCGCCGGTGGAGGGCGCACCGCCGATGTCCGGCACGCCGCCACCGCCGCCACCGCCGCCGCCCCCGCCGAGCTCCGGCTTCTTGAAGTCGTCGTGGATTGTCGACGGAGCGGTGCTGGTCGGCGCGTCCAGGTTCTCGTCGATCGCCAGGTAGTGGCCGCTGACCTGCCCGTAGACCCGGTTGGCGTCGTCAGTCTTGTCGTTGAACCAGTCGACCATCGAGCTGATCGGGTCGGCCAGGCCGAGGAAGTCCGGCTTGACCTTCATCTCGAAGAACCCCGCGCTGATCGTGATCCGCCCGTTGCGGGCCTCCAGCACGTCGTTGACGCAGCTCGCCGGGATCGGGAACTCGGCCTGCGCGGCGCTGAGCTTGTCCGCGGCGTCCTTCAACGAGTGCACGATGCCGCCCCGGCTCTCGGCGTCCGCGACCACCTCGCCGGTGCTCTTCGCGAGCCCCTCGATGTGCGTCTTGAACGCCTCGTACGCCGGGCCCTTCCAGGTCTCGCCGAGGTCCTTGACGTTCGTCTCGAGGTTCTGCTTGACCGTGTTCAAATTCTTCAGCAGCTGCTCCCAGCCGAAGGCGGCGCTGGTGACGTCACCGGGCCGGCCGTCGATGACGATCTGCTGGCACATCTCTTCCCAACTCGGCATCTGCCGCCTCCCCCGACTCAGTTCTTCCCGGCGCGGCTGGACGCGCTGTTGATGGCGTTCTGCATCTGGTTGGCGTTCAAACGGTTGCGCTCATCGGCCGTGTCGTAGTTCTCCTTGACCGTCCGGAGCGCGTTGGCGGCCTTCCAGAGCTCACGGGCGAGCTCCCGCAGCCTGGTCTGGGTGCTGTCGTAGAGGCCGGCGTGCTTGGTGGCGAGGGCGTTGGCCCGCTCGAAGCTGCCGAGCGGGCTCTTCTCACCGCCGCCGCCTACCGCCGCCGCCCCGGTGGCGTTGCGCATCCACTTCCGGATGTCCTCTTCCATCTTGTACGACTGCTGGTTGAGGAAATCGGCGTGGTCGTCGAGCCACGTGATGGCCTTGTCGAGGGTCGAGGCGTCCCACTCGGTCTTGGCGCCCGCGCCGCCAGGGGCGGGTGTCAGGTGCGTCGGTCGGTGGGCCTTGTTGACGTTGTCCAGCGAGACGCCGTCGTAGTAGACGAACGGCGTGATGGTGGGTGCCACCGGGACGTTGGGCGTGTCGATCTCGACCCTGTCCGACTGCTGCGTCCTGTCGTCCGTCATCGGTTCCTCCCCGTCGCCGATCAGACTTTCTGGCTTACTGTTGGTGCACGCCGGGGCCCGGCGGGGCCGGCGGCGGTGGGGGCGTCGCCCCCGGGTGCGGCCACGGGGCACCGTGGGGTGCCGCGCCGGGCGGGCCGTAGGCACCGAGCGCCTGCGGCGGTACGCCCCCGGGCACGCCGTGCGGCGCCGGCCCTGCGGGCGGGTACGGGCCACGGGCGCCCGGGACGTTGCCGGGCGGCACGGCGTGGCCGGCTGGCACGGCGTGGCCGGGTAGCGGCGGGAAGCCGGGACCGGTCGGCGGGGCGGCCGGGCGGCGGCGGGATCGGCGCACCAGCACGATCACCAGGATCGCCACTGCGATCGGCACCAGCAGGCAGAGCGCGCCCTGGATCAGCGCACCGGTGCCGTTCTTCACGCCGAACGAGACAATCGGGCCGCCGTCCTTCGACCGCTCCGGCAGGGGTTGCGACTGCTTCTCCCCGCCACCACCGGCGGGCGCGCCGGCCAGCAGCGGGTTGCTCGACACGTTCGGCACCGAGCGGGTCAGCGCCGCCACCGGGTCCACCGCCCCGAACCCGTACTCGTCGTCCCGGCCGGCGGCACCGCGGTCCTGGGCGGTGCGGATGAGCCGGTTGACCACGTTGGCCGCGTCCAGGTCCGGGTACTTCGCCCGGACCAGCGCCGCCACCCCGGAGACGATCGCCCCCGACTCGCTGGTGCCGCTGCTGACGCCGTAGCCGTTGTCGGACACCGAGGTGGGCAGCGGTCCGATGACTTCTTCCTGCGGCGCGGCCAGCACGGACTCCGGGCCCCGCACGCTGTCGCCGAAGAACGAGCCGTTCCTGCCCAGCCCGGTCACCGCGATCACTCCGGGGATGTCCGCCGGCGAGGCGACGCCGACGTAGCCCTGGTGGACGTTGCCGGCGGCGGCGACGACCACGACGTTCTTCTCGAGGGCGTACCGGACGGCCGCGACCTCTTCCGGCTTCGCGGGTTCCTTGGTGCCCATCGAAATGTTGAGCACGTCGGCGCCGTGGTCCACCGCCCAGCGGATGCCCTTCGCGATGTCGTCGGCCTGGAGCCGGGTACCGACGGTGACGGGCAGGATCCTGGCCTCGGGAGCGATGCCGAGTTGGCGCATCTCCCCCCCGCCACGCCCGGCGATGATGCCCGCCATGGCCGTGCCATGCGCGATCTTGTCGTCGGTGCCCCAGCCCTTCGCGGACCCGTCGGCGCCGGTGGCATACCCGGGGAGCACCTGGCCGCGCAAGTCGGGGACCTCGGGCTCGACGCCGGTGTCGAGGACGGCGACGACCACGCCGCGGCCCTTGGTGATCTTGTGCGCCTGCGGGATCTTCAGCTCGTCGAGGTACCACTGGAGGCCGCGTACCGTGTCGGCGGCGCGGGCCGGGGCCGGCGCGGCCAGTGGAACCGTTCCGGCGGCAACCGCCAGGGCCAGCGCGGCCACAGTGGACCTCAGCACCGGCCGGAGACTCTTCCGCGTACGCATGACACTCCCAGGACCTCGACGACTCGCAACGCAGTGCGGCTCCGGTCCGGTCGAGCCGGACCGGAGCCGCGACGGGGCGATTATCTCAGCCCCACACCTTGGAGTTGCTCATCTCGGTGGAGACGTAGTTCTCGCGCGCCACGCCGACCGCACCGCCGATCTCGTTCAGGATGCGGTTGATGTCGCGCACAGCGGTGTCCCACTGCGCCTGGTGCTGCTCGTAGGCGGCCCGGTCCTGGCCCTCCCACTGGAGCTTCGACAGCATCGACCGCAGCGTGTCCAGCTTCTCGTCGATGGTCTTCGAGATGGACTGCATCTGCTGGTTGGCGCTTTCGAGGACTGCGTAGTCAACCTTGATGCTCATGATTTCCTCCCCTGCTCTTCTCGGCGGATCACGGGTTGAGAGCAGAGTGGAACTTGTCCAGCATCTGCTGCTGCTCTTCGTCGTTGACCTGGTGCGTCGTACCCGACTTGTCGAGCAGGTCGGCGATGTTGTCCATCGCCGTCAGCAGCTTGACCGTGTCCTCGTTCCAGCGGTTCATCAGCGACTGGAAGCCCGTGGACGCCTGTCCCTTCCAGGCGATGGCCAGGTCGTCGACCACGTTCCACAGCTTCTTCAGCTCGCCGTCGACCTCGCTGCGCGTGGACCGCACGTCACTCGCGGCGGTATGCAGAGTCGCTGCTTCGACCTCGAACGCCATGCTTCACACCCTTCCGTCATGTTGTGGCGGCGGAATCTGCCGCGCCCTCCCCCGCGGCAAGGCCAACACCCCACCGACGGACACTCCGTAGGAGACGGTAGCCCACCGTGTCCAGCGCGCGCAGCCCTGCCCGGGCGCGAGACCGCACACACCATGACTCATTGTGGACGGACCGGTCGCCGCCCGTCGAGCCCTTCCCACCTATCGACCGACGTGTTTGCGCTGTCGGATGACCGGATCGAGGCCGGTCATCCCGCTCACACCGGCTCGACCCAGGCGGTCTGGATCAGCTGCTGACCGTCCCGACGGCGGACCAGGGTGCCCCGGCCCGGCGGCTGCGGGCTCGGCCGCAGGGTGCCGAAGACCGCCCCCTCCTCGCGGTTGCCGGACATCAGCAGGCCCGGCGAGTCCAGCTCGCGCAGGCGTTGCAGCACCGGCTCGTAGAGGGCCCGGGCGATGCCACCGACCCGGCGGGTGATGATCAGGTGCAGGCCGATGTCGCGGGCCTGCGGCAGCAGCTCGTGCAGCGCGGTGAGCGGGTTGCTGCCGCCCGAGGCGACCAGGTCGTAGTCGTCGACCAGGATGTAGAGTTCCGGCCCCTTCCACCAGCTGCGGTCGCGCAGTTGCGCGGTGGTGACGTCCGGCCCGGGCAGCCGGTTCTGCAGGGCGCTGCGGATCGACCCGAGTCCCTGGCTGAACACCTGGTTGGACGGCGCGTAGTCGAGCAGGTGGTCGCCCTCGACCGCGCCGAGCAGACCCCGCCGGTAGTCGGCGATCACGATCCGCGCCTGCGCCGGGGTGTACCGCTCGGTGATGCCCCGGGCGATCAGCCGCAGCACGTTGGTCTTGCCGCACTCCGCGTCGCCGAAGACCGTGAGGTGCGGCTCGTTGGCCAGGTCGAGGTGGACGGGCGCGAGCGCCGACTCGTTGACGCCGATCGGCAGGCCGGGGGCCGACCGGTCCGCGACCCGGACCAGCTCGGTGAAGGGCAGCTTGCGCGGCAGCAGCCGCACCTTGGGGGCCGGGGCGCCGGGCCAGGCGTCCGCGACGTGCCGGGCCAGCTTGGCCGACGCCTCGGTCAGGTCCTCGATGTCCCGGCGGTTGTCGATCCGGGAGACCGCGGTGAGGAAGTGCAGCTTGTCCCGGGTGAGACCGCGCCCCGGCGCGCCGGTCGGCACGTTCGCCGCGGCCCGCCGGTCGATCTCCGACTCGTTGGCGTCGCCCAGGCGCAGCTCCAGCTTGGTGCCGAGCAGGTCCCGCATGTTGATCCGGATCTCCGCCCAGCGGACCGCGGTCAGCACCACGTGCACGCCGAAGCCCAGGCCACGGTTGGCCAGGTTGGTGATCGTCTGCTCCAGCTCCTCGTACTCCTGGCGCAGCGTGTTCCAACCGTCCACCACCAGGAAGACGTCGCCGAACGGGTCGTCGGCGAACTCGCCGGCCGCCCGACGCCGGCGGTAGCTGGCGACCGAGTCGATGCCGTGCTGGGCGAAGCGGGTCTCCCGGTCGTCCAGGACCGCCACCACCTCGGCCACCGTGCGGCGCACCGCCTCGGTGTCCCGGCGGCCGGCCACCCCGGCGACGTGCGGCAGTCCGTCCAGGCTGCGCAGCGCCCCACCGCCGAAGTCGAGGCAGAAGAACTGCGCCTCGCGCGGGGTGTGGGTGAGCGCCAGCGAGGCGATCATCGAGCGGAGCAGGGTGCTCTTGCCGCTGAGCGAGGCGCCCACGATGACCACGTTGCCGCCCGCTCCGGCCAACTCCACCATCATCGGGTCGCGCCGCTGCTCGTACGGGCGGTCGACCACCCCGACCGGGACGGTGAGCTGCCCCCGGCCCGGCCAGGTCGCGGTGCAGAGCCCGAAGGTCGAGTGGACGGCCAGCGGCGGCAGCAGCTCGGACAGGCTCGGCGGCTCGGACAGCGGCGGCAGCCACACCTGGTGGGCCGGAGTGCCCCGGCCCTTGAGCCGCTCGATGAGCACGTCCAGCATCGCCACGGCCTTGCCGTCGGCCGGCTTCTCCTCGGCCGGGGCCACCTCGACCGGCGCCTGCGGGACCTGCACCGGCACGAAGTTCACCCCGTACGGCACGATCCGGCGCTGCACCAGCGCCCGGGACGAGCGCTGGCCCTCCCCCGGCGCCCGGTACGGCCCGGACACGTACGCCGCCCGGAACCGCAGCATGGTGCTGGTGTCGGTCTTCAGATAGCCGTGGCCGGGCGCGTTCGGCAGCTCGTACGCGTCGGGCACGCCGAGCACGATCCGGCTCTCCACGGCCGAGAAGGTCCGCAGACCGATCCGGTACGACAGGTGCGTGTCGAGGCCACGCAGCTTGCCCTCCTCCAACCGCTGGGAGGCCAGCAGCAGGTGCACGCCGAGCGACCGGCCCAGCCGACCGATCATCACGAAGAGGTCGATGAAGTCCGGCTTGGCGGCGAGCAGCTCGCTGAACTCGTCGCAGATGATGAGCAGGCTCGGCATCGGGGCGAGCGGCTCACCGGCGGCCCGGGCCTTCTCGTAGTCGAACCGGGAGACGTAGTTGCCGGCATCCCGCAGCACCTCCTGCCGGCGGGTCATCTCACCGGCGAGCGCGTCCCGCATCCGGTCGACCAGCGGCAGCTCGTCGGCCAGGTTGGTGATCACGGCGCTGGTGTGCGGCAACGCCTCCAGCGACGCGAACGTCGCGCCACCCTTGAAGTCGACCAGGACGAAGTTGAGCTCCTCCGACGAGTGGGTCACCGCCAGCGCGCCGACGATCGTGCGCAGCAGCTCGCTCTTGCCGGAGCCGGTCGCGCCGATCACCAGGCCGTGCGGGCCCATGCCCTCGTGCGCGGACTCCTTGAAGTCCAGCTCGACGACGTTGCCGTCCGGCCCGACGCCGAGCGGGATGCGCAGCCGGTCGCGGTGGCTGCGCGGCCGCCAGGTCTGCTGCACGTCGACCGCCGCCGCGTCGCCGACGCCGAGCAGGTCGGGCAGCTCCATGCTGCGGGCCAGCGGCTCGTCCGAGGTGGTCTGCTGCTGGGAGAGCCGGTACGGCGCGATCTGCCGGGCCAGCCCCTCGGCGGCCTCGGCGCTGAGCCGGTCCGGCGTACCGAGCCGCGAGCTGGAGGCGCCCCGGACCAGCTCCAGCGAGCTGCCGTCACCCGCGTCCAGGCAGAGCAGCCAGCGGCCGGCGTCGCGCGGGATGGTGCCGGAGAGGTCGATGGTGGTGGCGCCGAGCAGGCCCGGCCCCATCAGCTGGCAGGTCGCCGACACCTCACCGCCGTCGATCACCACCACCACGTGGGGGGCGCTGGTCAGCGGCTTGGCCTCCGGGGTGAAGCGGGGCCGCCCGGCCAGCTCGGCGGCGAGCGACTCCTCGGCCTCGGCCAGGCTGGCGAAGACCAGCCGGCGGGCGCCCGCGGCGTCGGTCCGCGCGCTGTGGTGGACGTGCGGCAGCCACTTGACCCAGTCCCACACCTGCTGCCGGTCGGGCGCGGCGACCACCGCGAGGATCAGGTCGTCGGGGGCGTGGAAGGTGGCCAACTGGGCCAGCGCCGCCCGGGTCAGGTCCAGCACCGGCTCGCGGTCGCCGCGCAGCACGATCCGGCTGAACGCCCGCAGGGAGAGCGCGGTGGGCAGCTCGGGCACGCTGGAGTGGGCCCGGACGAACCGGCGCAGCGCGATCGCGCTCATCGGCTCCAGGTCCTCCACCGGCTTGGTCTCCGGCGGGACGATCTCCACGGCGAGGCGCTGCGGGCCGGTGGCGATCCGGGCCTCGCCGAAGTCGTCCTCGGTGATCCGCCGCTCCCACATCCGCCGGGACGCGGCGATCGACCAGAGCGCGTCCGGTTCCGGATGCCGCCAGGTCATCGCGGCCCGCTGCTGCTCGGCGGCGCGCCGGGTGCGCTTGCGCATCTGGGCCAGGTAGCGCATGTAGTCGCGCCGCTCCGCGTTCAGCTCGGCCTTGTCGTTGCCGCCGTTGCCGAGCGAGCCGATCGCCATGCCCAACATGGACACGCCGAAGAGGCCACCGGCGACGTACGTCATCATGCCGCCGCCCCGACCGGCGTAGAGGAACGCCATCGCGCCGACCCCACACACCATCGGCAGGATCATCAACAGCTGGCCCATGCCTCGGGGCGTCGGTTCGGGCAGCTCCGGAGGGGACTCCAGCAGCACCTCGCCGCGCGGCAGCGCGGGCCCCGGTTGACGCGGAAGCCGGCGGAACACCACCGTGCTCACGGCTGTCTCCTCCCCAGAAGCGGCCCTGATGCGGTTTCGCGACCGACCTGAGTCGTCGGGTGGGCATCGTACGTGCCCGCCATCGTAGGTAATCTCCCGTGGGCGTCGTGGACCCACGGGGGCGAGGCCGCCGGCCGAGGTGGATCTGAGAGAGCACGAGGAGGCCACAGTGGCGACGAAGTCGGCGACCGGCGGGTTGAGCCGGATCACCATCGTGGCACCCCGGACGAGGATGGATCTGGCACTGCCGTCCGACGTACCCCTGGCGGACCTGCTCCCCACCCTGCTGCGGTACGCCGGCGAGGACCTCGCCGACGAGGGCGTACGGCACGGTGGCTGGAGCCTGGCCCGGCTCGGCGGGCAGCCGCTCGACGGTGGCCGTACCGCCGCGCAGCTCGGGGTCCGCGACGGCGAGGTGCTCTACTTCAACCCGCGCGCGGCGGCGGCCCCGGAGATCGTCTTCGACGACGTGGTGGACGCGGTCGCGACGGCGACCAACCAGCGCCCGGGCACCTGGCAGGTCGGCACCACCCGCACGTTCTCGGTGCTGCTGGCGGCGGTGACGCTGGGGGTGGGCGCGGTCGTCACGCTGCTCGCCGGCCCGCCGCAGCTGCCCGGCGCGGTGGCCGCCCTGCTGATGGCGGTCGTGCTGGTGGTGGGCGCGGCGGTGCTGTCCCGGGCGGCCGGTGACAGCCGGACCGGCTCGGTGCTCGCCATGGCCGGCCTCGGCTACGCCGCGGTGGGTGGCCTGCTCGTGCTGGCCGGCGACCGGACGCTGACCGCGCTGGCGAGTCCGCACGTGCTGCTGGCCGGTACCGCCGTGGTGCTCTTCGCCGCGGTCGCCGCGCTGGCGGTCGGCGACCGGATGCCGCTGTTCTTCGGGGCCGTCGCGGTCGGCGCGGCGGTGGCCCTCGGTGCGCTGCTCTCGCTGGCCTTCGGCATCGGCGCGGCGGCCGCCGCCGCGATCGTCGCCACCGTCGCGTTCGCTACCCTGCCGGCGCTGCCGATGGCCGCCTACCGGTTGGCCCGGCTGCCCGTGCCGTCCATCCCCACCGGCCCGGACGACCTGAAGACCGACACCGAGACGGTCGACGGTCGCCGGGTGCTGCGGCTCAGCGAGCGCGCTGACGCGTTCCTCACCGGGCTGCTGTGGACGGTGTCGCTGCTCGTGCTGGGCAGCCAGGTGGTGCTGGCCGGCAACGGCCGACTGCCGGCGGTGCTGCTCTGCCTGGTGCTGGCGCTGCTGTCGCTGCTGCGGGCCCGGCCGTTCATCGGGCGCGCCCAGCGCACCCCGGTGCTCGTCACCGGCACCGCCGGGCTGGCGCTGACCGCGGCGGCCACCTTCGCCGGCGGCTCGCTGGTGACCCGGCTCGGGCTGGTCCTCGGCGGCCTGCTGCTGACCGCGGTGGTCAGCCTGATCTACGGCCTGAGCGTGGCGGGCAAGCGGATCTCGCCGGTCTGGGGCCGGACGCTGGACATCGTCGAGATCCTGCTGATCGTCTCGCTGGTGCCGCTGGCCTTCTGGGTGTGCGGGCTCTACGGCTGGATCGTCAATCTCCGACCCTGAACGTGCCGGCCGCGGTGGCGACCGGCGTGGTGGCGTAGACCCCGGGCCCGTGCTGGCCGTCGAGCGGCCGGGCCGGGATGCCGCACCGGCGGGCCATGTCGCGGACCACCTTGACCAGGGCCTCGACGTGGCCGTCCAGGGCGGCGACGCGCAGCAGGGGAGGCACCGGCCGGCCACCCGGCACCACCACCGCGGCCACGGTGTGCGACGGGGCCGAGGTGGAGGTGATCGCGTCCACCAGGGTGCCCAGCGACGCCTCGGGCCGCTTGCGCAGGGTCAGGCAGAGCTGCGTCCAGCCGCCGCCGCGCAGGCCCGTCCAGGTCTCCGCGGGCGCCGCCGGGGCGAGGTCGAGGCCCGCTGCGGAGACCACCGCCGCCCGTAGCTCGTCCCGGCCCAGCACGCGGTGGCTCAGCCCGGCCGCGTTCAGCGCCTTGCCCAACCGCCCGACGCCGGCCGCGACCGTGCGGTGCACGCCGCGCATCCCGCCGCCGCGGGTCACCGTCTCGGTGCGGGCGTCCGGCACCGACAGGCGCAGCGCCACCCAGACCGTCCGGTGGGCGGCCGGTGGCGCGCCCGGCGCCGGGTACCAGACCAGGGTGTGCGAGACGACCTGGGTGAGGGTGACCGGGCCGGCGAAGTCGGTGAGCACCTGGAGGGCACGGTCCACCACGGACGCCTCGATCGAACCGGCCGGCGCGCCGGGCCGCCCGGTCAGCGCCACGGCGGCGAACCAGCCGCGCCCGTCCTGGCCGATGCCGAGCCGGGTACCCCGCTCGGTGAGTTCGATCACGTTGAGTTCGGGGGTGAGCGCCGCCAGCCGGGGGTCGACCACGGCGCCCTGGGCGACCGCCGCCCGGGCCTGCTCGCGGCGGCGCCCCAACCGGCGGCGCAGCAGCAGGTCCTCGTACCACCAGCGGCCGCCGCGCCGGGCGAATGACGCCACCGTCGCGAACAGGGCCAGGCCACCGACCACCCCGACCACCCAGCCGGGCCCGCCCAGCGCGGCCCAGACGGCGAGCGCGCAGAGTTCCAGCACGACGAGCTGACCGACGGCGACCGGCCCGATCCGGCCGCGCCCGCGCCGGTCGGCCGGCACCACCGGCCGGTCGGCCGCGGCGTCGGGGGCGGCGGGGGTACGACCGGGTGGCGCCTGGAGCTGCGTCATCGGTGAGCGTCCCTTCTGGACATCATGGGCATCCGGCGGGGCGGTGCGGTGCCGGAGGACGGGCGGGGGTCCCGATGACCCACCCGTGGCCCCTTATCGTAGGGAAGCCCGCGGCGGAGTTCGGACCTGATCGTCGCGGACCCACCCCCGCCGGAGGTCAAACATGCGGACCCGCCGCGATCAGGTGCAGGCGTACCGCTTCGTCACCCGCCGCATCGTCTCCGCGCTGCTCTCCGGCGACCCCGAGACCACCAACCTGCCGATGCGGCGACTGGGCATGGCCGTGATCGGCAGCGTGCTCACCGCCGCGATCGTGCTCGGCGGGGCCGGCGCGTACGGCCAGTTCACCGGGAACACCGCGCCGCTGGAGGCGAACACGCTGGTCATCGAGCGGGAGACCGGCGCGACGTACGTCTTCGCCGACGGGGTGCTGCACCCGACGTTGAACTACGCCTCGGCGCGGCTGATCCTCAACGAGGCCGATCCGCCGACCCGGACGATGTCGCGCGCGTCGATCGAGGACCGGCCCCGGGGTCGTACCGTCGGCATCGTCGGCGCCCCCGACGCGTTGCCGGACCGCAAGTCGCTGGTCGGCCTCCCCTGGTCGGTCTGCGACGTGCCCGACCCCGGCGACTCCCGCCGGTCGACTACCCGGGTGGTGATCGACCGGCCGTTGACCGGCGGCACGCCGCTGGCGGACCGGGCGGTGCTGGTCCGGGGTGACGGGCAGCGCTTCCTGCTCACCGGCGGCTCCCGGCTCCAGATCGTCGGCGGGGACCCGGCGCTGGCCGCGCTGCGGATGGCCAACGCCACCGCGCTCGACGTCGGCGCGCAGCTGCTCAACGCGGTCCCGGCCGGACCGGCGCTGCGGGAGCTGAGCATCGACGGCGACGGCACGCCGAGCAGCCGGTCGGTCGGGGGCCGCCCGGCCCGGATCGGCCAGGTGTTCCGGGCCGCCGGCGAGCACTACGTGCTGACCCGCGACGGCCTGGTCTCCATCGGCGAGGTGAGCGCCCTGCTGCTGCAGAGCGACGGCGGTCAGGTCACCGACATCAGCCCGGACCAGGTGGGCGAGCTGGCCGACCGGCGGGTGGAGCCCGACGGCATGCCGCAGGCGCTGCCCGCGCTGCATCCGGTCCGCCCGGGGCAGACGGTGGTCTGCGCCAGCTACCGGTCCGGTCCGGCCGGCGGTCTGCCGACCACCACCCTGGAGGTCTTCGACCGGACGCCGCCCGAGCTGGCCGGCGCGGACGGCGCGACGGCGGTGCGGCAGGGCTCCCGCGACGCCGTCGAGACGGCCGAGGAGGTGCTGCTGCCGGGCGGCAAGGGCGTGCTGGTCCAGGCCGCCCCGGGCGCCGGCGAGGGCACCGAGGCGGCGGCCGGGGCGACGGTCTACCTGATCAGCCCGCAGGGGGTGCGGTACCCGCTGGGGAAGCGCTCCGGCGACGCGGCCACCGCGCTCGGGTACGGCGGGGTGAAGCCCCTGGTCGTGCCGGCATCGCTGCTCTCGCTGATCCCGACCGGCCCGACCCTGGAGCGGCGGGACGCGCTGTCCTACTTCGCCCCCGGCGACGGCCCCGGCACCCCGTCAGCGCAGCCGAAGGCGGCCACCGGAGCGCCGGCGCAGGGCGGTTGAGGGGTGCCGACGGCCGATCCACGGGTCGCCCCGGCTGGCGCCGGTCGACTAACCTGGGCGTGGCCGACGTATCGACTATGGACAACGGGGATGCTGCCATGACCGGGCGTACGACAGTCGACGTGCTGTCCCTGGAGGACTTTCACCAGCGTTTGGCGGACCGGCTCGCCCAGGCGGAGGCGGCGCTGAAGAAGCTCAACACCGAGCTCCAGTGCACCCCGCCCGCGCTCGGCACGTTCACCGATGCCAGCAGCAACGCCCGCCGCTACAGCGAGATCCAGGCGAGTTATGCCGAGCAGGTCGCCCGGCTGCGCCGCGCCGTCGAGGCGTCCCGGACGGCGACCCACACGATCATGACGAACTACCGCACCACCGAGGCGCGCAACGCGGCGAACGCCGCCGACATCGAGGCCGCGCTCAACGGGGTGGACGAGGCGCTCAAGGAGCGGGGGGACCGTCGTGTCTGAGTACACCCAGCGCTATCAGCATGTCAGCCACCGCGAGCTGTACGACGCGGTGCACGCCGGCGACCCGCAGCAGATCGACAACCTGGCCAGCCAGTGGAGTTCCCTGCGGGACACGCTCGACAACCTCGCCCGGGATCTCGGCGCCGACCTGGACAAGTTGGCCCCGGCCTGGACGGGCGACGCCGCGCGGGAGTTCCACGACCGCCTCTCCCTGGTCGTGCGCTACTCGTCCGACCTGGCCGAGGGCACGGCCGAGGTGCGGCAGGCGCTCTCCCTGATGGCCGGCCAGCTGCGCACCGCCCAGCGCAACGCGGAAAGCCCGGAGGCCACCGACGACCACGACAAGGCGGTGGACGGGGCGACCAAGGGCCTGATCCTCGGCGTGCCAGGCATGATCGTCGGCGGCATCCTGGGCCACCAGCAGGACAAGGCCGAGCAGGAGAAGGCCCACCAGCGGATGGTGCAGGTGGTGGCCGACCTGGCCACGGGCTACGAGGCCGCCTCGTACGGCCGGGTCGTCGACCCGCCGGCCCCGCCGCCGCGACTGCCCGGTGAGGCCGACCGGAACGGCGCCACGACCAAGGCCGGCCCGTCGGTGGGCAGCCCGGCGTCCGCGCCCGGCACCGGGATCGCCGGTCCGGGCGGCAGCGCCACGGTGTCCACCCCCAGCAGCCCGGCGCACGGTCCGACGACCGGTTCCGGCGACACCGGCACGGGCGGCAACGGCACGGGTACGACGACCACGCCGGTCACCGGCGGTGGGCTCGTCGGCACCGGCACCTCGCTCGCGGGCGCCGAACCGCTCACCGGCGGCGCACTCGCCGGGGGCGCCGGCCTGGCCGGCGCGGGAGCGACGGGCGGCGCCTCGGGCGGCGGCTCGGGCATGGCGTTCGGCGCGGCCGCCGGCATCGCGGCCGGCGGGGTGCTCGGCACCGGCGCGCTGGCCTCCTCGGGCCGGCCATCCGCCCCGACGCCGGTCCGGCCGGCCACCGGCGCCACCGGCATGGAGAACCGGTCCGCCGCCGGCACCGGCCGGCTGGCCTCGGGCCAGCTGGGCAGCGCCAACGGCGGCGGCCGGCCCGGCACCAACCGGGCGGCCACGGCCGGCGGCGCCGGCCGCAACGGCGTGATCGGCGGGCGCGGGCAGCACGGCGAGGACGAGAGCGACGAGCGGTTGACCTGGCTCACCGAGGACGAGATGGTGTGGCACGACGGCGCCGACACCACCCCGCCGGTGCTCGGCGGCGACCGCTGACCTGACGCACGACGAGCGGCCCACCCGGGAGTTACCGGGTGGGCCGCTTCTCGTTCCGGGACATCTGGTCGGCAGAAGTCGCCCGGCCCCGCCGTGCTCAGCGGAAGCCAACGCGGCCCCACCGTCCCGACGAGTGGTGAGTCCACGTAGGACGAGTGGTTCGGGTCACGCCGATGAACGCTGTTGGTCCGCTGCACCGGCCCCTGGGTGGCGATAGGTTGGAGAGGTGCTGCCCGTAGCGTCCACCCGCCCCTTTCGGCGGGCGACGCTGCGCGACCTGACCCGGCTGGCGCTGACCGCCCTGGTGCTCGCGGTCGGTCTCGGCGGCGTCCTCGCCCCGACGACCGGCCCGGCCGCCGCCGCGCCGACCCGGCCCGCCGTGTCGGCCGCCCGGGTGGCCGAGTCGCCGGCCACCGCCCGGCCGACCGACGAACAGCCCGCCGACTCCTCCGCCCGGCCGATCCCGGCCCGGCGTGACGCCGCCTCGCCCGACCGGCCGCTCGCGGCGCCGGCGACGACGACGGACCCGGTCCGGGACGCCACCGGCCGGCGCGGCCCGCCCCGGCGCTGAGCCACGCGGCGCCCGCCCGGCGCCGGACCACCGCCGCGCCACCCGCCGCGCCGCGCGGTCCGCCCCGGGTACGCCCGCCGCTCCGCTCGCCCGGCCGCCCGTCCACATCGATCCCCGCCGTGAGGTGCTGGTGATGCAGACCGTCTTCTCCTCCGTCCTGCCCGACGTCCCCGCCGCCGCCGTGATCTGGCTGGTACTGCTCGCCGTCGCGGCCGTCGCCTTCGGCGCGCTGGTCGCCCGTCCGGGTTGGCTGCGCTCCGCCGTCGCCGGCCGGATCCGGCAGGCCGCGCTGCCCAGCACCATGGAGCTGGCCGAGGAGGAACGGGAACGCACCCGGTACGCCGGCGAGGTGGCGGTCGCCGCCGAGCGCGCGTCGGCCACCGCCGGGCGGCGGCGCGCCGAGTGGCTGGCCGCCCAGGACGAGGTCGAGGCGGCCTGGGCGGCGTACGAGGCGGCCGAGGCGGATGTCCGCCGGCTGTCCGCCGCCGCCGCGATGCCACTGCCCGGCACGGTCCGCACCCCGGCCGAGTACGCCGACCGGGAGCGGTACCTGCACCGGGCCGCGCTGGACGCGTACTGGCGCAAGGAGCTCTCGGTGGAGCAGCTCAGCGACGTCTTCGCCCACCGCAACGGCTGGGACCCACGGCGGCACCCGGTCGAGCAGGAGCTGGTGCTGCGCCGCGCCATCCGGGACAACCTGGCCGCCCGGCACCGGGCCGCGTCGGAGCGGGAGCGGGCGGCGTGGCGGGCGGCCGAGCTGACCGTGGCGGGGGCGCGCAGCCTGCGCGAGGAGGCGTTCGCCGCGCTGGACCGCAGGCCGGAGGAGGTCGAGTCGGTGGTGCCGATGCCGGAGACCCGGCGGCCGGCGGCCGAGCCGGCCCGGGAGTCGGCGGGCGTGGCCCGGGGTCGGGCCGCCGTCGCCGCCTACTGACCGCGAGCCGGCTCGGCGGCAGTCAACCGCCGGGTCTCTCACCGCCGCGCTCGTCGGCGGTGGGTGCGGGGTTCGGCTAGCGTGACGGCATGTCCCGCGAGACGTTGGTCCTCGTCGTCATCGGCGGCATCCTGGCGCTGGCGACGTTGGTCGGCGCGGTGCTGCTGGCGATCCGGGTGGTCCGCACCCGCCGGCTGCTCGGCACGCTCGGCGTCGGGGGCAAGGTGGCCTTCTACGGCGCGCTGATCTACACGATCCTCCCGGTGGACGTGCTGCCCGACCCGATCTACCTGGACGACATGGGGATCCTCGCCGGGGCGCTGATCTACCTGACCCGGTTGGCCCACCAGCGCCGGGCGCAGGCCCGCCGGCTGCCCGGCCAGCCGGACACTCCCCCTGGTCAGGACCGGGTACGCCGTCCCGTGCCATGATCGTGCGGGCCGGCCGAGCACCGGGGGAGGAAGGGGACGGACATGGCCGGCGACCATCGGTTGGACCCGCACGACGAGCGGGTCGTCGCGTTCTGCCGGGAGCGGCACCTCGCCACGCTGACCACCCTGCGCGCCGACGGCACCCCGCACGTGGTGCCGGTGGGGGTCACGTTCGACCCGGACGCCGGGCTGGCCCGGGTGATCACCTCCGGCGGCTCCGCCAAGGCCCGGCACGTCGCCGCCGCCGGCCCCGAGGGCACGCCCGTCGCGGTGTGCCACCTCGACGGGCGGTGGTGGCTGACCATCGAGGGCCGGGCGACCCTCCGCACCGACCCGGCGTCGGTGGCCGAGGCCGAGCGCCGGTACGCCGAGCGCTACCGCCAGCCCCGTCCCAACCCCGAACGCGTCGTCATCGAGATCGCCGTCACCCGCCTCCTCGGCAGCCTCCCCCCACCCACCTGACCCCCCCGCCCCCGCCCTCCTCGGTCCGCACTTTCACGGAAGGAGTGGCTGTTCCGCGCTGAATAGCCACTCGTTCCGTGAAAGTGCGCCAGTCTTGGGCGGTGTGAGGTCTCGGCCCGGTTGTCGGGTTTGCGGGTGGGCGGGGGTGAGGGGGGCCACCGGGGAGGCGGAATCAGGGGGTGGGGCGGGTCGTTGGATTGTCCGTACGACCGCGCCGGAATGGGTCCGGGCTGGCGGTCGTTGCGTTGCTGGTGAGCGCGGGCCGAGTGGTCCGCGTCCCCTGATGATCCGAGCGCCTTTCCCGGTGCTTGCGTCCGGGTCTCCACGACCGGGCGGCAAACCCCCCGAATGGAGCTTCGACCATGAAGACGATTTTCCGTAACGGCATGCTCTCCGTCGCCGGCCTGGTCATGACCGGTGGCGCCATTGTCGGCCCCGCCGTGGCCGCGCAGGCCGCGCCGGTCGAGAAGGCGTCCGCGTCCGTCGTGTCCGAGAAGGGCAAGGGCAAGGGCAAGGGCGAGCGCCGCGCCGGCTACGAGTACCAGGCGCAGCCGAACTTCTTCTACTGCGGCCCGGCGTCGACCCGGATGGCGCTGTCGGCCGACGGCAAGGCGGTCAGCCAGGACGAGTTGGCCGAGAAGCTCGGCACCACCGAGAACGGCACGGACTCGGCCATCGACGTCACCCGGGTGCTCAACGAGTACACCGGCGGCCGGTACAAGACCACCGAGATCAGCGACGAGGTCGCGTCCAAGGAGCAGATCGAGCGGCTCCGGGCCGACGTCAAGGCGGCGGTGGACGCCGGTGACCCGGTGGTGGCCAACATCCTCGGCGGTGCGGTCGACGTCGACGGCGTCGAGCACTACTACCCCGGTCACTACCTGACGGTGGTGGAGTACAAGGACGACGGCAACACCGTCAAGATCGCCGACCCGGCCGCGCCGGACGTCCAGGAGTACTGGATGGACGTGGCCGAGCTGGCCAACTGGATCGCGGGCCGCGGCTACAGCTCCTGATCCCGACCTGATCGATTGAGGGCCGGCCTCCCCGACAGGGGAGGCCGGCCCTCGTCGCTGTTCCGCGGCGGGGCCGAGGCCCGCGCCGACAGGCCCCACGATGCCGGCGCCACAACGGCCATCCCGGCCCGTCCGGCCGGCGGCGGCGACCCGGCCCCGTCGGATCGCGCCGGAGGGGATTCGGTCGGCCACGGACGGGTACCTGCCCCCCATCCGACCGTCCGCAACCGGTAAGGGGCACCAGATGAGCCATCACGAGAAGAGCCACCAGGACGTCGTGGACGTGCTGATCTCCGACCACCGCGAGGTCGAGTCGATCTTCGTCGAGCTGGAGGGCCGCCGGGGCACGCCGGAGCACCGCCGTCAGCTGGCCGACGTGGTGATCGCCGAGCTGGTCCGGCACTCCGTCGCCGAGGAGGCGTACGTCTACCCGACCGCCCGCAAGGCACTGCCGGACGGCAAGCAGGTCGCCGAGCACGAGATCTCCGAGCACGCCGAGGCCGAGCGGACCATGAAGGAGCTGGAGTCCGTCGATCCGTCCGACCCGCGCTTCGACGAGCTGCTCGCCCACCTGACCGGCACGATCCGACACCACATCGAGGACGAGGAGGCCGACCTCTTCCCGCGCCTGCGGGCCGCGGTGGCGCGCGAGGAACTGGTCGAGCTCGCCGGCAAGGTGCAGGCCGCGAAGAAGTCGGCGCCGACCCGCCCGCACCCGGCCGCCCCGGACCACCCGCCGGCGAACAAGCTGCTCGCCCCCGGCGCCGGCCTGGTGGACCGGATGCGCGACGCGCTCAGCGGCCGGCCGACCTCGATGGCGGAACTGCGCGAGAAGCAGCACTGACCCGATCGTCTCGCGACGGCCACGCCCGACCGGGCCTGGCCGTCGCGTCGTTCAGGGGACGGCCGTCGGCGGGCGGGGATCGAGCGGGCGTTCGAAGAACGTCTCCAGCACGACGATGGTCCGGGTGCCGGTGACCCCCTCGACGCCGAACAGCCGGCGGAGGCTGGCCTGGAGCTGTTCCGGGGTGCCCACGCGGATCTTCACGAGCACGGAGGCGGGGCCGGCCACCACGTGCGCCTCCTCCACCTCGGGCAGGGCGGCCAGGGCCTCGTGGGTGGGCGAGTCCCCCATCCAGGCGTTCGCCTCGACCATCACGAAGGCCAGCACGCCCCGCCCCACCGCCGCCGGATCGACGTCCACCGTCGTACGCCGGATGACCCCCTGCTCCCGCAGCTTGCGGACCCGCTCGTGCGCCGCGCCGGTGGAGAGCCCGACCGTCGCGGCGAGCGCGGCGTACGACTGGGTGGCGTCCCGTTGCAGGGCCGCCAGCAACTCGCGGTCGGTGTCGTCCAACGAGCCTCCTCGAATCCTATCCGGCCGAATCATGGACTGACCGACTGTGGTTCGGCCATGTTAGCGTCATGCCGAACACGATCACAGGGGGTGGCAGACGGTGGACAGGTTCAGGACCCGGTTCGAGGTGTGCGACGAGCGGTTCCGGCGGGTCAACGGCGACGAGTGGGTCGAGTGCCTGTGGACCGGCGGGCGGTGGCTGGAGGGGCCGGCCTGGTTCCCCGCCGGGCGGTACCTGCTCTTCAGCGACATCCCCAACGACCGGGTGCTGCGCTGGGACGAGACCACCGGCGCGGTGGGCGTGTTCCGGCACAGCGCCGGGTACGCCAACGGGCACACCGTCGACCGGCGCGGCCGGCTGCTCAGCTGCGAGCAGGGCAACCGCCGGGTCACCCGCACCGAGCCGGACGGCTCCGACACCGTGCTGGCCGACCGGTGGCGCGGCAAGCGGCTGAACAGCCCGAACGACGTGGTCGAGCGCTCCGACGGGTCGATCTGGTTCACCGACCCGAGCTACGGCATCGACAGCGACTACGAGGGCAACCGGGGCGAGTCGGAGATCGGCGGCAACCACGTCTACCGCGTCGACCCGGACAGCGGCGAGGTGCGGCTGGTCGCCGACGACTTCGGGCAACCCAACGGCCTGGCCTTCAGCGCCGACGAGTCCACCCTGTACGTGGTCGACACCCGACACAAGCACCTGCGCCGCTTCGCCGTCCGCGACGACGGCACGCTCGCCGGGGGCGAGGTCTTCGCCACCTGTGACGCCGGCTCCTTCGACGGCGTACGCCTGGACGAGGCCGGCCGGGTCTGGGTGGCCGCGCACGACGGCCTGCACTGCTTCGACCCGGACGGCACCCTCCTCGGCAAGCTGCACATGCCGGAGGTGGTCGCCAACTTCACCTTCGCCGGCCCGAAGCGCAACCACCTCTACCTCTGCGCCTCCAGCTCGCTCTACACGCTGCGGGTCAACATCAGCGGCGTCCGCTACCCGGGCTGGTGACCGGTCGGCGTCCGGGTGGTCGATGCCGCCGGCCACCCGGGCGCGCCGCGCTCACGGCTCCGGCGCGATCCGGCTCCCCTCGGCGTCGGACACGATGATGGCCTCCATCGGGCACGACTCGGCGGCGTCCAGCACCTCATCCGCCGGGGCGATCCGCTCGGCCAGCGGGCGGGAGAGCCCGTCCACCAGCACGAAGTGGGCGGGCGCGGCTCCCGCGCAGATCCCCGATCCGATGCACCGGGTCGGGTCGACGAAGACCCGCCAGCGCGCGGCGTCGCCCGCCGCGCTCCCGGCGCTCACCGGCGCCACCGACCGGTCACCACCGCCGGACCCCGCACCGGGCTCACCAGGACACCGGCATCGCGGTCAGACCCCGGACCAGCAGGCCGCTCTTCCACGTCAGCTCCGACTCCGGCACCGCGAGCCGCAGACCGGGGGTACGCCGCAGCAGGGTCTCCAGCACCACCTGGAGTTCCATCCGCGCCAGTTGCGCGCCGACGCAGTGGTGCACGCCGTGGCCGAACCCGACGTGCGGATTGACCTCCCGGCCCAGGTCCAGCCGGTCAGGGTCGGCGAAGACCCGCTCGTCCCGGTTGGCCGAGTGGATCGACACGACCACCGGCTCGCCGGCCCGGACCAGCTCGCCGCCGAGTTCGACGTCCTCGAGGGCGTACCGGGGGAAGGCGGCGGTCGCGCCGAGCGGGATGAAGCGCATCAGCTCCTCGACCGCCGTCGGCACCAGGGCCGGGTCGGCCCGTAGCCGCTCCCAGCCGTCCGGCTCGGTCAGCAGGACGTACACCATGTTGGGGATCTGGGTCACGGTGGTCTCGTGGCCGGCGGCGAGCAGGCCGGCGGCCAGCCGGACGACCTCCTCCTCGCTGAGCCGGTCGGCGTGCTCGTCCCGGGCCCGGACCATCGCGCCGATCAGGTCGTCCGTCGGCTCGGCGCGCCGCTGGGCGATCAGCCCGGCCATGTACCCCAGCAGCTGCTCGACGTAGCTCGCGGCCACCTCGGGCGGCAGCGAGGTGGTCGACACGACCGCCTCCGACCAGGTGTGGAAGCGGTCCTGGTCGGTGACCGGCACCCCGAGCAGGTCGCAGATCACCCGGATCGGCAGCGGGGTGGCCAGGTCGGCGACGAGGTCGGCCGGCGGCCCGGCGGCGACCATGACCTCGACCAGTTCCCCGGCGACCGACCGGGTACGCGGGCGCAGCTCCTCCACCCGGCGGGCGGTGAACGCCTTCGCCACCAGCCGGCGCAGCCGGGTGTGCTCCGGCGGGTCCATCTGGAGGATGCCCGTGTCGGTCTGTCGTGGACTGTTCCGGGGCTCGTCACGGCCCACCGAGGCGGCTCGGCTGAACCGGGGGTCACCGAGCACGACCCGGACGTCGGCGTGCCGGGTGGCCAGCCAGGCGGGCTCGCCGAACGGCATCCGGATCCGGGTCAACGGCTGCTCCTGACGCAGCCGGGCGTAGCGGGGGTCGATGTCGAGCCGGTGGGGGTCGCTGAACGGGTAGGGCTGCGGGATGGTCGGCTGGGCAGTCTCGGTCACCGGGGGTGGCTCCCTCTGGGTCCGCGGCCCGCCGTGCCGGGCGGGGCCGTCGCTCCGCACGACTCCACAGTGAGTCATGCCACGACTGCGGATCGTAGCGAGCCCGGTCGATGCTGACCAGACCGTGCCCGTCCCCGGACACGCCGCTGCCGGACCACCCGAGGGCGGTCCGGCAGCGGAAGCGCGAGGTCAGCGGCCCTGGTCGCCCTCACCCGTGCGCGCCTGCGCCATGTCGACGGCCTTGTCGGTCTGCTCGTCGTACTTGCCGCCGGTGCGCTGGTCGGCGGCTTCGCCGGCCTTGTCCAGGCCCTGGTCGACCTGCTTGTCGTGCTTGTCGGCCATGTCCTTGGCCTTGTCCATGAAGTCACTCACCACGGTCCTCCTCGCTCGGTACCTGCTGCGTTCCCTCCGGTCCCGGCCGCAAACACCCCGGCCCCGGTCGTACGCCCACGTCTCGGCGGCAGTGGCGCAGGCGAACGTCCCTCGGCGGCCATGCCCGGCGGCGCCTGCCCGGCCGCGCGGCCGGGACTGTCCAGAGCGGAACCACCTGCCCGGGACGGCGTTGATCCACCGACGGGTGTCGGAGCAGGGCCGTACGGGTATCGATCCCGCCGAGACCGAGGAGGATCGACGTGGACGAGGACGGTGCCGGGCGTACGCCCGAGGTGACGGCGGCAGGCGCCCGGCCGGCGCCACGGCAGGCCTGGGCGGCGCTGCCCTGGCTGGTCCGCACGGCGGTGGTGTGGAGCGCCTGCCTGGTGGTCGTGGTGTTCGCGCTCTACCTGCTGGGTCGGGTGGCGGTGCTGCTGGCGCCGCTGGCGATCGCCGTGGCGGTCACGCTCTTCCTCACCGCGCTGCTCGATCCGGTGCTGCTGCGCCTGCGCCGGCTGCGAGTCCCGCCCGCGCTGGCGGCGCTGCTGTCGCTCCTGCTGCTGCTGGGCATCCTGGTCGGGGTCGGCGTGCTGGTGTGGAACCTGACCGCCGCCCAGTTCAGCGAGCTGAGCAAGGAACTCGGCGAGGGCGTCCAGCGCAGCCGGGACTTCGTCACCTCCACCCTGCCGGTCAGCGACGCGCAGCTGGACAAGCTGATCCAGCAGGTGCGCTCCGGCATGGGCGGGGGCTTCGACCTGGTGGGCGGGGCCCGGACGGCAGCCGAGGTCGTCGGTTCCGCCCTGCTCGCCCTGGTGCTGCTCTTCTTCCTGCTCAAGGACGGCCGGACGATGTGGCAGTGGGTGCTGCGCCGGACGACCGGCCCGAACCGCGAGCTGACCGCCGAGGCCGGCCGGGCCGGCTGGCAGACCCTTGGCGCGTACAGCCGGGGGACGATGATCATCGCGGCGATCGACGCGATCGGCATCGGGCTGTCCCTGGTGCTGCTGCGGGTGCCGCTCGCCCTGCCGCTGGCGCTGATCACCTTCCTCGGCGGCTTCGTGCCGATCATCGGCGCCACGGTCGCCGGTACGGTCGCCGTCCTGGTGGCGCTCGCCGCCAAGGGCCCGACGACGGCGCTGCTGGTGCTGCTCGCGGTGATCGCCGTGCAGCAGATCGAGGGCAACCTGCTGGAACCGCTGATCATGAAGCGGCAGGTGCAGCTGCACCCGGCGGTGATCCTGGTGGTGGTCACCGCGGGCACGCTGATCGCCGGGGTCGCCGGCGCCTTCGTCTCGGTGCCGATCGCCGCCGTCGCCTACCGGGTGATCGACACCGTCCAGCGCCACCGCGAACGCATCGCCACCACCCGCCCCTCCCCACCCCCCAACCACGCCTGACCCGCCCACCCCGCCCACCCCGCCCGGCCTCGGCCCGGCACAGGCACACGCGGCACGGCCACGGCACGGACACACGGGCACGGCACGCGCACAGACACGGCAGGCACCTTCACGGAAAGAGTGGCTATCGCGCGCCGAATAGCCACGCTTTCCGTGAAAGTGCGCTCTCGCGGAGCGGGCCGCGCTTGCGGAGTCGGCCCCGCTCGCGGAGTGGGCCGCACTCGCGGAGCGGGCCGCGCTCGCGGGGCGGGGTGGGTGGGTGGGAGGGTCAGGCGGGGACGCGGAGGTGGGCGGCGAACCAGTCGGCCGCGTCGGCCGCCACCTGCTCCAGCGCACCGGGCTCCTCGAAGAGGTGGGTGGCGCCGGGCACGATCCGCAGCTCGTGCGGCGCGGTGAGCGCCGCGGCGGCCTGCTCGTTGAGCGTGATCACCTGCTCGTCCAGGCCACCGACCAGCATCAGCGTCGGCGCGCGTACCCCGGTGAGCGCGGGGCCCGCCAGGTCCGGCCGTCCGCCCCGGGAGACCACCGCCGCCACCCGGTCCGGCCGTCCCGCCGCGGCGACCAACGCCGCCGCCGCACCGGTGCTCGCCCCGAACAGGCCCACCGGCAGCCGGCCCAGCGTGGGCTCGGTGCCCAGCCAGTCGACGATGCCGGCGAGCCGGTCGGCGAGCAGGCCGATGTCGAAGCGCAGCTCGGCCGTGACGGCGTCGACCGCGTCCTCCTCCGGGGTGAGCAGGTCGACCAGCACGGTGGCGGCGCCCCGACTCCGGAGCACCCCGGCCACCGCCGTGTTACGCGGGCTGTGCCGCGAGCTGCCGCTGCCGTGGGCGAAGAGCACCACGCCGTTCGCGCCCTCCGGGACGGCCACGTCGGCCGGGAGCCCGACGCCGGCCACCGGGATGGTCACCTCGTTGCTTCCTGTCCGCATCTGCACCCCTCCGTACCGTCGGATTCGCACCGGCCCGGCGGTCATACCCGCGCTGCCGGTACCCAAGCGGGGGCACGGGCGACGGGCTGCGGCGGTCGCCCCGGCGTTTGCCGCCGACGCCCTCGGGAAGCCGCAGGGTGACCGCACGACGGCGCCGGCGTGCCCGGCGCCCCGACGGATCGCGAGGATCGCCATGGCTGAGCAGAAGTCCAGGCAGCAGACCCGGACGGCCGAGCAGGAAGAACGCGAACGGGACGCCGAGCGCGGCCGGGACTGGGCGGACGAGGCGGCCCGGGCCCGCACGGCGGACGACCCGGCCGCGATGGCTCCGCGCGACGCGGGGGGCCGGCCCTCCAACGGCCGCCAGTTCTGACCCTTTCCGGCCACGAGGTCGGCGGTACGCCGCCGACCTCGTGGCCGGTCCGTCTGGTCAGCCCTCCTCTGGAAGGTGCAGCAGCGGGGACCGGCCCGGGGGTTGCTCGGGCGCCGGGCCGGGCGGGTCGGGCGTGGGCACCGGGACGGTGACCGGCAGGGAACTGGTCACGGTGATCTTCTCGCCGTGGTGGTGCAGTTCCACCACCGTGTCCGGCCCGCCGTTGCGCAGCGAGTACGTCGTCTGGTGCGGCCGGACGTCCACCCGCAGCCGAAGTGAGCGCCACTGCAACGAGAACTCCAGCCGGCTGAGCCGACTGGACAGGCGCGGCGAGAACGACAGTGTCCCGTCGTGGTCGCGCAGCCCGCCGAAGCCGGAGACCAGCGCGATCCACGCGCCAGCCAGCGAGGCCATGTGCACCCCGTCGCGGGTGTTCTCGTTGAGGTCGTGCAGGTCCATCAGCGCGGCCTCGCGCAGGTAGCGGTGGGCCAGCTCCGGGTGCCCGACCTCGGCCGCCATCACCGCCTGGGTGCAGGCCGACAGCGAGGAGTCCCGGACGGTACGCCGCTCGTAGTAGAGGAAGTTGCGCAGCTTCTCGTCGGCGGTGAAGGCGTCACCCCGCCAGTGCATGGCCAGCACCAGGTCGGCCTGCTTGACCACCTGCTTGCGGTACAGGTCGAAGTACGGGTAGTGCAGCAGCAGCGGGTACTTCTCCGGCGGGGTGTGCTCGAAGTCCCACTCCTGCAACCGGGTGAAACCCTCCACCTGCTGGTGGACCTTCAGCCCCTTGTCGTACGGGATGTACATGGCGTTCGCGGCGTCCCGCCACTGGGCCGCCTCCTCCTCGGTCACCCCGAGGTCGATCGCCTCGTCCCGGTAGCGCATCGCGCAGTCGGCGGCGGTGAGCAGGTTCCGCTGCGCCATCAGGTTGGTGTAGATGTTGTCGTCCTTGACGGCGGTGTACTCGTCGGGCCCGGTCACCCCGTCGACGTGGAACCGACCGCTGCGGTCGTGGTGGCCCAGCGAGCGCCAGAGCCGGGCCGTCTCCACCAGCAGCTCCAGGCCGATCTCCTGCTCCAGCTGGTCGTCGTCGGTGACCAGCAGGTAGCGGCGCAGCGCGTCGGCCACGTCGGCGGCGATGTGGAAGGCGGCGGTGCCGGCCGGCCAGTACGCCGACGACTCGGGGCCCTCGATGGTCCGCCAGGGGAACGCGGCGCCCTGGAGATTCAACGTCTGGGCCCGCTCCTGGGCCTGCCCCAGCGTCGAGTGCCGCCAGTAGAGCGCGTCCCGGACGGCGGACGGCTGGGTGTAGGTGAGCACCGGCAGCACGAACATCTCGGTGTCCCAGAACGCGTGCCCGTCGTACCCGGGGCCGGTCAGGCCCTTGGCCGAGATGGGTCGCCGCTCGGCCCGGACGGCGGCCTGCAGGACGTGGAACAGCCCGAAGCGGACCGCCTGCTGCACCTCCGGGTCGCCCTCGACCCGCACGTCGGCGGCGTCCCAGAACTCGTCGAGGTACTCCCGCTGCTCCCGGCGCAGGCCCTCCCAGCCGTCCAGCCGGGCTGCGGCCAGCGCCGCGCCGACCTGGTCGCGCAGCGCCGGCAGCGACCGCTTGCTCGACCAGCCGTACGTGAGGTACTTGACCACCCGCAGCGTCTCGCCGGGCTTGAGCACGCAGCCGACGGTGGTCCGCACCCAGTCCTCGTAGCCCTCGGACTCGACGGTGAACTTCGCCGGGGCGAACACGTCGTGGCCCATCTCGGCGGCCACCCGCAGGCCGCTGACCTTGGTGCGGTGGATGAGCAGCCCGCCGTCGTCGGTGGTCAGCTCCTCCTCGGCCTGCAACGGCGACTCCAGCACGGCGGCCACCCGCGGGTCGCGGCTCTGCGCCGGCAGCGTCTCGTTGGCGACCAGCTCGGACTGGAGGATCAGGCGCAGCGGCCCGTCCACCGCCTCCACCTCGTAGTTGATCGCGGCGACCGCCCGCTGGGTGAAGGAGACCAGGCGGGTGCTGCGGACCTTGACCTCGCGCCCGGCCGGGGAGCGCCAGTGCATCTCCCGGTGCAGGGTGCCGGCGCGCAGGTCGAGGATCCGCTCGTGGCTCAGCAGCTCGCCGTACCGGACGTCGAGCGGCTCGTCGTCGACCAGCAGCCGGATCAGCTTGCCGTTGGTGACGTTGACGATGGTCTGGCCCGACTCGGGGAAGCCGAAGCCGGCCTCCGCGTACGGCAGCGGGCGCAGCTCGTAGAAGGAGTTGAGGTAGGTGCCGGGCAGGCCGTGCGGCTCCCCCTCGTCGAGGTTGCCGCGCAGCCCCACGTGCCCGTTGGAGAGCGCGAAGACCGACTCGGACTGGGCCAGCACGTCCATGTCGAGCCGGGTCTCCCGGATGTGCCAGGGCTCGACCGGATAGGCGCGTTCGCGGATCATGCCGCCGTCCCCTTCAGCAGGTCGGAGAGGTCGGTGACGACGATGTCGGCGCCTTGGTCGCGCAACTCGTCGGCCTGGCCGACCCGGTCGACGCCGACCACGTAGCCGAAACCGCCGGCCCGCCCGGCGGCCACCCCCGCGAGGGCGTCCTCGAAGACCGCGGCGTTGGCCGGGTCGACCCCGAGCAGCTTCGCGCCGGCCAGGAAGGTGTCCGGGTGCGGCTTGCCGCGCAGCCCCTCGGCCCGCGCCACCAGACCGTCGACCCGCGCCTCGAGCAGGGGTTCCAGGCCGGCGGCGGCGACCACGTCGCGGCAGTTCGCGCTGGCCGAGACCACCGCGCGGCGCAGCCCGGCCGCGACGGCCGCCCGCAGGTACGTCACCGAGCCCGGGTAGACCTCGACCCCGTCGTGGTGGATCCGCTCCAGCAGGACGACGTTCTTGCGGTTGCCGACCCCGTTGACCGTGTCCGCCTCGGGCGGGTCGTTGGGGCTGCCCTCCGGCAGCACCACGCCCCGCGAGGCGAGGAAGGACCGGACCCCGTCGGCGCGGGGCCTGCCGTCCACGTACCGGTTGTAGTCCGGCCCGGGGTCGAAGGGCCGGAACGGCTCACCGGTGGCCGCCGCCCGGCGCGCCAGGAACGCGTCGAAGGTCTGCTTCCAGGCGGCGTTGTGCACCTTGGCGGTCTGCGTCAGCACACCGTCCAGATCGAAGAGACAGGCGGACACATGAGCAGGTAGGCCCAGCACGGTACGAATCTATCCAGCGCACCGCCCGAACAAACCCGTTTCGTCAGGTGCCGGTGCGTCAGCGGTTGGGGCGCAGCGTCCAGACGACGGTCATCGTGCCGGTGACGGTGCCGTCCTCGGTGCCGATCTCCACCTCCACGGGGAACTCCGGCCGCTGCCCGGCGTCGAGCTCGGCGACCACCTCGGCCGGCGTGCGACCGAGCCGGGCGGTGGCCAGCACCGGCCCCATGGCCAGCTTCCGGTACGCGATGTCGGCCCGGACGGCGAGCGGCACCGCGCGGTCGAGCAGGTGGCCGAAGGCGGCCATCACCACCGTGCCGGACGCGGTCTCGCCGAGGGTGAACATGGCTCCGGCGTGCGGACCGCCGACGTGGTTGTGGGTGGTCGGCGTGTCGGGCAGCCGGACCACAGCCCGGACCCCACCGTGGGCCTCCGGGGCGACCTCGACGAACTCGAAGCCGAGGGTACGGGCGAACGGCACGGCCTGGAGCATCCCGGCCGCCACCTGGCGCGAGTCGATGGACATGCCCCGACGTTACTAGCCGGTAACTTTTCCGGCAAGCCACCAGCGACCAGCAATTTCGGGGTCGCCGGCCGCACTCGACCGGCCCGGTCACGGCCCGGTGCCGTCGGCTCAGGTCGAACGGGTCGGGCCCGCGCCTGTCGCCCGCTCACGCGTCACGCCGCGTCACCGCGCGGGTAGCGATCCCCCGGCAAGCGTCATGCCTGACAGGCATATTTATGTCTGTCAGGCATGACGCTCGTGCGGACATCGTCCGGTCGCGCCGAGGGCATCGCCCTCGACGGCGGTGGTCAGAACAGGTTGCCGAGGGTGCGGAGGATCTCCGCGTAGAAGTTGCCCTCGATACTGCGGAACAGCGCGAAGTCCTCGCCCGGGCTGCCGACGAACGGGCGCAGGGTCCAGGCGAGCTGGGTGCCGACGAAGCCGAAGAGCAGGATCCAGACGTACAGCAGGGTCATGCTGGCCGGCCGCTCCGACTCGCCGCGCCGCACCGGCGGGGTGGCCCACGGCCGGCCCGCACCGGCGTACCCCGGCGGCACCATCCCGGGCGGGAAGGCCGCCATCGGGTGGCCGGCCAGCACGACCGGCTGCGCCGGGACGCCGACGGCCGGCTGCGCGGGGACGACGGCCACCGGCTGCGCCTCGGCGGCCGGCGTGGTGCCGTTCGCGCCCGCCCCCACGGCCACCGGCTCCGCGACCGGCTCACCGGACGCCGGCTGGGCCGGTACGGCGGCCGGCGCGGCCGGGGCGGCCACGGCGGCCTGCGTGCCATTGGCAGCGGCGGCGGCCGACGGGGCGAGCAGGCCGTGCGCGTTGAGCACCTGCATCCCGCCGGTGAGGAAGCGCAGCCCGACCACCGCCGACAGCGTCAGGATCGCCACGTTGAGCAGCTTGAAGAAGCCGTAGTCCGGCGCCGTGATCAGGAAGAAGAGGCTGATCGGGGCGAACGCCACCGCCAGCATCGAGGTGACGGTGATCGCCACCATCACCAGGGCCACCGACTGGCGTACCGACAGCCGGGCCCCGAACACCAGGTTGAACAGGTAGAGCGTGGGCAGGCAGATGGCCAGGGTGATGAGGAAGAGCAGCGGCAGCTTGACCGCCGAGGTCAGCGCCATCAGCACGCCGTGGAACGCGCCGAGCACCGCCCCGTAGCAGGCCAGTGCTACGGCGGAGCTGGCCAGCATCCGCCCGGTCAGCGCGTTCAGGTCGTCGTCGGCGACGATCTGCTGCCAGATGCCCTGCCGATCACGCAGGATCCGCTCGATCACGAGCGGGCTCGGACGGTCACCCGACACGGCGGGCCCCTCTCTACAGGCGGTGCTCAGTGGACTGGGTGCGCTGACCGTAGGGCATCGGCCCGGTCGCCCGCAGCCCCGCCCTGACGGCTCAGCGCCAGCCGACGTCGATCCGGTCGCCGCGCTCGTCGAAGAAGTGCAGGGCGTCCATCCGTACGGCGACCGACATCGGGTGACCCGCCGAGATCGCCGGGTACGGGGCGAGGCGTACCGCCAGCTCGGCGGGGCGGCGGTGGTGGCGCCCCGGGTCGGGGAGCACGCTGGTCCGGTTGCCGCCCCCGGTCGGGGCGGAGATCGGCTCCAGCTCGCCGGCCCGGCCGGTGAGCCGCTGCATGACCTGCCCGAACCGGCGCAGCCCGCGCTGCCCGGCCGGTGCGTCGTCGGTCGTGGCGCCCATCTCGTCCACCACGATCGCGGTGGCGCCGATGTCGAGGAAGGCCAGCGACTCGTGCCCGTGGTGCTCCAGGTAGCGGACCCGGCCCTGGAGCACGTCGCCGGAGGTGTCCGGCGCGACCGGCGTCAGCGCCTCGGCCCGCATCCCGATCACGATCCGCTCGCCGTGGTAGTGCGCCACCGCCCGGCTGCGGATGTCGTCCCAGGGCAGGTAGAGCGCCTGCTCGCCGAGGGTGAGGGTCACGTACCGGTCGAGGTGGACGTAGACCGACGCCTCCAGCAGGTTCATCCGGGGGCTGCCCAGGAACGCCGCGACGTACAGGGTGGCCGGCCGGCCGTACACCTGGGTCGGTGTGCCCACGTCCTGGAGGACGCCCTTGCGCATGATGGCGACCCGGTCGGCCATGGTCAGCGCCTCGGCCTGGTCGTGCGTGACGTAGATGGTGGTGACGCCCAGCTCCCGGGTCAGCCCGGAAATCTCCGCGCGCAGCTCGGCGCGCAGGCCGCTGTCCAGGTTGGAGAGCGGCTCGTCCATCAGGAAGAGCCCCGGACGGCGCACTATCGCCCGCCCCATGGCCACCCGCTGCCGCTGGCCGCCGGAGAGCTGGCTCGGCTTGCGGCCGAGGACGTCCCCGATGCCGAGCGCGCCCGCGACGTCCTGCACCCGCTCCCCGCGCGGGGCCGGCTCCACACCGGCCAGTCGCAGCGGGAAGGCGATGTTGTCCCCGACGGTCATGTGCGGATAGAGCGCGAAGTCCTGGAAGACCATGGCGATCCTGCGCTCCCGTGGCGGCAGGTCGTTGGCGACCTCGCCGTCGAGCATCACGGCGCCGGAACTCGGGTCCTCCAGGCCGGCGACCATCCGCAGCACGGTGGACTTGCCGCAGCCCGAGGGACCGAGCAGCACCATGAACTCGCCGTCGTTGACGTCCAGATTGACGCTGTCGACCGCGAGCGTCCCGTCCGGGAACACCTTGGTGACATCCTTGAGCGCGACGGTGGTCACCGTCTCCTCCCCCAGCTCGGCCGAACCCCGCGCTTGACTGTGACGAGCATCATCGGATCAGCACATCGGGTAAACGTGCGATGTTGCGGTCATGACGGTCCTATTACCGGCGGCGGCCCCGTCGACGGGACCACAGCGTCAGGCGGGATCGTCGAGGAAGATCCGACGGACCACCCGCTCCGCGGCGTGCCCGTCGTCCAACGTGCAGAACCGGCCCCGGAACCGCTGTCGCGCCCGCTGGGCCTCCGCCCCGGTCACCGCGCCGGAGCGGAAAAGGTCCAGCAGCTCGGCGAAGGTGAGCGCGACGGCGCCGGGCGGTTCGGCGGTCACGTCGAAGTAGACGCCCCGCGCCAGCGCGTACGCGTCGCGGTCCGGCGCGTACACGACGATCGGGCGGTCCAGGACGGCGTAGTCGAACATCGCCGACGAGTAGTCGGTGACCAGCACGTCGGCCGCGAGATAGAGGTCCTCCACGCAGCGGTGGTCGCTGACGTCGACCGCCCGGCCCCCGGTACGCCGGCGGGCCCGGCCGGCCCGGTCGTGGAAGTAGTGGCTGCGGATCAGCAGCCGCCCCGACGGCCCGAGCACGTCGAGCAACCGCCCCGGGTCGAACGGCGGGCGGTAGCGGGGCAGGTGTTCGCGGTGCGTCGGCGCGTACAGCACCACCCGCTCGTCCGGCCCGATGCCGAGCCGGTCCCGGATCTCCCGGACCTGTTCGGCGGTGGCGGTGACCAGCCGGTCGTTGCGCGGGTAGCCGACCTCCAACGTGGTGTACGAGGCCGGGTAGGCCCGGTCCCACATCTGGGTGGAGAAGCTGTTCGAGGTGATGCTGTAGTCCCAGCGGTCCACCCGGCGCAGCAGCCCGGCGAAGTCCATCCCGCCCGCGCCGAGCGGGAAACGCTGCTGGTCCAGGCCCATCACCTTCACCGGCGTGCCGTGGTGGGTCTGCACGTGCACCGAGCCGGGTCGCTTGCGGACGAAGTCGGGGAAGTTGACGTTGTTCACCAGCCACCGGGCCCGGGCCAGCGTCCGGTAGTAGCCGGGGGTGCCGGCGACCACGTACTCGGTGCCGGGCGGCAGGGTGTCCACCCGGTCCCGCCGGACGATCCACACCCCGCGGACCTGCGGGGCCAGCCGACGGGCGGCGGCGTGGATCGCGGCCGGGTTGCAGGCGTACCCGCGGTACCAGTAGGCGGCGTAGACGGCCAGTGTCGGGTCGATCGGCCGGCGCAGCTCGGCCCGGTAGTACTCGCGCAGCACCGCGTCCCGGGTCAGCCGCGCGGTACGCCGGGCCACCGGCAGCGCCCGCCGGGCGGTGCCGCGGGCCGTCGCTCGGGCCTGGTTCGCCGCGCGCAACGCGCTGAAGGTCCGCCACCGGCCCGCCGCGACCAGCCGGTGCTTGAGCCCTTCCAGCCCGTCCGGCGCGGGGTAGCCCTCGGGCGGCCGGAAGCGCCGGTGGTCGGCGGTCATCTGGGCGAAGAACGCCGGGCGCAGCGCGGGGGCGATCCGTTCGCCGTTGCCGAGCACGGTCAGGTGGTGCCAGGCCATCCGCTCGAAGACCGCCGGGCGCAGCTCGGCCACCGCCGGCCCCCAGCGGTCCATCAGCGCGAACACCCGGTGCCACTGCGCGAAGACCTCGAAGTGCCGGTCTCCCCGGGTCCGGGTGATGGCCCCGGCCCGCCGCTGCCGGTAGTTGACGCAGACCCGGTCGAGCACGGCGATCCGCTCGGCGGCCAGCAGCACCGGATAGGTGAAGGAGACGTCCTCGTACCAGCCGGGGGCGAAGCGCAGCCCGAGGTCGACCAGGAACTCCCGGCGGACCACCCGGTTCCAGGCGGTGTGCAGCAGGTGCAGGGTCTCCGGCCGGTCCCGCAGCCGGAAGGTGGCCTCGCCGGGCGGCTCCGGGAACACCTCGGCCATGGCGCTGCGGGTGGCGGTGTCGTTCCAGTGCGCCCGGACGTGGTCCACCACGAGGACGTCCGGGCGGGCGCCCCGCAGCCGGTCGGCGACCTCGGGCAGGCAGTCCGGGGCGAGCCAGTCGTCGCCGTCGACGAACCAGACGTACTCGCCGACGGCCCGGTCCAGCCCGGCGTTGCGGGCCGGACCGAGCCCGACGTTGCGGGGTAGCCGGAGCACCCGGACCCGGGGGTCGCGGGCGGCGTACTCGTCGAGGATGTCGCCGACGGCGTCCGGCGAGGCGTCGTCGACGCCGATCACCTCGAGGTCGTCGAAGGGCTGCCCGAGGATCGAGTCCAGACACTCACGCAGGTAGCCCTGCACCCGGTAGGCCGGTACGACGAAGCTGATCAGGGCCATCCCGGCCGCCCCCTTGGTCAGCCCGGCGAACCGCCTCCGACCGGAACGGCCGTCACCCGCGCGGCGCGGGCCGGCAGGACGACCCAGGCCAGGACGACACTCGCCACGAATCCCACGAGAAGGTACGTACCGAGTGTAGCCAGACCGATACTCACAATTCCGGCGATCGCCGCCAGCGCCAGCAGCACGGACCGCCCCTCCCAGCCCAGCGTCCAGCGGTGCAGCGGCGGGGCCGCCTGTCGCTTCTCCAGCCGGGCTGTCAGGTCGTAGTGGTGCAGGGTGAGCACGAGAACGTAGCCGAAGACCAGCCAGGCCGGCGCGCCGCCGACCACCCCGACGGCGATGGCGAACAGGTACTCCCCGGCCCGCAGGGCGGCCGGAACCAGCCAGTCCAGCGGCCCGTTGTGCGCCGCGCCGGCCCCCAGCCCGGCGACCAGCAGCACCAGCAGCGCCACCGGCACCCACCAGCGCAGCCCGCCGTCGTCGGTCAGCAGCGCCGCGACCAGCAGCGCCGCCGGGCCCAGCGCCGCCAGCACCGCCAGCGTCAGCGGGCCCATCGGGCGGACCACCGGCAGCCGCGCCGCCAGCGGACCGTCGTCGCGGTGCAGCGTGGCGTCGACCGTGTCGAGCACCGGCACCCACATCCAGCGCGCCCGCAAGGTGCGCAGCGCCCCGGTGTACGCGAACGCCAGCATCCCCCAGACCAGCACCGCGACCAGGCTGACCAGCGGGTTGAACAGCGCCACGGTCAGCGCGATCAGCGCCCACCGCTCGCCGATCGGGAAGACCACTGTGCGCTTCAGCCAGTACGACACCGAGCCGGTGTCGGCCTGCACCCGGGTCGAGGCGGCGTTCAGCCGGTCACCGATCCCACCGCCACCCCCGCCCACCGACGTCTTCGGGCGGCGGGCCGCCTCGTCGTGCAGCACGCCGTACCAGGTGTCGGTCATGTGCCGCACGGTTTGCAGCGTCATCGCGGCGATGGCGAGGGCCCAGCCGTACCGGAAGCCGGCGGCCGTCGCCCCGTAGCCGAGGCCCGCGTAGACCACGTACTCCTTCGCCCGGTCGGCCATCGTGTCCAGCCAGCCGCCCCAGGCGCTGAAGTTCCGGGTGTAGCGGGCCAGCTGGCCGTCCACGCAGTCGAGCACGAAGCCGAGGTAGAGCAGCACCGCCCCGCTGACCAGCGCGGGCCGGCCGCCGACCGCGAACAGCACCGCCGCGGCGACCGCGAAGAGCACCGACAGCATGGTCACGGCGGTCGGGCCGAGGCCGATCCGGGCCGCCGCCTTCGTCACGTACGGCGACCAGGTGCTGACGAAGTAGGTGGTGAAGAAGTCGTCCCGCTCCTTGACTGACAGTCGCAGCTCGGCCTTGTCCTCGTCCACCCCCGCCAGCGCCGCCTCGGCGGCGTGCAGCCCGGCGGCGTCGCCGACCCGGTGCGCCACGAGCAGGCGTACCCGGTGGGCGAAGGTCAGCGTGCCGAGCGCGGTGAGCGCGGCGAAGAGCCCGTCCACGGCGGGCCCGGTCGCGGGCCGGGCGGCGGCGGCCCGGGCGGCGGCCGCCAGCGCCGGCAGGTCCTCCACGCCGACCCGCAGTGCGCCGCCGAAGACGCCGGTGGCGTCGGCCAGTTCCGGCCCGGCCTCGACCACCTGGCCGCGCTCCTCGCGCACGGCCGTGCGGCCGGTGGCCGGCGGGTCGGTGAGCACCAGGGCCACCGTCGGGCCGACCGGGCTGGTCGCCAGGTGCTTCAGTACGGCGGTGTGCGCGACCAGGTCAGCCCCGCTGACGATCACCGGGCCGCTGGCGGCGCCCACCAGGGCGGCCAGCTCGTCCAGGTCGGCGACGGCGCGCACCTCGTCCGCCCCGGCCCGGCGCCACTGGGCGGCCAGCCGGTCGGCGAGCGTCTCCCCGGCGCCGGTGGGCAGGCCCGCGGCCGGCGCACCGGCGGCGAGCACGATCGCGAGCGTCACCGCGGAACCGCGGCGTGGTACGCGTCGAGCGCCTCGGCGACCGTGCCGTCCACGGTCAGCCGCCCGCCGTCGAGGTAGAGCCCCCGACGGCAGAACCGGGTCAGGTCCTTCTCGTTGTGTGACACCAGCACCAAGGTGCGCCCCTCCGCGAGCAATCGGTCGATCGTCGAATAGCACTTCTTGCGGAACTCCGCGTCGCCCACCGCGGTCACCTCGTCCATCAGCAGGATCGGGTGCGGCAGGTGGGAGATGATGGCGAACCCGAGCCGGACCTTCATTCCGGACGAGTAGTGCCGGACCGAGGTGTCGATGGCCCGCTCCACCTGCTCGCCGGCGAACGAGACGATGTCGTCGAAGTTCCGCTTCAGGTACGCCGACGACAGCCCGTGCAGGCCGCCGACGAGGTAGAGGTTCTCCCGCCCGGTGAGGTCGTTGGAGAAACCGGCGGAGAGTTCCAGCAGCGGGGCGACGTCGCCGCGCACCCGGATCCGCCCCTCGTCGGGGATGAGCACCCCGGCGATCAGCCGCAGCAGCGTGCTCTTGCCGGTGCCGTTGCGCCCGATCACGCCGACCGTCTCGCCGGGCTCGACGGTGAAGGAGACGTCCCGCAGCGGCCAGAACTGCCCGGACGCGGCGCCCCGCCCGCCCCGGTGGATGAACAGCTCACGCAGCCTCAGCTGCCGCCGGCGGTTGCGGACGAAGCGGATACCGAGGCCCTCGGCCTCGATGATCGGCGCCACCTCACAGCTCCTTGAGCACGGCGGGTTCGAGCCGGCGGAACGCCCACCAGCCGGCGACCAGCAGCAGCAGGCTGCCGGCGACCGTGGTGGCCAGCAGCCGGGCGTCGGGGAACTCGTCCGGGTACCAGATCGCGTGCTGGAGCTGGAAGATGCCGACCAGCGGGTTGAGCTCGTAGGCGACCTTCACCCAGCCCGGCATCCCGGACTCCCGGACCAGGCTCAGCGGGTAGATGATCGGCGTGGCGTAGAAGAGCACCCGGATGATCAGCCGCATGAAGCGCTCGACGTCGCGCATCAGCACGTTGACCGCCGAGAGCAGCAGCGACAGCCCGACCAGCAGGGTAGCCTGCACCAGCACGGCCAGCGGCAGGGCGAGCAGCGACCAGCCGGGGTGGATCCTGCCGTGCGCGGCGTAGACGGCGGCGACGGCGAAGAGGATGGGCAGGCCGGCGGCGTACTCGGCGAACCGGCCGGTGACCCGGCCGATCGGGAAGACCTGCCGGGGCACGTTCATCGTGGTGATCAGGCGGGACTGCCCGGTCAGCGCGTTGGTCGCCTCGCTCAGCGCCGAACTGGTCCACATCCAGGCGAAGATGCCGGTGATCAGGAAGAGCGGGTACGACTCGGCGGCCTGCCCGAGGTGCTGCTCCGTGTCGCCGGAGTAGAGCACGCCGAAGACGAAGAAGTAGATCGCCCCCATGCCCAGCGGTTCGATCAGCGACCAGAAGTAGCCGAGCACCGACTGCTGGTACTTCACCGCGAGGTCCCGCTTGACCAGGATCCGCAGCGAGTTGCGGTGCGACCACAACGCCGCGACGCCAGCGGTCACCGTCGCCTCCCGCCTCCCAGGACGGACGACAGGTTAGCAGTCGGTGAACGAACGCCCCTCAGCACTCGATCACGTTGACGGCCAGGCCGCCGCGCGCCGTCTCCTTGTACTTGACCTTCATGTCGGCGCCCGTCTCCCGCATGGTCTTGATGACCTTGTCCAGCGAGACGGCGTGCACCCCGTCCCCACGCAGCGCCAGCCGGGTGGCGGTGATCGCCTTGATGCTAGCCACCGCGTTCCGCTCGATGCACGGGATCTGCACCAGCCCCCCGACCGGGTCGCAGGTCAGCCCGAGGTTGTGCTCCATGCCGATCTCGGCGGCGTTCTCCACCTGCGCCGGCGTGCCACCGAGGGCCTCGGCCAGCCCGGCGGCGGCCATCGAGCAGGCCGAGCCGACCTCGCCCTGGCAGCCGACCTCGGCGCCGGAGATCGAGGCGTTCTCCTTGAACAGCACGCCGATCGCGCCGGCGGCCAGCAGGAAGCGGACCACCCCGTCGTCGCTGGCGTCCGGCGTGAACCGGGTGTAGTAGTGCAGCACCGCGGGGATGATCCCGGCCGCGCCGTTGGTCGGGGCGGTCACCACCCGACCGCCGGCGGCGTTCTCCTCGTTGACGGCGAGGGCGAAGAGCGTCACCCAGTCCATCGCGCGCAGCGGGTCGGTGGAGTCGGTCTCCGCCTCCAGGCTCCGGCGCAGCTCGGCGGCGCGGCGGCGAACCTTCAACCCACCGGGCAGGACGCCGTCGTGCTCGCAGCCGGCCACCACGCACTCCCGCATCACCCGCCAGATCTCCAGCAGGCCGGCCCGCACGTCGGCCTCGCTGCGCCAGGAGCACTCGTTGGCCAGCATCACCTCGCTGATCGACAGCCCGGTCGAGGCGGTCACGTCGAGCAGTTCGGCGCCGGTGTAGAAGGGGTACCGCACCCGGGTCGTGTCGGGCTTGATCCGGTCCGCCCCGGCGGCCGCCTCGTCCACCACGAACCCGCCGCCCACGGAGTAGTAGGTACGGGCCCTGACCTGCGCGCCGGCGGCGTCGTAGGCCGCGAACGTCATCCCGTTCGGGTGGTACGGCAGCGACCGGCGGCGGTGCAGCACCAGGTCCCGGTCCGGGTCGAAGTCGATCTCCTGCACGCCGAGCAGGTGCAGCCGGCCCTCGGCGCGGATCGCGGCGACCCGGGGGCCGACGGTGTCGGTGTCGACCGTCTCCGGCGCCTCGCCCTCCAGCCCCAGCAGCACGGCCGGGCCACTGCCGTGCCCGTGCCCGGTGGCGCCGAGCGACCCGAACAGTTCGGCCTGGACCCGGACGACGTCGGCGAGCAGTCCGTCGCCCTTCAACCCGGCGACGAACGTCCGCGCGGCCCGCATCGGGCCCACGGTGTGCGAGCTGGACGGCCCGATGCCGACGCTGAAGAGGTCGAAAACACTGATCATGGCTGCACTTTCCTCGCCGTCGCGCCCGGTGGTGCCGGGTCCGACCCGGGTTCCGCCCGCCGGGGTCTCCGGCGGCCGGCGGCACCGCCCGGGGTGGTGGACGGCATCCGACCGGCGAGCCTACCCGCCCGCCGCACCTCCCGCCCTTCCGCCGCAGGTGACGACACATCCCGCCACCCTCCGCCACCCTCACCGGGCCGCGGCCCGGCCGGCGTCTTCGCCCGGGACGCGGCGCGGTTTGCGGCGAGTCGCGGTGTCCGCCGGCCCGGACACCGCGATTTGCGGCGTGTCGCGGTGACCGTCGCCCGGGACACCGCGACACGCCGCAAACGGCGAGACGGGCCGCGGGCCGCCATCAGCCGCGCGGAGGCGCGCCGCGACTTGCTGCGAGTCGCGGTGTCCGCCGGCCCGGACACCGCGACACACCGCAAACGGTGAGACGGGCCGCGGGCCAGCATCGGCCGCGACGGAGGGTGGCGCCGCGACTTGCGGCGAGTCGCGGTATCAGCCGGCCCGGACACCGCGACACGCCGCAAACCGTGCGGGCGGCGCGGCGGGACGCAGGGGCGGTGGGGCGTCGGGCGGGGGCGGCGCGGGTAACCACCTACGGGTACGGGGCCGCCGGATCCGTCTTCGGACGGAGGGCGCGGTGGCCACCCCTTCCTACCGTTGATTCCAGAGCGGCGGATCGCCGCAGAGTGGGAGTACGACGATGAGTCGCAAACTGGTCCGGCCCCGCGAGGGGCGCATGCTCGCCGGCGTCTGCGCCGGCCTGGCCCGCCGGTTCAACACCTCGGCGTTCATGATCCGGCTGCTGTTCCTGCTGTCGCTGCTGCTGCCCGGCACCCAGGTGATCGTGTACCTGGTGCTCTGGGTGCTGATGCCGAACGAGGACCGCGCCGCCACCCGCTACTGACCTTCCCGCACGGCAGCGCCCGCCCCGACATCTCGGGGCGGGCGCTGCCGGTTGTGGGTCAGGGGGCGGTGTAGGTGACGGTGACCTTCTCGTAGCCGAGCGAGCGGAGCAGGCCCTCCAGCATCTTGCGGGTGTTCTCCTCGGCGCGCTGGGTCAGCCCGCTGTCGCGCGCCGCCGCGGTGATCCGTTCCTCGGCGAGCTGGTAGACCTGCTGCTGCCGGTTGGGGTCACCGTTGACCAGTTCGCCGAGCCGGTTGAGCAGGCCGCGCTCCTCGGCGAAGACGTAGCTCTTCTGCAGGTCGAGGTTCGTCTTGCCGAGCTGCGGCGCCGGCAGCTTGATCTCGACGGACTTGCCGTCGGCGGACTCGACCACCGCCCCCTCGGAGATCTTGGTGAAGTCGACGTACGCCTCCACGCTGCCGGCCCCGACGAAGAGGGTCCGCTGCTTGAGCAGAAACTCGGGCACGTTGTTGCGGTCGTTCTGCAGGTCGACCACGACCTGGAAGTTGCCCTCGGCGGCGACGTAGCGGCTGAGGTCCTGGATCGACTTGAGCAGCGGCGGCTGGCTGCGGTCGGTCTGCTCCTTGGCGAAGGGATTGCGGAAGTCGGGGAAGATCCCGGTCGCCTGGGCGCCGAGCAGCACCACCACCGCCAGCGCCGCCGCGCCCAGCACCATGAGCAGGCCCCGGGCGGGCCCGCCGGTAGGCGCCGAACCGCCCGGCCGCGGCGGGGAGGTGTCGTCCGACCGGGCCGGAAGGGTGTCGGCGGTCGGGTAGCCGGGGAACTCCCTGGTGGGCTCGTTGATGTCACCGTCGCGGGCCATGGCCCTCACCGTCCTCGTCAGACACGTCGTCTAGCGATGACGGTACGGGCCGGATACGACACCCGCGCGTCGAGCGACCCGATCGGGTGAAGCCCCGGCTCAGGCGAAGGCGGAGAGCCCGGTCAGCTTCTGCCCGATGACCAGCTGGTGGATCTCCGAGGTGCCCTCGTAGGTCAGCACGCTCTCCAGGTTGTTGGCGTGCCGCATCACCGGGTACTCGCCCGAGACGCCGTTCGCGCCGAGGATCGTCCGGCACTGGCGGGCGATCGCCAGCGCCTCCCGCACGTTGTTCAGCTTGCCCACGCTGACCTGCTCCGGGCGCAGCTTCCCGGCGTCGGCGAGCCGGCCCAGGTGCAGCGCCAGCAGGTAGCCCTTGTTCCACTCGACGGCCATGTCGGCGAGCTTGGCCTGGGTCAGCTGGAAGCCGGCCAGCGGCCGGCCGAACTGGGTCCGGGTGGTCGCGTAGTCCAGCGCCGTCGACAGGCAGTCGCGGGCCGCGCCGAGCGCGCCCCAGACGATGCCGTGCCGGGCCTCGGTCAGGCAGCTCAGCGGGGCCTTCAGCCCGATCGCCCCGGGCAGCTGGGCGTCCGCCGGCAGCCGGACGTCGTCGAGAGCGATCTCGCCGGTCAGCGAGGCGCGCAGCGACATCTTCTGCCGGATCTCGCGCGCCGTCACCCCCGGCGTGTCCATGGGTACGGCGAAACCGCGTACCCCCTCGTCGGTGCGCGCCCAGATCACGCCGACCTCCGCGATCGGCGCGTTGGTGATCCACATCTTGGCGCCGTTGAGCACCCAGTCGTCGCCGTCGCGGCGCGCCCTGGTGGCCATCGAGGCCGGGTCGGAGCCGTGGTCCGGCTCGGTCAGGCCGAAGCAGCCGATCGCCTCGCCGGCCGCCATCGCCGGCAGCCAGCGCTGCTTCTGCTCCTCGCTGCCGTAGCGCCAGATGGCGTACATGGCGAGCGAGCCCTGCACCGAGACCAGCGAGCGGATGCCGGAGTCGCCGGCCTCCAGCTCCAGGCAGGCCAGCCCGTACGCGACCGCCGAGGCGCCGGCGCAGCCGTACCCGGTCAGGTGCATGCCGAGCAGGCCGAGCTTGCCGAACTCCCGGGCCAGCTCGCGGGCCGGCACGTGGCCCTGCTCGTACCAGTCGGCGACGTGCGGGCGTACCCGGTCGTCGACGAGCTGGCGCACGACGGCGCGGATCTGCCGCTCCTCCTCGCTCAGCGAGGCATCCACGTCGAGCAGGTCCAGGGGTGCGGTCATGGGGGCCACCTTAACGAGTCGTCAGGAGGGCGTCATCCCTCCTGGCCGCCGAGCACCAGCACCCGGGCGTGGATCTGGTTGCGCTGCTGCAACGCCGCGCGCAGCGCCCGGTGCAGCCCGTCCTCCAGGTAGAGCCCGCCGTTCCACTGCACGACGTGCGGGAAGAGGTCACCGTAGAAGGTCGAGTCCTCGGCGAGGAGCTTGTCCAGCGCCAGCTCCCGCTTGGTGGTGATGAGCTGGTCCAGCCGCAGCGGGCGCGGCGGGATCTCCGCCCACTGCTTGAGCGTGAAGTTGTGCTCCGGGTACGGACGCCCGTCCCGGACCGCTCTGAAGATCACGGCACGCTCCCCTCCCCGTGGCCGGGCCGACCGTCGGCGCGGAGCCGGGTCACGCCGTGGTGCCGCGCGGTGCGGCACCGATGACCGTGCCAGCCTAACCGCCTCCGCCACACTGCGTTTTACTCCCTCATGTCGGTTTCGCTACCGCCGATACCCACCCGGGACCGCATGAACCACGCTCAACTCCACCGGCCGCGCCGGACCACCTCGCCGACCGGGCGACGCCCCCGACGCAGTGACGGTGACCGGTGGTCGGGCGCCCGGTAACCCACGGTCACCGCGCCGATCGGCTGGTACTCCTCGGGCACCCCGAACGCCTCCCGGTAGGCGTCCAGCCGCTGCGGCGGGATGCCGAAGAAGCAGGCCCCCAGCCCCTCGTCGACTGCGGTGAGCAGCATGAGCAGCGCGGCGAAGCCGGTGTCGACGTACCAGTAGGGCACCGGCCAGCGCTCCGCCGCCCGGTCCGCCCAGCCCTTGTCCGGCTCGGCGTACCGCTCCAGGTAGGCGGAGCGGTTGGCGTGCGGCACCACGATCAGCGGGGCCCGGCGCATCCCGGCCAGCCAGCGCTCCCGGCCGCCGCCGCCCGGGGTGGCCGCCGTCCAGAACAGCTCCCGGTCCTCCGGGGTCTCCAGCACCAGGAAGCCCCAGCCCTGCGCGAACCCGGCCGACGGCGCCCGCACCGCGTGGTCGAGTAACCGGTCCACCACGTCCGGCGGGACGGGACGGTCCGGGTCGTAGTTGCGCACCATCCGCCGTCGCCGGACGACCTCGCCGAACTCCATGCCCCCGCCGCTCAGACGCCGGGCCGCAGGCCCCAGGCGCCCTGCCAGGTGCCGCCGGGCTTCAGCGTGATCAGGTCCTTGCCGGAGCGGAACGCGTCCGCCGGGCAGGTCATCGGCTCCACCGCCACCGACCGCCGGTGCCGCTCCCCGGTCAGCGTGTCCCCGGTGAAGACCTGCCACCAACCGAACTCCCGGTCCGCCCAGATGTGCAGCACGGCGGAGCCGTCCGGGGCGGCCAGGGTCACCGCCGAGCCCCCGTCGGCGTCCCGCACCAGGTCGCCGAAGGCCAGGTCGAGCACCGCGTCGCCGATCGGGCGGGGCTCGGTGAAGTCGTACTCGGTGCCGGCCACCGGGGTGGCGGCGACGGGGAGCAGGCGGCCGTCCAGCAGCACCCGGATCCGCCCCGGTACGCGCAGCGCCACCTCGTCCACCGGCACGCCGGGCAGCCGCAGGTAGGGGTGCATCGAGTAGCCGTACGGGGCGTCCTCCGCGCCGAGGTTCGTCACCTCGTGCTCGACCCGCAGGCCGTCCGCGCCGACGCTCCACCGGTTCCGCAGCCGCAGCGGCCACGGGTAGCCCGGGGTCGGCGGCAGGTCGTACCCGACGGTGACCGCGTCGGCGGACTGCTCGACCAGGTGCCACGACACCCAGTTGACCAGGCCGTGGATCGCGTTGCGCCGGGCCGGCTCGCTCAGGTCGAGCTGCAACGAGCGCTCCCCGAAGGTGTACTGACCGTCGCGGATCCGGTTCGGCCAGGGCGCCAGCACCTGCCCGGCCGAGCCGGGGGAGATCTCGTCGGCGGCGTACCCGTCGACGTAGTCCACGCCGTCGTGCCGGTACGACCGCAGCCCACCGCCGACCTCGACGATGACCGCCTCGTGGCCGTCGGCGGCAATGGTCCACTGTGTCCCGGACGGCGGGCGGGTTCCGGCCTTCTCCATGTCTGGCGACCTTAGTCGCCCGCCCCCGCCCCCGTCGGACCAGCCGAGCCGCTTCCCGCCCAGCGGTCGCCCGGTCCGCCGCGTCCCGCCCGCCGGCCGCGGACGGTTCAGTCCCGGTCGGCGGCCGGGGTGGCCCGGTAGCGCAGCAGCGCCGGGAAGACCACCACCAGCGCGACGGCGAGCACCGCGGAGACCAGGCCCCCGCCCACCCAGGCCACGCCGGTGCCGAACCCGGCCGCCACCGCGCCGGCGCGCAGGTCGCCCAGGCGCGGCCCGCCGGCGATGACCACCGTGTTGACGCCCTGGAGCCGGCCGCGCATCCGGTCCGGCGCGTAGACCAGCAGCATCGACTGCCGGATCACCGCGCTGACCAGGTCGGACGCTCCGGCGAGGGCGAGCAGCAGCACCACCAGCCAGAGCTGGCGGGCCAGCCCGGCCGCGGCCACCGCGAGGCCCCAGCCGACCACCGCCACCACCAGCACCAGGCCCTGCCGGCGGAGCCGACCGATCCAGCCGGAGGTGAGCCCCCCGAGCATCGCGCCGAGCGAGATCGCGCCGTACAGCCAGCCGACCGCCGCGGCGCCGCCGAACCGCTCCTCGGCCACCTCGGGGAAGAGCGCCCGGGGCATGGCCAGGATCATCGCGATCAGGTCGATGGCGAACGAGAGCATCAGCACCGGCGTGGTGGCCAGGTAGCGGAGCCCGTCGACGATGCTGGCCAGGCCGGCCCTGCGCGGGCTGCCGTCGCCGTCCGGGTCCGGCTCGGGCGGCAGCGCCGGCATCCGTACGGTCGCCCAGACGGCGGCGGTGAACAGGACCGTGTCCAGGCCGTACGCGATCGGCAGCGCGACGTCGGTCCGCCAGCTCGCGAAGATCAGCCCGGCCAGCAGCGGCCCGGCCACCGACGCGGCGGTGTACGTGGTGAAGTTCAGCGTGCTCGCGGCCGGCACCAGCTCGGCCGGGACGAGTCGGGGAAGGCTCGCCGTGCGGGCCGCCCCGCTGACCGCGAAGCCGACCGACTGGAGCGCCACCAGGGCCAGCAGCAGCACCGGACTGCCCACCCGGAGCACCGCCTGCAGCAGCAGCGCCAGCATCGACGCCCAGAGCAGCGCCTGGCTGGCCAGCAGCACGCCCCGCCGGTCCCGGGCGTCGGCGATCGCCCCGCCCCAGAGCCCGAAGACCAGCAGCGGCAGGAACGCGGCGATCCCGAGCAGGCCGACCCAGAACGAGTCCCGGGTCAGCGCGTACATCTCCACCGGCACGGCCACCGCCGTGAACTGGAAGCCGAGCATGGCGATGCCGCCGCCGAGCCAGATCCGCCGGAACTCGGGCACCGCCAGCGGACGCAGGTCGATCGCCCAGCGGCGCGCCCCGCGCGACCGGGTCTCCTTGGTCGCGGTCACGGGGCCAACCGCTCCACGACCCAGTCGCCGCCGTCGGCCCGGCGGAACCGCAGCCGGTCGTGCAGCCGGCTCACCCGCCCCTGCCAGAACTCCACCGACTCGGGCCGGACCCGGAAGCCGCCCCAGTGCGGCGGCGCGGGGATCTGCGCCACGTCCGCGAAGCGCGCCACCACCGCCTCGTACGCCTCGTCCAGCGCCGCCCGGTCTCCGATCACCCGGGACTGGGCGCTGGCCCAGGCCCCGAGCTGCGACCCGCGCGGCCGGCTGGCGAAGTACGCCTCGGTCTCCGCCCGGTCGACCCGCTCCACCGGACCGGCGACGACCACCTGCCGCTGCATCGGGAACCAGGGGAAGACCAGGCTGGCGTGCGGGTTGGCGGTCGCCTCGCCGCCCTTGCGGGAGGTGTAGTTGGTGTAGAAGACGAAGCCCTCCGGGTCGTAGCCCTTGAGCAGCACGGTGCGGCCACTGGGGCGGCCGGCGGCGTCGGCGGTGCCGACGACCATCGCGTTCGGCTCGGGCAGCCCGGCGGCGACCGCGTCGGCGAACCAGCGGTCGAACTGGGTGTACCAGTCCGCGGCCAGATCGGCCTCCGAAAGGCCCAGGTCGGCGGCGTAATCGTTACGCATGGCCGCCGGCGGCGGTGTGTCGCCCGTCACGTTCCTTCTCCCCCTCGCGGCGGCGCCCGCGTCCCCCGACGCTGGCCAGCCCCCACCGCACAGTCTCACCGACGACGTGACGAGATCCACCGGAGGGACTGTCACGTGCGGCACAGTCGCAGCGGGTCGCGCATTTGGTTACCGAGCAGGCAAGATGTCACGAAACCATCCCTGAGGGTCGCCTAAGGTCTGGGCCGGACTGAGCCCGCGAGGGCGCACCGAGCCGGAAGCCAGGAGACGACATGTCTGACTTCAAACCGGGCCTGGAGGGCGTCGTAGCCTTCGAGACCGAGATCGCCGAACCGGACCGCGAGGGTGGCGCGCTGCGCTACCGCGGCGTCGATATCGAGGATCTGATCGGTCAGGTCTCCTTCGGCAACGTCTGGGCGCTGCTGGTCGACGGGCGGTTCGGCCCGGGCCTGCCGCCGGCGGAGCCGTTCCCGGTGCCGGTGCACTCCGGCGACATCCGCGTCGACGTGCAGTCCGCGGTCGCCATGCTGGCCCCGTACTGGGGGCTGGACCAGCTGCTGGACATCTCCGACGAGCAGGCCCGCGAGGACCTGGCCCGGGTCTCGGTCACCGCGCTGTCCTTCGTCGCCCAGTCGGCTCGCGGCCTCGGCCTGCCCGCCGTGCCGCAGAAGGAGATCGACAAGGCCGAGACGATCGTCGAGCGCTTCATGAAGCGCTGGCGGGGCGAGCCGGACCCGCGGCACGTCAAGGCCGTCGACGCCTACTTCATCTCGGCCGCCGAGCACGGCCTGAACGCCTCCACCTTCACCACCCGGATCGTCGCCTCCACCGGCGCCGACGCCGCGGCCTGCATCTCCTCCGGCATCGGCGCGCTCTCCGGCCCGCTGCACGGCGGCGCCCCGAGCCGGGTGCTGAGCATGCTGGAGGCCGTCGAGCGCAGCGGCGACGCCGAGGGGTACGTCAAGGGCGTCCTCGACCGCGGCGAGCGGCTGATGGGCTTCGGCCACCGGGTCTACCGGGCCGAGGACCCGCGCGCCCGCGTGCTGCGCCGGACCGCCAAGGAGCTGGGCGCGCCGCGCTTCGAGATCGCCGAGGCGCTGGAGAAGGCCGCGCTGGCCGAGCTCCAGGCCCGCCGCCCGGACCGGGTGCTCGCCACCAACGTCGAGTTCTGGTCGGCCGTGGTGCTGGACTTCGCCGAGGTGCCCGCGCACATGTTCACCTCGATGTTCACCTGCGCCCGGATGGGCGGCTGGAGCGCGCACATCCTGGAGCAGAAGAAGCTCCAGCGGCTGGTCCGGCCGTCCGCCCGCTACGTCGGGCCGGGCAGCCGCAAGCCCAGCGAGGTCGAGGGCTGGGACGCCATCCCGCACGGCGTCTGATCCGCGTACCCGTCGAAGGGGCCCCGTCCGCGCGGACGGGGCCCCTTCGCGTGCCCCGGCTCCCGCGGCGGCCGGGTTGTGGCGCATCCCTCAGCGCACTAGGGCGGGACCAGCCGCCGGACCGCCCGGACGAAGTGCGAGGATGAAGGCTCGGCAGTGCCGCCGGACCGGGCTGGAGATCCCGGCCGCCCGTGCGCCCGCGCACGCGCCCGCCGCAGGTCCCCGCCCGGTGAAGGGCCCGCCCTCGCCCATGCGGAAGGATCTCGACAACCGTGGCTGACGCACCGACAATCCGGATTCCCGACGACATCAAGCCCGCCGACGGACGGTTCGGCTGCGGTCCGTCCAAGGTCCGTCCGGCGGCGGTCTCCGCACTTGCGGACGTGGCCACCAGCTACCTGGGCACCTCGCACCGGCAGAAGACCGTCCGCGACGAGGTGGCCCGGCTGCGCCGGGGGATCGCCGAGTTCTTCTCCCTCCCCGAGGGCTACGAGGTGATCATCGGCAACGGTGGCACCACCGCCTTCTGGGAGGTCGCCACCTTCGGCCTGGTCCGCGACCGCGCCCAGTTCGCCAGCTTCGGCGAGTTCGGCGCGAAGTTCGCCAAGTCGGTCGCCGACGCGCCGTTCCTCGGCGAGCCGACCGTCCGCAAGTCCGCAGCGGGCACCGCGCCGACGCTGGTCGCCGAGGCCGGCGTGGACGTCTACGCCACCCCGCACAACGAGACCTCCACCGGCGTCGCGGTGCCGATCAGCCGGGTGCCCGGCGCCGACCCCGGCTCGCTGCTGCTGGTCGACGCCACCTCGGGCGCGGGCGGCCTGGAGGTCAACGTCGGCGAGACCGACGTCTACTACTTCGCGCCGCAGAAGTGCTTCGGCTCCGACGGTGGCCTCTGGCTGGCCCTGATGTCGCCGGCCGCGCTGGAGCGGGCCACCGAGATCAAGGGATCCGGCCGCTACATCCCGGCCTTCCTCGACCTGGTCACCGCGATCGACAACTCGCGGCTGGAGCAGACGTACAACACGCCGGCGCTGGCCACCATCTTCCTGGCCGCCGAGCAGACCGACTGGATGAACTCGCAGGGCGGGCTGGCCTGGGCGGCCAAGCGCACCGCCGAGAGCGCGGGCATCGTGTACGGCTGGGCCGAGCGTTCCGACGTGGCCACGCCGTTCGTCGCCGACCCGGCGCTGCGGTCCAACGTGGTCGCCACGATCGACTTCGCCGACGGGGTGGACGCCTCGGCGATCGCCAAGGTGCTGCGCGCCAACGGCATCGTGGACACCGAGCCGTACCGGAAGCTGGGCCGCAACCAGCTCCGCGTCGCGCTCTTCCCGGCGGTCGAGCCGGCCGACGTGGAGGCGCTGACCGCCTGCATCGACTACGTGGTGGACCGGCTCCAGTAGACAGTCACGGTGGGTGGCCGACGGGGCTCCGTCGACCACCCACCGTGATCATCGTCGCAGCTCAGTCACGACATGCGGGTGTCGCATCCCCCACCTTCGGGTAGGAGAGCGTACGGTGGTCCGAGGACGCCCGGGTGGCCGGCTCGTGGCGTGACGGCCAGCGAAGCGGGACGGAGGCAACGCCATGCGCCCAGTACGCTTCGTCGCCCTCTCCGAGGACGGCCAGGCTCTGGTGCTCGCCGACGAGGTCGGGCGCCTGCTCGCCCTCCCCATCGACGAACGCATCGCCACGGTGCTGCACGCCGAGCCCGGCGCGGCGCCGCTCGCGGTGGTGCCCGCCGCCGCCGACCCGACGCCGTCGCTCTCCCCCCGGGACATCCAGGCCCGGATCCGCTCCGGCGAGTCCGCCGAGGACGTCGCCCGCATCGCGGGTGTCCCGGTCGACCGGGTCCTGCGCTACGCCGGCCCGGTGCTCCAGGAGCGGGCCATGCTCGCCCAGCACGCCCGGCGCACCCGGCTCAAGGGCGCGGAGAAGCCGACCCCGCTGGCCGAGGTGGTCAACGGCCGGCTGGCGCAGCACGGGATAGACACCGAGAAGATCTCCTGGGACGCGTACCGGCGCGACGACGGCACCTGGCGGATCATCGCCACCTGGCCGTCGGGCAAGGCCACCGCGCAGGCGGTCTGGGACCTCGACAAGCTGCGGCAGAACGTCACCCCGCACGACGACATGGCGCAGTACCTGTGCGCCGAGCGTCCGACGCCGATCCTCGGCCAGGAGCCGGCGCCGGAGCGGGGCGGGCACGCGCTGCCCGGCCCGTCGCGCGGCGAGCCGAGCCGGGGCGGGCACGGCCTGCCGGCGGCCGGCGAGCACAGCCGTTCCGGGCGGGACCCGATCCGGGCCGGGCGCGACGCCCTGCTCGCCTCCCTCGACCGGCCGCTCGGCGGCACCTCGGGTCGCGGGCTCGACCCGCGCTCCCCGGCCGCGCTGGCCGGCGCCGACGCGCCCCGGCAGCGGGCTGTCGGCGGGGGCGCGGCGGCACTGCTCGGCGGTGGCCAGGGTTCGGCGTTCGACGACGACTCGGACGCGCCGAAGGAGGTTCCGGCCGTACCGTCGCTGGCGGTGCTCCGGCCCCGCCGCACGGGTGCCGCGGCGGCGGCCGGCGGCGAGTCGACCGATGCCTCCGGCAAGCCGCGCAAGCGGCTGCCGAGCTGGGACGACGTCCTCTTCGGCACCGGCCCGGCGGCCCGCGAGTCCTCCTGATCCAACGGGCACCCTGGCACGCGAGGCACTCTAAGTGCGCGCGTGCCAGGGTGGACCCATGGAGTACACGAATCTGGGACGCACCGGTCTGTCGGTGAGCCGGCTCTGCCTCGGCACGATGAACTTCGGGCCGCAGACCACCGAGCCGGACAGCTTCGCCATCATGGACCGGGCGCTGGAACACGGCATCAACTTCTTCGACACCGCCAACGTGTACGGCTGGCAGACCGGTGAGGGCATCACCGAGCAGATCATCGGCCGCTGGTTCGCCCAGGGCGGCGGCCGGCGCGACAAGGTGGTCCTCGCCACCAAGGTCTACGGCAAGATGGGCGACTGGCCCAACGAGCAGGGCCTGAGCGCCCGGCACATCATCCGGGCCTGCGAGGATTCGCTGCGCCGGCTCCAGACCGACGTGATCGACCTGTACCAGATGCACCACGTCTCCCGGAGCACGCCGTGGGAGGAGATCTGGCAGGCGATGGAGACCCTGGTCGCCCAGGGCAAGGTGATCTACGTCGGATCGTCCAACTTCGCCGGTTGGCACATCGCCCAGGCGCAGGCCGCGGCGGGCCGGCGCAACTTCCTCGGTCTGGTCGCCGAGCAGTCCATCTACAACCTGCTCACCCGGCACGTCGAGCTGGAGGTGATCCCCGCCGCGCAGCACTACGGGCTGGGCGTCATCCCCTGGTCGCCGCTGCACGGCGGACTGCTCAGCGGGGTCCTGCGCAAGATGGCCGAGGGCGGCGCCGCGCGGGGTGCGAGCGGGCGCGCCGCCGACGCGCTGGCCGAGCACCGGACGACCATCGAGGCGTACGAGAAGCTCTGCGCGGACCTCGGGCACGACCCGGCCGACGTGGCGCTGGGCTGGCTGCTCTCCCGGCCCGGGGTGACCGCCCCGATCATCGGCCCGCGCACCATGGACCAGCTCGACCGGAGCCTGGGCGCGTTGACCGTCGACATCGACGAGGCGACGGAGAAGCGCCTCGACGAGCTGTTCCCGCCGGTCGGCAACGGCGGCCCCGGCCCGGAGGCCTGGGCCTGGTGACCCACCCCCAACCCCGGTGACCCGCACCGGGTGCGGTGCGGCGCCTGCTCCGCACCGGTTGCGGCGTGTCGCGGTCATCCGGGGACCGGACACCGCGACACGCCGCATGTCGCGGGCCTGCCCGGGCTCCCGGGACCGGTCAGAGCGGCCAGGCGGCGAGCCGGTCGTACGTCGGCCGGGGGCCGGGGTGGCTGCGGACCAGCACCAGCTCGGTCGCCGGCCACTCCGGCCCCTCGTAGCCGCCGAGCGCGGCCCGGTCGGCCTCCACGTCGGTCGGGTCGATCCGGTCGCCGGGGCGGGCGATCGTGAGGTGCGGGCGGAACGGCTTCTCGTCGTGCGGGAGGCGGTTGCGGCGCAGCCCCATCCGGATCAACCGGCCCAGCACGTGCAGCGCCTCGACATCGCCGAGCAGGTCCACCCAGAGCACGGTGAAGCGGCCCCGGCCGAACCGGCCGCCCCCGCCGAGCCGGAGCCGGGGTGCGCCGACGCGCCCCGCGCGGGACGTCTCGGCGGCGAGCCCGAGGGTGCTCTCCACGTCGACCAGGCGGTCCGCCTCCACGTCACCGAGGAAGGCGAGCGTGACGTGCAGGTTCGCCGGGTCGGCGAGGCGTACGTTGATGCCGGCGGCGGAGGCGGCGCCGATCCGCAGCCCGGCGAGCCGGTCGGTCAGGTGAGCGACCGCGGCGGGCGGCGGGTAGACCGCGACGAAGAGTCTCACGCCCGCCGGTGACGGGGTCGGCGGCCGGCGACGGCGGCCGGCAGCGCCAGCCCCGCCTGGGCGAGCAGTCCTTCGACCCGGACCCGCTCGATCTCCCGGTCCACGCCCTCCAGCTCGGTGAGGTGCTCGGTGATCGCCAGCGCCCGGCAGGCGGCCCGGAGCCGGTCGTCGTACGCGTCGATGACCGAGGCGTGCCAGACCACCGAGCGGCCCCGGGCGGCGAGCCGGTGCCCGCCGAGGCGGCGCAGGTCGGCGGCGATGCGTTCCAGGGGTTGCCGGTCGACCCGGTCGAGCTGGGTCAGGTCGATGTCTCGGGTGAGGGCGTCCGCCTCGATCGCCCGGTCCAGCCGGGCGATGGTGCGGCGCTCGCGTCGCCCGTCGCGCCACTCGGCCCAACCGCAGGCCACCCGGTCGAAGATCTCGTCGAGGCAGAAGAGCAGGGCGAACGCCGCCGGCAGACATGCCACGGCGAGGATCGCCAGTACGAGCGTCAGTGCGCCACCGCCTGCCACATATCGACGCTAAGGCCCACGCCCGGCTCCCGCCACCGGATTGCCGGTATCCGGACGCGAAACCGGCCCGCCTTTCCCGCGCGTGGCGGGGGCGGGCCGGCGGCGCGTCGGTCAGCAGTCGGGCGACGAGACCACGTAGAAGCGGGGCATGGGCAGCACCCGGAAGCGCAGCCGGGCGCCGGACCGCCGCAGCTGCCAGGTGAGCGCGAGCAGGGCGGTGGCCAGCGAGATCAGGCCGCCCATCCAGATGCTCGCCCCGGCGCCGTAGATCTCGGCGACCCAGCCGATCAGCGGGGCGCCGACCGGGTTGGTGCCGAGGAAGACCAGCACCCAGAGCGCCATCACCCGGCCCCGGAAGGCGGCGTCGACGCCGAGCTGGACCCGCTGGTTGGCGGCCTGGGCGAAGAAGACCATGAAGAAGCCGGTGGGCAGCAGCAGCGCCACCACCAGCCAGTACGCCGGCGCCAGCCCGACCAGGGTGCCGAAGACGGCACAACCGACCGCCGCGCCCAGCACCACCCAGACGGAGGGGCGGCTGCGCCGCCCGGTGCCGGCCAGCGCCCCGACCAGGGCCCCGATCGCCAGCGCGGTGCTGAACAGGCCGAACGAGGCCGCACCGGTACGGAACACGGTCTTGGCCAGCGCGGCCAGGGTGAGCTGGAAGTTGAACAGGGTCATCCCGACCACCGACATCACCGCCATCGGCAGCAGCAGGTCGGGACGGCGGAAGACGTACCGCAGCCCGTCGACGACCTTGGCCGAGTCCCGCTCGCCGACCGGCGGCAGGTCCTTGCGGTGCAGTTCGGCGGGGCGCATCCGTACCACGGTGGCCAGTGGGGCGATCGAGCTGACCGCGGTGAAGAGGAACACCGGGCCGACGTCGAAGGCGGCGATGGCCAGGCCGGCCACGGCCGGGCCCACGATCCGCGCCGAGTTGAAGACCGCCGCGTTGAGCGAGAGCGCGTTGGGCAGCAGGGACATGCCGACCAGTTCGGAGACGAACGCCTGGCGGACGGGGGTCTCGACGGCGTTGGCGACGCCGAGCAGGGCGGCGAAGGCGAAGACGTGCCAGAGCTGCACCAGGTCGGTGAGGACCAGCACGCTCATCCCGAGCGCGAGCACCGTCCAGAAGGCGTTGGCGACGAAGAGCAGCAGTCGCTTGTCGTACCGGTCGGCGAGCCGGCCGGAGAGCAGGGTGAGCAGCAGCACCGGGGTGAACTGGAGTGCCGTCACCACGCCGAGCGCGGTGGCGGAGTCGTCGGAGAGCTCGAGGACGAGCCAGTCCTGGGCGATGAACATCATCCAGACGCCGATCAGCTTGATCAGCTGCCCGGATGCGAATAGCCGGTAGTTACGGACCTGTAGGGACTGGAACATCGTCGTCAGCTTCGCCTGCACTCTTGGTGCGCCTCCTCGTGGTACGCCTCATCCACAACGGACGGTGCGGACCCCGAGGTGCGGGTGTGTCAGGCTCTTGCCAGCTGCTGGAGGATCTCGGCGGCGCGCCGCAGCGTGTCCCGTTCGTCCTCCGTGAGCGCGGCGAGCCGGCTGGCCAGCCACTCGTTGCGGGCCCGCTCGAACTGTTCGAGCACGGCCAGGCCCCCTTCGGTCGCCGCCAGGATGACCTGACGACCGTCGGTCGGGTGGGGGGTGCGCTGCACGAGGCCGCGCTCCTCCAACTTCGCGACGATCTTGGTCATCGTCGGTGGCTGCACCCGTTCGACGTCGGCCAGTTCCCGGGGCGTCAGCGCGCCCGCCAGCTTGAGGCTGGTGAGCGCGGAGAGCTGGGTGACCGTCAGGTCGCCGACCGGCCGGGCCTGTCGGACCCGCCGGTTGAGTCGGGTGATCGCATCACGCAGCTGAGGGGCCAGCTGCGCCGGTGGCACGCGTTTCGCCGTCACCGTCCGCTCCGTCACAGTAGTTAGCATAACTAATGAGCCTGGCTAACGACACGCGATATGACCATGCTCACGGGGAGTTTGTGCTGCTCCGGGCCGGGTATCCGGTTTCGGCCCCGGCCCGGAGCGGCGGTCGAGCTACAGCACCACGGACTCGATCGGCCCGCGCAGGAAGTAGAGCACGAACAGCACGGCCACCCCGTAGAGCAGCGGGTGGATGTCCCGCGCCTTCCCCTTGGCCAGCTTCAGCACCACGTAGCTGATGATGCCGGCGCCGATGCCGTTGGAGATCGAGTAGGTGAACGGCATGAAGGTGATGGTGAGGAACGCCGGAATGGCGATCTCGTAGTCGGTCCAGTCGATGGTGCGTACCGCGGTCATCATCAGGAAACCGACCACCACCAGCGCCGTCGAGGCCGCCTCGAAGGGCACCACCACCGCCAGCGGCGCCAGGAACATCGCCAACAGGAACAGGGCGCCGGTGACCAGGTTGGCCACGCCGGTCCGGGCGCCCTCCCCCACACCGGCGGCGCTTTCGATGTACGACGTGTTGCTGGAGACGCTCGCCGCGCCACCGGCCGCCGCGGCGATCGAGTCGACCAGCAGGATCTCCTTGGCCCGCGGCGGGGTGCCCCGCTCGTCGAGCATGTCCCCCTCCTGGCCGATCGCCACCATCGTGCCCATGGTGTCGAAGAAGTCGGTGATCAGCAGCGTGAAGACGAACATCAGCGGCACCAGCCAGCCGGCGCGGCTCCACGAGTCCAGCACGTTGAAGTTGCCCAGCAGCGACAGGTCCGGGACGTCCACGACCTGCTTGGGCAGCTCCGGCACGTTCAGCGACCAGCCCTTGGGGTTGGGCTTGCCGTCGACGAAGGACGGCCCGACGTTGGCGACCGCCTCCACGATGATCGCCAGCACGGTCGAGGCCAGGATGCCGATCAGGATCGCGCCGCGCACCCGGCGTACCACCAGCACCAGGGTCACCAGCAGGCCGACCACGAAGACCAGCATCGGCCAGCTGACGATCTTGCCGCTGATGCCCAGGCCCACCGGCACGGTGGTGTTGGCCACGTCCGGAATCCGCCGGACGAAGCCGGCGTCGACCAGGCCGATGATGGTGAGGAAGAGACCGATGCCGACGCCGATGGCCGTCTTCAGCTGGGTGGGGACCGAGCGGAAGACCGCCGTACGCAGGCCGGTGAGGACCAGCACGGCGATGATCACACCCTCGATCACCACCAGGCCCATCGCGTCCGCCCAGGTCATCTCCGGGGCGATCTCGTACGCGACCAGCGCGTTCACGCCCAGACCGGCGGCCAGCGCCATCGGGAATCGTCCGACGACGCCCATCAGCATCGTCATCAGGCCGGCGACCAGGGCGGTCGCGGCGGCCAGTGCGGGGATCGAGAGCTTCTTGCCGTCACCGTCGACAGCACCGCCCAGGATCAGCGGGTTCAACACCACGATGTACGCCATCGTGAAGAAGGTCGCCAGACCACCCCGTACCTCGCGGCTCATCGTCGAACCACGGGCGGAGATCTCGAAGAACCGGTCAAAACCGGTGCGGGGCTGGGCGGGATCGGGTGGAGTGCCGTTGTCCGGCGGCGCAATGGCCATCAGGTCCCTCGCAGGTGATCTTCGGTTGTCGCGCGCATCGTCCCAGATCACGGCCCGGCAGGAAAAGTTGATCGCGTACGCTTTTCCCCGTGCCACAGGAGCAAGCGCCGCGGCCCGAGCCGCTCGACCCGCCGATGGTCCCGTTCGCGGTCGCCGGGCTGATCGCCTGGGCGGTCGTCGGCCTCGTCCTGCTGGTCTTCTTCCGGGGCTGGCTCACGGAGCACGGGCACCAGAACTGGCTCTGGACCTGCCTGGCCGGTTTCCTGTGGGGCTTTCCCGGTCTGGCCGTGATGATGCGGCACGACGCCAACCGGCGCCGCCGTCGCGAATCGTCCCCGCAGGACTGACCGTCAGGAGTGGCCGTACGGCTCCGCCGGCTCGCCCGTCTCCACCGAGCCCGGCGCGCGACTGACCGACATCGCCTCGACCGCGCTGTCGTCGTAGATCGTGGGCATCTCGTCGACCGGGGACTCTGCCGCCTCGACCAGCGCCTCGGAGTGCGCGCCACAGCCGTGGTCGGCGCTGACCACCCGGCCGTCGTCCGGGGCGTAGAAGTTGCCGCAGGCGCCGAACGCCTGCCGCATCGCCCCGGCCAGCGGCAGGTAGAAGCCGCAGGTGCCGCAGCGGGCGGCGGCGGGCGCCGCCACCGAGATCGGCGCGGACGGGCCGTGGTCGCCCTCGTACCAGCGCTCGGCGGTCTCGGAGCGCCCCTCGCGGGACAGCACCCGGGGCCGGCCGAGGCCGAGCTCCCAGGAGACCTCCTCGACCGCCGGGTCGTCGGAGAGCAGGTAGCCCGGGGCGAGCCGCTCGTCGTCCGGCGCGGTGGGCAGCAGGTCGCCCGGGCCGAGGTCGCCCGGCTTGAGCCGCTCCTGCCAGGGCAGCCAGCCCGGGGCGAGCAGGGCGTCGGAGCCGGGCAGCAGCACGGTCTCGCAGATCGTGACGTGCTTGCTGCGCGGCACCCGGGTCACGGTGACCGCCCACCGCCAGCCGCGGTAGCCGGCGAGCCGGCACTCGAAGTAGTGCGTGACGACCCGGTCGCCCTCGGCGACGGCGCGCAGGTGATCACCGACGTCGGAGGGCTCCACCTCGGTGATGGCGTCGCGCGCCACGTCGACGGCGGCGGCACAGACCTGGTCGAGGCGGGCGGCGCGGGTGGAGGCGGGCCTGGTCACCCGTCCATTGTTCCCCATGCGCGTCGCCGCCTGACAGGGACTCCCCGATGACGTCTTCCCCGGGTGGCGCGACGGGCGTGGATCAGATGGGCGAGGATGGTGCACATGCCGCTCTCCTCCCGCTCCGGGCGGTCCGTCCTCGGCCGGACCGCCGGCACGGGCATCCGCGCCGCACGTCTGCTGTTCCGCGGATCACTGCGCGGAGGACGCTGGATGACCCGGCGGGCGGGGTCGGCGCGGGCGCGGGGAGCCGGCGGTGAGGTCGGCATGGTCCGCCTCTTCGACCTGCACGCGATCTCCTGCGCCGGTGACACGCTCATCGCGATCGGCCTGGCCGGGACGATCTTCTTCGACGTCCCGCTCGGCGAGGCGCGCAGCAAGGTCGCGCTCTACCTGCTGGTCACGATGGTGCCGTTCGCCATGCTGGCGCCGGTGGTCGGCCCGTTGCTCGACCACTTCCGGCACGGCCGCCGGTACGCCCTGGCCACCACCATGCTCGGCCGGGCGTTCCTGGCCTGGTTGATCTCGGACTACATCGGCGGCCTCGGGCTGTACCCGGCCGCGTTCGGCGTGCTCGCGCTCTCCCGGGCGTACGGGGTGGCCCGCTCGGCGGCCGTGCCCCGGTTGCTGCCCGAGGGGCTCGGCCTCTCCCAGGTGGGGGCGCGGGCCAGCGTCTACGGCACGGTGGCCGGCGCGCTGGTGGCGCCGATCGGGCTGGCCGCGTTCTGGTTCGGGCCGCAGTGGCCGCTGCGGGTGGCCTCGGTGATCTTCCTGGTCGGCATGGTGATCGCGCTGCGGCTGCCACCGAAGGCGGACTCCGAGCCGCCGGAGCGGGTACCCCGCCCGTGGCGCGGGCTGAACCCCGACCGGGACCGGCCCCTGGGCCGGGGTCGCCCGGCCGGCCGCCTGGTGATCGCCACCCTGATCGGCGCGGCGGCGCCGCGCGCGCTCTACGGCTTCCTGCTGCTCTTCCTCGCGTTCGCGCTCAAGAAGGGCGACCTGAACACCGACTTCTTCGGGCGCGAACTCAGCGACCAGGCGGCGCTGGGCCTGGTCGGCGGGGCGTTGGTCGTGGGCGGCTTCCTGGCCACCGCGCTCGGCACCCGGCTGCGCATCCACCGGCCCGCCGCGATCCAGTCGAGCAGCATGATCATCGTGGCCGGGGTGGCCGTCCTGGGCACGCTGAAGTTCTCCCTGCCGATGGTGGCGGTGCTCTGCCTGGTCGCCGCGCTGACCAGCGGAATCGCCAAACTGGCCGTGGACGCCTCGATCCAGGAGCGGATCCCGGAGCGGCTGCGGGCCAGCTCCTTCGCCCACTCGGAGACCGCGCTGATGCTGGCCTTCGTGGCCGGCGGCGGCCTCGGCCTGGTCCCCTTCGAGGGGCGGGTCGGCATCGCGGTCGCCGCCGGGGTGGGCGTGCTCGCCGCCGTCCGGGGCATCGTGGTCGCCGGTCGACTGCGCGACGAACGGCTGATCGGTCGCCCGCTCACCGACGAGGAACTCGCGGACCACGACGTGCCGGAAAACGCGGCAGGCAGCACGCCGGGCTCAGACCGGCCGGACAGCCCGGACCGCGGCCGGCCCGGGCCGACCCACGAGCCGCACTACGCCGGTCGCGACCGGCCCGAGCCGACCCATGAGCCGCGCACCGCCGGTCGGGACCGGCCCGGGCCGAGCCACGAGCCGTACACCGCCGGTCCGCACGATCACGACGCGGCGGCGGACGCCGCCACGGCGGCCGCCGCCCAGGCCGCGCCGACCTCACCGGCGCCGACCGGCCACCGCTCCCCCGACACCGCCGGCGACGACGCCGGACTGGCACCGCCCGGGTACCACATCTACCGGCCGTCCTCGGCCGTGGCGCGTCCCGGCGGGGCGGACGACGACCAGCGGCGCCAGTCGCCGGGGTCGGTGTCGTGACGGGTCTGCTGGTGCTGACCGCCGTGCCGGCCGAGGCGGAGGCGGTCCGGGCCGGCCTCACCGACCCGACGGTGACCGTACGGCCGGTCGGGGTGGGGCCGGCGATGGCCGGTGCCGCCACCGCGCGGCTGCTGACGCTGGCCGAGGCGGCGGGTCGCCCGTACCGGGCGGTGGTGAGCGCCGGGATCGGCGGCGGCTTCGCCGGCCGGGTGGCGGTCGGCGCGACGGTCCTCGGCACCCGCAGCGTGGCGGCGGACCTGGGCGCGGAGTCGCCCGAGGGGTTCATCCCGGTCGACGAGCTGGGCATGCCGCCGGAGCTGCTGGGTGGCGGTCCAACCGTCTACGCCGACCCCGACCTGCTGGCCACCCTGTGCGCGGCGCTCCCCGAGGCGGTCGTCGGCGCGGTGCTGACCGTCAGCACGGTGACCGGCACGGCCGCGAGCACCCGAGCCCTCGCCGACCGCCACCCGGACGCCGTGGCCGAGGCCATGGAGGGGTACGGCGTGGCGGTGGCCGCCGCGCACGCCGGCCTGCCCTTCGCCGAGCTGCGCACCGTCTCCAACCCGATCGGCCCCCGGGACCGGGGGTCGTGGCGGATGCGGGAGGCGTTCACCGCCCTCACGGCGGCCGCCCGGGCCCTGAGCTGACCGGCAGGTCGAGACACATCGCCAGGGGCCGGTGCGGTGCGATTCGGAAGCCGCACGCCGCCAGGAAGTTGACGCCGGGCCCTCGGCGATCCCGGACACCGCGCCTATCCGCACCTCCGCCATCCGCCGGAGCAACGCGTCCAGCAACCCACGCCCGATGCCGAGCCGCCGGTGCTCGTTGGCGACCAGCACTCCGTCGAGCACCAGGTCGCGGGGCCACACCGACTCGTCGCCCCCGTATGCCAGGTGCACTGTGCGCTCGTGGGCCCGCAACTCGCCGACGAGCTCCCCGTCGGGCAGCTCGGCGACGAACCGCCAGCACGTCGCCGACCGGCCGGGCTCGACGACCTGGCGTACCGAGAACTTGCGGCGCACTAGTTCCGCCCTGCGTCGCCGGTCCCGGTAGCCGCGGTCCCGCTCGTACGTCGCCTCGGGCAGCGGCAGGGGCCACCGCTCGGGCGGCAGGTTGTACCAGTCCGCCCACCACGCACCCGGCCAGTCCTTCGGCTCGTGCACCGGCCATGCGTCCAGGTGTGCCGGGTAGCGCCGACCGACCGCGTCCCGCAGCTCGTCGTGCGGTACGGCCGGCAGCCCACCCGTCGCCTGCTCGCGACCCTCCTCGGCCACGCCGTGGCCGCCAGGCCCAGCCTCGATGCCGCCCCCGACCTCGACCCCGTCGCCGGCGGTCGGCACAGACATCACGATCCGGCCCCGCACCGCTGCCACCAGGGCCTCGATCGTGCGGAAGCGCGGATCGACCGCCCGCCCCGACTCGATGCGCGCGATCGTCGCCTGCGGTACCCCGGACTTCTCGGCCAGCTCCCGCTGACTCAGATCGGCGCGGCGGCGCATCGCGCGGATCGTGCGGCCCAGGTCGATCCGGGGCGAGGTCTGCGTCACGAACCCATGCTGCGACCACGCACCGCGTCCTTTCAACAGCCTCGGCCAACCTGTGGATAACGCTGTGGAAAACCCGCCGGGCTGGGGACAACGGTGGGGTGATGCGACGCTTTGGAGCTGATGTCGCTAACGACTCACGCCCGGCCCTACGCGTTGGGTAGGCGGTATGACGTTCGGTGGGGGCGCGCAGTGCAGCACCGGGTAACCGCCCGGCTGTTGCGGCGGCCATCCTGCCGAGGGTGAGGCACGGACGGTGAGGTGTCCGATGACACCCACCAGCGGCATCTCACCCGGCTGAATCGTTCACGACATCAGCTCGAAAGCGAGTCGCGTAGGCGTTGCCACGCGTCCTGAAACGGCCTGACCAGTGAGCGCTGGGCGGCACCGGCGCACGGGCGGCACCGGCGGCGCGGGCGGCGCGGGCGGCGCGGGCGGCGCGGGCGGCGCGGGCGGCACCGGCGGCGCGGGCGGCACCGGCGG
>NZ_JBQHDD010000011.1:0-247016 GCF_052068055.1 Micromonospora sp. L32 | reverse complement strand
AGATCAGCGAGTTCGTTGCCATGCTGGCCCGTCACGAGACGATCTACCCGCAGAAGGCCAAGCCTCCGAACTCGCCGCAATCGGCACCTTCATGATCATCTGCGCTCATCTGCCGCGAGCCGCGCCGGTATCCGCGCCGTAGCCTTGGCACGGCGCCGGCCTCAGTCAGGTGTCCAGGTCGGTGAGCGACGGGTCGTATCGCCGCAGCCGGATGCCGAGCACGTCGTAATGCGAGTACGTGTGGATGTCGTCGGTCGTCTCCAGCAGCAGCGCCCGGTCACCACGTCGCCACACCGCCCGGTAGCTGTCGTACGCTCCGGTCACCACGCTCTCCGGCGCACCGAGACGGGTGGTGATTAGCGCGGCGAGGCGATCCCGTTCGGCATGGAACTTGGCCCGCCTTGCGTCCGGCCACCGAGCCCACAGCGGGGGAAGGTCCTCGTCGTGCTCGTCCTCGTCGTGCTCGTCCTCGTCGTCGCGGTCGTCCGGCTCCTCCGCCCCGAACGCCGGCCAGTACAGCGCGCACGGCAGGTGCACCCACACGTCCGGATCCGGCGGGGCCGCGCCGAGCTCGACGAGCCACCCCGACGGTTCACCCTCGTGGTCGACGGCGAACTGCGGTGCTCCCGGGCCCCCCTCCCAACCGACGTCCTCGCCGGGCCGGACGAGACCCCACTCCACGAACATCGCCTCGACCGTCGCCCGTTCCCAGGGCACGTCGGCCAGCATGATCATGCGGTCCACCCACACGTCGTCGACCGGGAGCAGCTTGAGCGACATGACCGCAGACCGTACACGGCAAGGTACGGCCCTTGGAGGAGCGTGCGCCTGGCTCGTCGGCGAAAGATCTGGGTTTCCGCTCGGCGGGCCGACGCCTACACCCTGGGTCGGTCGTGTCGACGGGCGTTAACGCCGGCGATGCCTGGTCTGTGGCCGAGCAGTCGTCCGGAGGCCGAGGTGATATTTTGCCGCGATGCCGATCAAGCCCGTGACGGGTATGGCACCGTTACCGCTGGCCCGGACGATCTTGCCGCGCTGATGGAACTCCTCCAACGGCCTGACTCGGACACCCGAGGGCTCGGTGACCATCTGGCTTTCCTCGCAGGCACGCGACCGGAGTTGTTCCGGCCGTACCAAGAGGCAGTCATCACCGACATGCTCGAACGGTTCGACGTCAGCTTCGCGGACCAGTGTCTGCTGTTGGGCGGTGCACCGGATCGGTGCGTGGAGCACCTGGCGCGAAGGTTGCGTCATCACTGGTCGTTCGGTGACGCTTGGGCGTTCGCCGCGATCGGCAGCGCTGCCGCCCTGAGCGCGATCGCAGAGGATGTGCGTAACGGCGGAGACCGCGAAGAGTATGAGCTCTGCGGGATCTGGGTGCCGCCCACAGGACCAGCACTAAACCGGTTCTCGCCCCATCGCCGCGCCGTTTTCCTGCGGCCCATCAACCAACCGGGAGAACTCGCGGCCGTAGATCACCCGGTGCGACTGCCGGTCGAACAGGTAGCGCAGCGCCCCTCGGCCACCCTGATCTCCTGGCACTACCTGTCGTTGCGTCACACAGACGTGCCGGGCCTGCCACCTTGGCCGGCCGATCGTGTCCACCTCGTCGGGATACGGGCCACCTGCTCGTGGACCCTCCACGCAGGCATCGACGACTACGGCCGCTACCACAGCGAGGCCATCACGTACGACGAGCCGCCCGCCGCCGAGGAAGAGGAGACCTACCGCTCGCTGGAGGTACCCGGCTTTGGGTTGGGCTCGGTGGAACTGCGGCCCTACGACACGGACCTCGTATATCGCAACGGCCACGTCCAACTCACCCCTGGTGTCGTCGGCACTGCCGGCGGCCCGCCGACCGGCCTCTACGCGAATCCGTCCTGGCCCTCCTGCGGACAGCTGATGTTCCACGTCGTCTCGGTCGAGAACCGGATCCGTGAGTACGGCGACGGCTGGCGCAGCCTCTTCATCTGCGAGGACTGCCAGACCGTGTCCTGCAACGCCACGGGATGGAACTAATCACCGCCGTCATCGCGCGCGATTCCTGCTCGTGACGGCTGTACGTTCTCAAGGTCACGTGCACGGTTCTGCCGCTGACCGCGCAGTTGCTCAGAAGGTCTGACTGAGCCCCGGCAGCCAGAGATCCCTTGCCGTCTGCCATCTTCGCCGGATTTGCGTATCGGTGCTAGGACTTCCACCCGGGGTCGCGGCCGGTGAGCCCGAGGACCCGGTCGAGCAGGGGAGCGCCGGCGGGCAGGGTAATCGACGGTCCGAACAGGCCAGGGGTGCCGTCGCTGCTCGCCTGTTGGGACACCAGGCGAGAGACCGTCTCGACGGTCCGATTATCGGCGTCGTATGGCTGTCCGGTCGCGCTGGCGAGATCCCATCCGTGGACGACCAGCTCGTTCAGCGCGACGATGCCCATGATCTCGGCCGGCAGCACCACCCCGCCGGCCGCGGTCTCGCCCCTCCAGGCGGCCGGCTCGCGCCACGCAGCAACCAACTCATCGAGCTGCACCGGCAGTCGGCTGCGCCACTCCGGGTCGAGCTTCGCAACCGAGGGATTGCCAGGGCCAGCCGGCGCGGCGTCGGGTCCCTTCTCAGCAGCTATCCGGAACGCGACCGTCAGCCCCATGAGGTGGTCGAGTAAATCGCCGACCGTCCACCTCTCACACGGGGTGGGACAGGTGAGCAGGTCGTCGGTCACCCCACGCAGCAGCGTCTCCAGCGCGCGGGCCACAGGCTCGAAATCCGAGGTGCCGTTACTGTCGATCATCTGGCTTCTCCTCCGTCGCGAACACTTCTGGACGCTACGCGCCTGGACCGACAAGACAGTTCGCTTGCGCATGATCATGCTGATGACGACCGATCACACCACGGGCCGGCGACGTCGGCCCGATCGCCCAGCCGGTGACCGGCCTAACTGCACTCATTTGCCACGGACAGCGCGTTCGAGACGACCGGATCTGCCGAGGAGAGTGCACCCGCTCAGCCGGGAGACCCGGGCCGAGGAGGTACTGAGGCACGGCGTTACTGCAGTGCCCGCGTCAGATTGAGCAGGTCATCCGGAGGCAGCCCGCCCGGTCGGCGAACCGCATGTCTACCATCGCAAAGCAGTACTTCACCTTGCATAGTCCACCGCGTTTCGTCCTTGAGCAGTTGCTGAGCGGCCTCCACAGCGATCTCGTAGGAGCACGTGGCGTTGCCGACGGCTAACAGTGCTTCGGCAACTTGTCCCACCACGTCCGTCGGCATATCCGCGTCCCCCAGCGCGCGCACAAGCAGAAGCAGACGCTGAGCAGTCGAGCCGAGGTGCCCTCGCTCGATCAACCTCTCTGCCTCCGGCCAGGACAACCCAGGTCCGTAGAAGCCGCCTTCGACACTCGCCACGCTGATACACCGATCGCCACCAGGCAAAACGACGAAGTCGTAGCCCTCCGTGCCGTGACCATGCCAGGCGACCATCGCGAAGTCTGAAGCCTGGGTTCCGAGCCTGAGCACTGGCCACTTACCGGACTGTTCGATCTCTTCATGCAGATTGTCGATCTGGTCAGTTAGCCAGACCTCTTCACCACTGCCGAACAGAGCATCGAGGAGGTCCTCTTCAGCCAAGCCGTACATCAGGCTCGCCCAGAAGGTTCGCCGCTCAAGCAACCAAGTCCCATCGGCCAGGATCTCCGGCGGGACGCCGTCGTAGCGACGCAAGAAGTCGACAGGCTCATTGTGATGTAACACAGGCTCATAATCGCAGCGGAGAGCCAACATCGAACATCCGCTTCTGCCGCGATCTGCGCGCTACGCAGCGTCACGCCGAGCTGGCCCGGTTGCCGTCCGGACGTAGCCGCTGGGCGCGCGGTCGTGCCGAATTGAGGATGTTCGATCAGAGCGTCAGGTCGGACCGGTCAGGCGGGCCAGGAGCTCGCTTGACTGCGGGCTCGGAACCTGAAATCGCCGGTCGCTACCTGACCGGTGGGCGGCGCATCGCGATGTGGGTTGGGCCGCCGGGCACGAGGGGCAACGCGTCGTCGACGACGGTGAAGCCGAACCGTTGATAGAACGCCACGTTGTCCGGGTCGGAGGTCTCCAAGTAGCAGGCGGTGCCGGCGCGGTCGGCATGTCGAAGTCCCGCAGTGACGAGCCGGGATCCGTGGCCGTGGCCCTGGTGGCTCGGACGTACTCCGAGCACGACGAGGTACCAGTGTGGCTCGGTGGGGTGTGCCCGTGCGGCGTTGGACCCTAGGCGCATGAAGGCGGGGAAGGACCGGGGCGCGGCGATCATGGTCTGGATGAGTGTCGGTACGGCCCGCGCCTGCCGGGTGCCGGTCCAGGGGAACGCGCCCGGAGGCAGCCAAACCGCGACGGCGGCCGTGGCGCCGGCATCGGTACTGGCGTACACGGAGCCGAATGGGATCGCGTCGCGCACGGTGGCTTCGAAGAACGGACGCAGTGCCTGCAAGCGGCGCCGAGGGTCAGGGAAGACGTGGCGGAATGCCGGGTAGGCGGCGTGGCTTGCGATTAGCACGTCCGCTCCTTGCCGGTGCTGTCCGCGGCGAAGTCTGATCGCGCCGGTGTTCACGGCGCAACCTTTTCGCCGATAACGGTAGGGATGGTCACGTTCGCGGTGCGGGCGCGGTGGGCGAGCCACTTGATCAGCGGCGCACCGACCGCTATTGGGATGAGCCAGCCCAGCCGCGCATACCAGGCCATGGCAGCTTCGGCGTTGTTGGTGCGAAGGATCGGCGTGATTTGCTCGTCCACGAGCCCATGGTGGCAGACGAGGGCGCTGACCCGAATGCGGGACATCCGCACATGCCGCCGATCGTGCGCGCCGACAACCTGCCGAGGCGTCTGGGACTGGTGCGGACAAGTGCGGACGCGGTGGCGAGACGTCGGCCGAGCCGGCGGGCTGTCGGCCGCCGAAGTTGCAGGTTCGGCGGCCGGGGTTTAGCTCGGGCCGCGGCCAACGCACGGTCAACCCAAGGGGTGAGAGCAGATCAAGGTCGCTCCCCGTGGCCGTTCGCGTTACGGGGCAGTTGTCGTGGCGCGAACGAGCGCAGTCCGGGATAGCCTTGGCGTATATGGCTACCTATCGCAGCGCCTCAGTGCTTCTCTCCTCGGACGGCACCAGGACCCCCGGCACCGCCGCGCTCTTCGCCGAGCCCGCCCGCAAGGGTGGGACCCCGCCGTGGGCAGGCGACTTCCGACCCGCCAACAGCGCCGGCAATGGCCCCAAGAACGCGGTCGGGAAGACCTTTACGTTGGAGTTGCCCGACGGCAGCACAGGCAAGGTCGTGGTCCAGAGCCTCAAGAGCGGGAAGGGAGGCGTCGTGCTGGCGTTGATGGGCGAGGACGCACCTCCCTTCTGATCAGGAAACTGATCGCCGCCGACGCCACCGGCTGGAGACGGCCGGTGTGCGATCCTGCCGATGTCAATGCGTTCGGATAGCTGCCGGGCGCATTGCCTTACCGGTGGCTGGGCGTCGACGAAGGTCAGGTGTACTGATCTGCCGCGATCCGCGCGCTACGCAGGGTTACGTGATCGTTCGCGGCTCGCGGTGCGGATCTGCCGAGATGAGGACGTTTGGCCGGCACGGTGACCGGCGGCGCGCATGCCGACTGCCGCTATTAGGACCTCTTTGTCCGGTCGGATCAGCGGGGCGGACCGGGGCCTTCGGCCTGGACTCGCCGACGGGCTTCGCCAGGACCCGGACGCCGTTGGGCGGGCGGTGCGTCAGCGACGGCTGACCTGCTCCTTTTTGGCGGCGATGCTGGCACCAACGGTGGCCAGGAACTCGGCGGTTGCCTCGGGGTCTGCTGGCTTCGGCTCCGGTCGCACGCCGCTGCCCGTCGGGGTTGGGGTGAGGAAGACGGTGGTGTCGGGTGCGGTGGGCGGCAGGGGCCTCATGTCGTGGAGGACGAGCATGTCGGCCACCAGGCAGGTGACCTCGCCGTCGGCGGTGCGGCCGATCCAGACCGGGTAGGAGCCGTCGCCTCTCCCGCTCGGGTAGGCGATCAGATTGGTGCCGGTGGCCGGGTCGGCGGCCTCCGTCTCCTTGTCATCGTCCCGGGCGCCGCTCTGTTGCCGGTGCTCGTACGCTGCGGCGAGGGCGTCCCGCCCTGACGCGTCCAGGAATGCGCCCATGCCGGTGTCCACTCCGAAGCCGTAGAACTCGTCGTCGCCGAGCAGCCGTATGTCCTGCCCGGGACGGACCGCGAGTTCCCAGCTTGCGGTGGGCTTGTCGAGGATCCGCAGCATGGCGGCGGTCGTCTCGTTCCAGCCTTCGCTCTCCCACCGCATGCCGGCGATCAGCAGGGGGTGGTCTCCCGCCGGGACCATTACCGTGTACGGCTCATCGCGGCTGCCGAGGGTGCTTGGGTCGGCGGCGATCACTGCGCCGGTAGGCACTCGCAGCACCCCGGCGGGTTGGGGTTCGGTAACGATCGCGACGCCGAACTCGGTGTCGGTGAACCGACTGCCCGGGGTGAACAGCGCCTCCAGATGGCGGGGGCGCAGGCCCGACGGAGCCCCCCACAGCGGCGTTGCGGCCTCCCGGTGCTCCTGGTCTTCCTTGTGCCTGGCGGGTACGAGCGTCACGTCGCCGGCACTGCGTTTGAAACCGAGCATCCGGCCGTCCGCGTACGCCGTCCAGTCGCCGAACGGGGCCCTGCGCAGGGTGCGGTGCCGCTCCGGGATGTCGTGGCTGGTCTGGAAAAGGCCGCCATGGTCCAGCTGCACATCGGCGGTGTCACTGTCCGGCCGGGACGTGAGGGTGAAGTGCCAGCCGCGCTCGGGGAATTCCGGCTCGTCCGCAGACGCGTAGCGCCACTGCTCGTAGTGGCGCAGATCGAGCAGGCCCGGCTCGAGCTCGCGGTAGTCATAGGCACGGTCGCGGCGGCCGTGCTCGTCGAAGAGGAACAGGCCCAGGTAATGGCGCCCCCAGTCGATCTGCAGCAGCGCCCTCGGCCGCGCGTCGGCGGTGAGCAGCACCGCGTAAGGCTCTCCGGCCGAATCGCGCTTGCGCGCCCCTTCCACACCCATCACGCCGACGGGCTTTCGGCTCCCCGGATCCCATCCCGCGCAGTAGGTGACCTCGACCGCGCTCTCCTCGGCCACGCCCTGCTCCGCTCTCTCGATCAGTGACGAGCTGATCCGGACAGTAGCCGCCACCACGGAGAGTCCGCCTACCAGCGCTAGGCAGGTCAGGAACACCAGACCGGATCGCCGGCGGCCGAAAGCCCCGCCGGCCGAACCGAACTTCCGCAGACTTCCCCATGAACCACCACGATCTGGAACTCCTCGGGCGCGGTCGGTCGCCCGAGCGTCACCGGCATCATGCTGGGTCGACATGACGTCATGATCCCATGGGTCTCCAGCCATCCATTCGGCTCCCGCCGCCGCAGACACGACCGCTTCAGCCGCCGACCGTGCGTCACGTGGACGACTACGCCGTTGTGGCTCCGGCAACGGCGTTGTGCTGCTGGTTTGCTGCGGTGCGCCGGACGACCTGGATACCGGCGGTCGTGGTGGTCACGAGTGCCACGGATGCGGCGACCAGCAGCAGGGTGGTCTCGGCCAGAACAGTGCGCATGTACTCGCCCCCGTTTGCGGTGGCGGACAGATACTGCACGGCTGCGATCAGGTTGAGGGGTACGGCGATGGTGGCGCCCATCCACCACCAAGCCACTGGCGCTGTGGGTGCGACCGGTGGTCCGGTGCGCCGGGCCCGGATGACCCAGTTGGCGACGCCGGCCCAGGCGGTAAGCAGCGTGAGAAGCAGCAGACAGAACATCGCTGCGGACAGCTCGCGAAGCGGCACGATGGTGTCGAGCATGTCCAACGTGCCGGACCCGTCGTGGGTCACTACGCCGATCCGGTGCTCGTACGCTGCGAGGGCGACGATGGTGTGGAAGACGTCAACGACCATGAGGGCGACAAGGGCGGTCACGGCGATGCGGGCACCGGGCATCTGACGACGATAGCGGTGAAACATCGCTTGAGCGCTGATCCTTAGTTCACGGGTCGCCTCGTAGAGTCCACGCTCACGTGCACGGATCTGCCGCGATCCGCGCGCTACGCAGCGTCACGCCGAGCTGGCCCGGTTGCCCTCCGGTCGTGGCACCCCTCTGTGTCATCCATGAAGAGGCGGCGAGGAGCGGTGTTCTAGGCTGGGGTTCGGCGGGTCCGGGAAGTGACTGTTCCGAAGTGTCGATCATGGGGATCGTGTCGGCCGCGCTGGATTGAAGAGTCGCCCCCACGTGTCCTCCCGGGCCCGTCCCGGCCTTCTTGACGTCTTTGATCATTTGCTTGTAGACGATGTCGGACAGCCGTCGCTTGAGGGCGCGCATGGCCTCCATCGGTGTTTTGCCTGCGGCGAGTTTGCGCCGGTAGTGGGCGCGGCCTTCGGTGTCGTGGCGCAGCTGGACGACGGCCATGATGTGCAGGGCCCGGTTGATGCGCCGGTTCCCGGCCCTCGACAGGCGGTGGCGTTGCTGGTCACCGGACGACGCGTCCAGGGGTGCGGTGCCGTTCCTGGACGCGAAGTGCCCGCGGGTGGCGAAGCGGCTGATGTCCGCGACGTCACCGATCAGGCGGGCGGCGCCGGAGGGGCCGATGCCGTGGAGGTCCTGCAGACTGCTGCCGGTGGTCTCGACGAGCTCGGTCAGTTCCTTGTCCGCGGCCTTGATCTTCTTGTCGACCTGGACCAGTTCACTGATCAGCTCGGAGGCGAGCCGGCGGCGGGTGCGCCCGACCAGATCACGCGGCCGGACGGTATTGAGCAGGGCGCGGGCCTGCGGAGCGGACAGGAACTTCTTCGCCCCACCGGGCAGCAGTTCCAGCAGCAGCTTGTGGATGCGGTTGAGCAGATCGGTGCGGGCATGGCCGAGACCGTCGCGGCGGTCGGCCAGCAGCCTCAACGCAATCGTCACGTCGTCGACGGTGACCTGCCGTAGACCCTTGCTGCGCAGGGCGGCGACGGCGACGCTGTGGGCGTCGACCGGGTCGGTTTTACGGCCCTGACCGGTGTCGAACACCCGGGCCCGCGCGGACAGTTTCGCCGGCACGTCCACCACCGTTTCGCCGTCAGCGACGAGACGCTGGGCGATGTGTCGGCCGATGCCGTTGCAGCCCTCCACCGCCCAGACACGGTCCTTGTGCTGCCGGCCGAGCTTCAACATCGTCTGGTAGCCGTCGCGGTCGGTGCCGAACCGGCCCTGCGCCAGGACCTTCGCGCGGCCGTTGATGACTTCGATAGTCGCGGACCGCTTATGCGGATCCATACCGATGATGACCTGTCCCACGCTCGTCCTCCTCGATCAGACCGGGGCTGAATCCGGCGAGGAGGGCAGCGCTACTTCGAGCTGGGCAGACCCCTCTTGAGCCTCTCCGCGCCACGGTGACCGGCAGGACGCATGCCACGAGTGAGCCACACCAAAACGCGGTGGGCAGCCGAGGTGAGAGCGACCCCACCGGTCACCTCGACCAAGCCTGGCCGGGCTGCGGTCACACCACCAGTAGATAAGTAGCCGATGAGCGGAAGTTGTCAGTTGGTTCTGAACCGCTTGCCGCGATCGATGCAGCTCGCACCACGGCAGCTAGGGCAAGGCCCTAGCAATGCCCCCCATGGTCGAGGACTTCGCGGATCGGCTCCTGTGCGAGATGGCCGACCTCGACCCCTGCACAGCGGTCGTCGAGGCTGGCGAGCAGGATGTCGAGGGGCTTACCGACTACGGCCCGGAGGGCCACCAGGCCCGCGCCGATCTCGCAGCCCGCGCCCTGCGCGAGCTCGAGATCTTGGGTGACGCACTGCCGGCCGCGAGCCCGCTGCACGCCCACCTCGCCGAACGGCTGCATACGCGTATCGCCTTTCACGACGCCGGGGAGGACCTGCGTGAACTGCACGCGGCGGCCACCGGTCCGCTCCAGCTCATCCGCCAGGCCGTCGAGGCCGCGGTTCCCGGCCGCGGCGCCGCGGGCGCGGCCTTCGAGGAGGGCTGGGCTCGTGTCGGCGCACGCCTGGCCGCGATCCCCGCGGCCTTGGACGGGTATGCCCGCAGCCTTTTACTCGCCGCGGAGCGCGGCAATTTGCCGGCGCGGCGCCAGGTGGAGCTCGTCACGCAGCGCTGCCGCAACTGGATCGACGGCGATGTCGCCCTGGTGGATCGCTACGGCGAGGGGCGTCAGCGGGCGTCGTTGCAGGCCGCGGCGGCGGGCGCGCGAGGGGCGTACCAGAAACTGGCCGAGATGCTGACCGCGGACCTGGCACCGCGGGCCGTTGATGAGGAAGCGTTCGGCCAGCAGCGGTACGCGCTCTGGGTGCGCACCTTCCTCGCGACCCAGCCTGACCTGCGCGAGCTGTACGACTGGGGCTGGGACGAGTTCCGAGCGATAGAGGCAGAGCTGATCGCGGAGGCGAAGGCCCTGGGCGGGAGCGTGCCAGAGGTGCTCGCCTGGCTCGCCAGCCCCGACGCACCCGGCACGCTGCACAGCAGGGAGGCGTTCGCCGCGTGGCTGCAGGAGCTGTTGGAGGCCGCCACCGAGCGACTGGACGGCGTGTACTTCGACATCCCCGCCCCGCTGCGGCGCATCGAGTCGCGGTTGACCACGTCGTCCGGCATTGCCTACACCGGGCCGTCGCGGGACCTGACGCGGCCGGGCCGGGTCTGGTGGTCGCTGCCCGAGGACGCAGCGAGTTTCCCCACCTGGTACGCCTACAGCACCGCCTATCACGAGGGCGTTCCCGGCCACCACCTCCACCTCGGCGCCGAGGTCTGCCGGGGAGGCCTCGGGCAGCGGCTGAACCTGCTCGGCGGCCTCTCCGGCAGTCAGGAGGGCTGGGCACTGTACGCCGAGCGGTTCATGGACGAGCTCGGGCTCTATGAACAGCCGGGTGCGCGACTGGGGCATCTATTCATGCAGCTCCTGCGGGCGGCACGGGTCGTGCTCGACATTGGCCTGCACCTGCGGCTGCCGATGCCGTCTGGCGACAGAGCATTGTGGACGCCGGACGCGGCGTTGAAGCTATTGCGGGACCGCTGTCATCAGGGGCCGTACGCGTCCGCCGAGCTCGCGCGTTACCTGGGCCGGCCAGGGCAGGCGCTGGCCTACAAGGTGGGTGAGCGCGTGTGGCTGGCAGGCCGCTCGTCCTTTCCCGGCGACGGGCGCGCATTCCATCGTCAGGCGCTTGAGCTGGGTTCGCTGGGCTTGGATCAGTTGACGGCCGCCCTCCAGGGTGACCGCGCACCACTCGTGCACCGTGGTGAAACGAGCCAGGGACCGCACTTGTAGCTGCACGTCCTTGACGTCGGACCAGTCTGAACCAGGGCCAGACTTAACAGCGCGTACGACCTTGGTATCAACACGGTCATGGTCTATTTCCACGTCCGGATCTGCCGCGATCCGCGCTATGCAGTTGCGGCATGTCGGCGTCGTCAGCGCGTGGACATGCCTCCCAACGAATCCCACGACTGGTCGCCACCCTACGATCGCGGTTCGACCGCCTCTACCAGGTCGAGCAGGACTGGCTGAGCGAGCACTGGCGCGGCATTACCCCGGACGGACCTCACCCAGACCGGCTCGCCCCCGCCCGACCCCGCACCATTCCAGGCCTTGGCATACGCCACCCACCTGTTCCGTCCGGTGCACTGACCGTTCCGAAACAGCGATCCTCGGCGGCGCGATCGACGAGGACAGCAGAGACGGCCCTGCCAGGCTCCACTCCCCGGGAACTCGGCCAAGTCGCCAGAGACAACGGCTACGTGATTGGGGCTCGCGCATGACCGCACGATCAGCGGCATGACAGGACACCGCCCGCGCAAACTCCGATATTCAGGAGATCTTGGACCCCCTACGATCTCCTTCGTGGCTGACTTGGCGCAGTGCTTGAGCAAGAGTTGCACAACCGGCTGGCTCGATTGGGTCCACGGCGAACTGTGGCTTTCGCCGGTCGGTTTGATCAGGCGCCGGCTGAGCTGGAGCGAGTCGAAGTCGCACGGCCTCGGGCCGACGGTTGGCACACCGTTGCCTGAATCCGCCTTGGGCTCGTTCGATCTCGCTACGCTGCTGGCCGAGCATCCCACCAACAAGGTCATTTACTTCGACGCGGTGGTCACTGCGCGGCTGGTCAAGGGCAAAACAAGCGATGCGCTCCGACTCGCCATGAGCGACGGGGACCGACACAAGCTGCTTTGGCTTCGCCGGGACCGGGCATACGAGATCTTGTCGAACTCGCTGCCCGCTGCACTCGGTGACCGGCTACTGCGATGAGGCACTGACCTGCAGAAGCGCGATGGTGGCGGAGCCATTCGGCGCGCGTTGTCGGCGGCAGAAGCGTGCACGGGCTGACCATGGCAGTCTTTCGCCTTTCCGTCAGCTGATCTCGATGAACTATGCTTCGGGTAGCGTCGCGTGCCGGTGGCAGACGGTGTCAGGCATGGAGGCGCCCGACCGAGGGAGACCGACGATGTTGACGTCGCATCCTTCGTCTTCGCGTGACTGAGCGCGAGACGACCAGGCTCATCGCCTGGAGCCGTGAGCTTCGCCAGGTGCACACGCGCCTGCGCGAGGCGCTCGACCTCACCCGCAGTGCGGTTGCCGAAGGCGGGTCCGGCGAGGCAGCCACCCGTGACCTGCTGCTGTACTGCCACGGGTTCTGCGCTGCCCTTGACGGGCACCATCGGGGCGAGGACCACACCCTGTTCCCGGCCATCAAGGCGGTCCACCCGGAGCTGGAGCCCGTGCTCCGCTACCTCACCCAGGACCACTCGATGATCGCGCACCTGCTCGCAGGCCTGCAGGCCGCGGTCGATCGGGCCGCACCGGTCGCCGAGTTGGATCGTCACCTCGAGGGCGTCGCAGCCATTATGGAGAGCCATTTCCGGTACGAGGAGCGTCAGCTGCTCACTGTGCTCGAGACGCTCTCGCTGGATACGCCACCCGAGGAGGTCCTGGGACCGCTGTGAGCAACCCGGGCCCGCGAACCGGCGGGCCCGGCCGCTCCATCCTCAGCTGCCGAACTCGGTCCACGTCCCCCGATTGCCGGGACGAGGACAGCACGATGGTGTCCGGACAGGGTTCACCGCATCGACAGCGCGCTCTTTGGGTCTTTCATCCCTTGTGGAGGGCAATCTACGATGCCGAGACGTGAGGCGTGGCGAGCAGCCGCCGTGGGTCGTGCCGGATGGGCTGTGGCAGCGCATCGAGCCGTTGCTGCCCAAACCTGAGCGCAATCCACGGCACCCGGGACGCAAGCGGATCCCGGACCGGCAGGTGCTGTGCGGGATCCCTGTTCGTGCTGCACACCGGCATCCAGTGGGAGTTCCTGCCCCAGCAGCTGGGGTTCGGTTCCGGGGTGACCTGCTGGCGGCGCCGGGAGGAGTGGAACCGGCCCGGGGTGTGGCAGCGGCTGCATGAGGTGCTGCTGGCCGAACTGCACGGCGCGGGCAAGGTCTACTGGTCCCGCGCCGTGATCGAATCCTCACACGTGCGCGCCGCCGGACGTGGGACGTTGGCAAGCCCATCGATGGCCAACCTACCCCGCCAGGAGGTAGCCCGCTCGGCTGCCGGCTCCCGGTTGCGAGCTGGCCGCCGGCCGCCGCCCGATGTCGGGTCTCAGGACCTGCGTGACAGATCAGTCTCGGGACGTGGGGGACACGTCCGGCTAGACGATCTTCGTTTCAGGGTAGCTGTTTAGGGCTCAGGTGGCTGCTCGTGACGCCCTAGGATCGGCGGGTGCTGGCTGACGAGGAAGGTCTTCCGCAGTTCCCTTATCACCCGGATCCGGTGGGGACGGGTTCGATCGTGGCCGCTGAAGTGGTGTGCGTGTGTTGCAGGCGGCGGCGGCCGTTCACTTATGTCGGCCCGGTCTATGCGGTGGAAGAGCTGGCCAGGGCGCTGTGCCCGTGGTGCATCGCGGACGGCCGGGCGGCGGCGATATTTGACGCGCAGTTCACCGACGCGAGCTGGCGGGTTCCGGATGATGTGCCTGCCGACGTGACGGAGGTGGTTCTCCGCCGAACGCCCGGCTTTGTGGGGTGGCAGCAGGAGCAGTGGTTGCACCATTGCCGAGACGCGGCGGAGTTCCATGGCTCGGTCGGGGCGGACGAGTTGGCTGACTTTCCGGACGCGCTGGAACACCTGCGGCTGGAGTTGGCCGGGGTTGGCTGGTCGGCCGATGAGAAGGACTGGTATCTGCAAGCGCTGAGCAAGGACGGCCCGGTCACCGCATATCTCTTCCGCTGCCGGCACTGCGGCAGTCACCTCGCGTACTCCGACTCGACCTGACCGCCCGCTTTGTGCCGTGAGGGCTCCGGCTTGCGGACCTTGAAGCGGGCGATCGGTTTGACGGTGGTGCGTGGCACTTCGGTGAGGAGCTGGTCGCCGTCATGGACGCGGAAGGTGGTGTCGGCGGCTTCGACGGTGAGGGTTGCTCCGGCGTGGGCGATGCCGACATGGATGCGTTGACCGGCAATGACCAGGGCTCCTCGGCAGCTGACGCGGCGTCTGACCCGCACTGGTTGCGGGTTCGGGGTGGGTGGTGGTCCAGCGGGGCGGGCGTCGCGGATGCTGGCGGCCTCGGCCGGTGTCAGGGGGTTGGGCAGGCTGCGCAGCAGGACCCCGTCGGCGGTGATCTGCATGAGGCCGAGGTCGAGCCGGACGGTGACCCGCCTGCCGGCGAAGTGGTAGCCGACGGGGTGTTGCCGGCCGGCGAGGCTGATCAGGCCGGTGGCGTTGACGAGCCGTTCGACTTCGGTCGGGGCGCCGGCTTGGACGGGGCCGGTGGTGATTGGTGGTGGCCCGGCGGGTTGGCCATCGTCGGCGAGGAGTTGGCGCAGGTGGGTGGGGGTGAGCCGGGACGGGACGGTTTTGAGCCGGACGCCGTCGATGAGCAGGTGAACGACGGAGGTGTCAGCCCACAGGGTGACCGGCAGTCCGGCTCGGGTGGCGCTGAGCCAGAACTGTTGCCCGCAGACGGTCAGGTTGCCCGAGGCGGGAACGAGGCGGGTGACCTCCACGGCCAGGCCGCCGTCGTCGCCGATTGCCAATGGTGCTGCCGCTACCGGTCGGCCGAGCCAGGCGTAGCTCGCACCAGTGCGCATACCAGTCCAGCACCGCCCGGGAGGTCCTGGTGATGCTGCTCGGACGAGTCTCAGTCAAGACGCGGTCGGCGCCGGGACCAAGCCGCTAGATTGAGGGCAGCGGCCCGGTGTTCAGCCGGGCGGATGCACCCCACGTGGAGGAAGCATGCCCGCCTTCGTGCTCGTCCACCTGCGCAGCCCGCAGCTCAACGAGGAAGTCTTCACCTATATGGAGCGGGTCCAGTCAACCCTGGAGCCGTTCGGCGGGCGGTTCCGGGTGCATGTTCCCGAGGTCGAGGTGATCGAGGGCGACTGGCCGGGCACGGTGGTCATCCTCGAGTTCCCTGACAGGGACGCCGCCCGCGCCTGGTACGACTCGCCCGCTTACCAGGAGATCCTGCCGTTGCGTACCCGGAACATCGGTGGTGCGCTGATCATCGTCGACGGGGTCGGGCCGGACTATGACCCCGCCCGGACGGCCGCGGCGTTGCGGGCCCGGACGGCTGGCTGAACCGGACGGGCGGCTGGCAGGTCTGGGCAGCGGACCTGCCGCCATGGGGGGTGTGCACGTCCCGGGTCGGTGCGTGCGACCTCCCGAGCGACGTCCGTCCACAAGCGGCGACTCTTCAACGCTTCAGCGATCGAGTAAGGCACGAAGCCTGGCGGGATAAGCCAACCGTCGGCGGCCTGAAGGCTAAAATGCGCCCCGTCGGCGTACAACCACCAGGCCCGCAGGTCCGGCGGCAGTGGCTGGCCGACCGCCTCCTGCGCCGCCACGAGGTCGGGCTCAGACGCCGGCGGTCGTAGAGCCGCGCGGGCCCGAGGCGCGTGCTGTTGAAGCCACGTGTCAATGCGAACTATCGCGGCCGCCGCGACCGCCGCACGATTTGCACCCGCCATAATCACCGTTCCGATCGCCGAACCAGGCCACCTGCCCGGAGCGGCGACAGTTCAACGCCAAGTGTCAGTAGCAAACCACCCAACTCCCTCCGCGGTTCTCGGAGCCATTGGCCGTGGCCGGCGTGATCTCAGGGTGCCTTCATCCGATCGCACCGACACATGACAGTTGCGGCCCATCGGCGTCGTGACTGCTCAGACGGACAAGCACGTGCCATCGGGCAGCGTCCCAGCTACACCGGCCGCCTCGCGCGAGGAAGACACGTAGCCGAGCACGCAGGCACCTTCAACCCGCGCGGCGAACACGAGCCCCTTGCCCTCGGTGATGTCGTCGGACCGCGCCGGCCGTACGACATGGTCGACCAGACCCACACGGTTCAGCGCGTTCCGCAGCTCGCCGGCGTCGACGTTGTCGCGACTGCATGGCCCGGGCCCGCCGGCCGCAGTCGTCACGCAGACCGGCGGCTGTCGATCCACCACGGCCGACAACTCCGTTCGGAGTTCAACGGCGGCGAGTCGGGCGGCCTCCCGCGCCGCTTCGCTCGGCGTGCTCCGGCCAGCCGCGACGGCGAGGTCCCAGTATGGATCGGGCACCGCTCCGGTCGGTTGCGGGGGTTGGAAACAGGTGATGAAACGGGGGACGCTCGGTTCTGCCGCAGTGCTGCCACCACGACTGCTCTGGACCAAGATCGGCGCGGTGAGCGAGACGGCGGCAGAGAGGACGAAGGCAGCACCGAGCGCTGCCGCTACGACAGCCGGTCTCGGTGAGCGCCAGTTCACCTCGCAGACAGTACGCGGAACGGCTTGGCTCCATGGTCCGACGTTGTCCGAAGGGCCGCCCGCTGGCTCCCGCCCACCGCGGATTCGCCCGTCGTCGCGGCATCGTCTGCGGACGCCACGACTCTTGCCCAGAACGCCTTACAAGCGAACGGTCGATTGGGCCGTCTACGGGCCGTCTGGGCCGTTGCTGGGCCGTCAAGCGCCGACCAAACCGTGGAACTACCCGCGGAGTGACCGGCGACCGCTCTCCCGATGCGGCTCGTTGTCCGCCACCGGCTTGCCCAGCCGGGTCACCCAGTCGACGAACTCCGCGTCCTGCCTCGGCAGCGGCTCGCCGTCCGCCGGGGTGCCCGCGCCGTCCCCGTCGGCCCGGGACTTGTTGCGCCGGAACAGGCCCAGCCGGCCGCTGGCCCGCCCGCTGGCCCGTCCCGCCTCGACGACGGATGCCGGGGCGGCCGGCGCGGCGTCGGTCGTGGGCGGGGGCCCGGCGCGCTGGGCGGTCGCGAGGGCGTCCCAGTTCGCGGCCCGGTTCAGGTCCGTCAGGGGCGGCCGGTGCCGAGGCGGGAGCGCCGGTTTGGGCCTCTCTTGCGTGCCGGCCGAGTGGGTCGCCTCGGCGCCCGGAGCGGGCTCGGTCGAGGGCGGCACCCGCCGCGCCGGCACGACCGACCAGGTCGCCTGAACCCGCGTCCGGTCGGTCCTCGGCGGCTGGTACATCCGGCGGGTCCCCGGGGCGACGAGTGCCCCGTCGGGCGGCATCCAGTCGGGTTCGGTGTTGTCGGCCTCCGCCTCCGCCGTCCCGGAGCCGTCCCCACCGGGTCCCGCGGGAAGGTGGGCCGCCGTCGCGGGGGCCGGTTCCAATGTCTCCGGGGTGTCGTCGAGGTCGGCGGGTGCGGCGGGTGCGGCGGTAACGGCCGGTGCGGCGGTCCGCGTCGCGGAGTCGGCCGGTACGGCGCTGGCGTCCCGGTCGCCAGCCGGCGCACCGAAGCCCAGCGGTTCGGCTGCGGTCGGAAGCTTCGCTGCGGTGGCGCCGGCGACCGGCCCCGTGCCGGCCAGGTCGACGGGCTCCGGCTCGTCGGTCGTACCACCAGCGGCTGGCGTCATGGCCTGCGGCACGGCGGGGCCGGCGGACAGCGGACGGAGGATGTCGGTCGGCTCGACGACCCGCGCTTCGACGGTGCGCGGCAGGAGCGGCCAGCGGAACGACGCGGCGGCGGCCGAACCGAGCACACCGGCGGCGACGGCGAGCAGCGCGACGTAGTACGGCGTGATCTGGTACCGGTCGACGGCGTCGCCGGGACCGGCGGTCAGGTAGGCGAACGCGACCAGCACCGTGCCGGCCGCGCCGGTCGCGCCGTTGACCAGCGGCGGGTGCCCGCGCCAGCGGGCCAGCCCGCCGGTCGCCGCGCCGATGAGCAGGGCCACCGCCGGCAGAATCAGGATCGCCTGCCGGTGTGCCGCGTCGGCGTCGAGCCAGGCCGGCTCCAGCACACCGAGCCGGACGGCGGGCAACGGCCCGGCGGTTGCGAGCGACGGGACGACCGAGACGAGCGCCAGCAGCCAGACCACGCCGCCCACCGCCGCCATGTTCCAGCCCAGCGGCGGCTTCACCAGTACGGCGATCGCGGCACCCGCGCCGACCAGCGCGCCGAGGGTCGCGCAGATGCCGACGGCCCAGATCGGGTCCACAGAGAAGCGCTCGGCGGCCTGGGCCGGCCGGACGCAGAGCGGCGCCACGACGGTGGCGCCCAGCGCGGCGGCGGCGGCGAGGGCCACCAATCTGCCCGTGCTCTCCAGCACCCCGTACCGGCGGGCCAGGCGTGCGGTGACGACGGTGCCGGCTGCGGCGGCGTGTGCCGCGAACCAGCCCACCCAGACGAGCTGGGCAGGCCACTGGTTGACGGTGGCGCCGGGGGAGGCGCCGGTGAGCTGGACGATGCCGAAGCTGAACGCGATGCCGAGCTGACCGGCGCCGGCGAGCACGCCCATCCCGAGCGCTGTGAGCAACAGGTTACGCCAGGTGCGATAGACCATGTCCCGCACGTTACGCACCTGATGCACCATTTTCCGCCGGAATGCCGGATTCAATGCCGCCGTGCCAACGGTTACTTCAGTTCGACCAGGCGCGCGATGTACGCGGTGCCGCCCACATTGGTGAGCATGTGGACGGTGCCCGGGCCACGGTAGACGACGTCGTCGGTCGGCTCGTCGGCGTCGATGCGGTGCCGTCCATGGTCTGCACCACGTTCTTCGCGCCCCGGATCGCCACCACCAGGTACGGGTGGTCGTGCCGGTGCAGCGGCTGCCGCTCACCCGGCTCGAGCCGGCCGGTACAGCGCCGACAAACTGGCTGGGCAACAAGGGGTTCGCCGAGAATGCGTAGCCCGGGTGGGGAATTGGTTGGTGTCGATCATCCTGCACGAACGATTCCCAAGGGCGTAGCTCGGCGCCGATGGTTACCTGGGTGCCAACTGTAGTTCTTCCCAGACGACGATCATGGGTTCATGGTCGCGATCGTCCCTCGGGTACGAACCGAATCCCAACGGCGCGTGGCAAGATCCATTCTTGCCCGCACCGTTTGTGTTTCGGGGTCGTACGTCAGGTGCAGCCCGAGGCTGCGGTAGACCTCCGGCTCGGCGTCCCGCAGGGCGCACGCATGGTCTCCGAGTTCCTCGACGACGGCAATGATCCGCTCCTCGCTGAAGCGAGGAGGGACGTCGGTCTTCTCTTCGACTGGCGTGTGGTGTTGTTCGGGCGCGTCGGCGTTCGGCCTGGGTTTCGGCGATCCAGCCGGCGACCACGCCGGATCGGCGGCCGAGGCGGGCGGCGTAGGTGGCCGAGCTGCCGGCGGTCCAGGTGACGCCCTCGGCCCAGGCCGGCGCGGAGCAGGCCACCAGGGCGGTCTGCGTGGCGGCGAGCTCGGTGGCGGCGAGCAGCGCGACGCCGCCGAGCGCGGCGGTCAACCCGCGTCTGAGTCGCCTGGCATAGCACTTCATCAATGCGCTCGCCCTAGCAGTTAACTTTGTTAAATGTAAACGCGCAGTAGTCTGTCAGCACTTGGTTCACCGCATGAAGCAGGCCGCCGGGGGCGGCCGGGAGAGGATGGCGGCGGACGTGGACGCCAAACGCACCACCGTGCGCGACATGCGTCGTGCCAACCGGTCGGTCCTGCTCACCCGGATCTGGCTGGACGGCCCGCTGAGCCGGCACGAGCTGGGGCAGTCCACCGCGCTGAGCCTGGCCAGCGTGAGCAACCTGGTCGGCGAGATGATCGCCGAGGGCCTGGTCGAGGAGGCCGGCTTGGTCGAGTCCGACGGCGGCCGCCCGCGGGTGCTGCTGCGGGTCGCCCCCGGCTACGGCTACCTGGTCGGCGCCGACGTCGGCGAGACCCGGGTGCAGGTCGAACTCTTCGACCTGGCGATGACCGCCCTCGCCAAGGCGGAGTACCCGATCGCCGCCGCCGAGCCCGACCCCCGGCAGGTCACCGACCACCTGCTGCACGGTCTCACCGCGGTGATCGAGCAGGCCGGCATCGACCCGGCGGCGGTGCTCGGCTTCGGCGTCGCCGTCTCCGGCACCGTCGAGCGCGCCGCCGACGCCGTGGTGCACGCGCAGACCCTCGGCTGGGACGGCGTGCCACTCGGCGCCATGCTGCGCGCCGGCACCGACATCCCGGTGCACATCGACAACGGCGCGAAGACCCTCGGCCAGGCCGAGATGTGGTTCGGCGCCGGCCGCGGCGTCCAGCACGCGGTCGTTGCCCTGGTCGGCTCCGGCGTCGGGGCCTGCGTGGTGGCCGACGGCGTGGGCTACCGCGGCGCGCACAGCAGCGCCGGCGAGTGGGGGCACACCACCATCGTGTACGGGGGCCGTCGCTGCCGCTGCGGCAACCTCGGCTGCCTCGAGGCGTACGTCGGGGCGGAAGGGGTGCTCGACCGGTTCCGCCAGGCCAACCGTGGTCGCCCGGCGACCGGCGGCGACGAGGAGACCGCCTTCGGCGAGCTGCTGCGGGCCACCAGCCGCACCGCCGCCAAGGTGCTCGACGAGACGGTCGGCTACCTCGGCGCCGGGGTGGCGAACCTGGTGAACCTGTTCAACCCCGACCGGGTGGTGCTGGGCGGCTGGGCCGGCCTGGCCCTGGGCGAGCGCTACCTGCCGCAGATCCGCGAGGTCACCGCGCGGCACGCGCTGCGCCAGCCGTACGCCCAGACCTCGATCGAGCTGTGCCGGCTCGGACCGGACGCGGTCGCGATGGGCGCGGCCACCCTGCCGATGGCCCGGCTGCTGCGCCACGGCGGCGTGCCGCGCGAACCCGTCGCCCGGGTGGTCCCGGCGCAGGCCGCGCGGCGGCCCCGGACGCGGACCCGCTGAGCCACCGGGCCGGCGGCGGGAGCGCCGCCGGCCCGGCCCCGGCTCAGGACGGGAGGTTCCACTTCTGGTTGGCCCCGCCGGTGCAGCTCCAGATCTGCGTCTTGGTGCCGTCGGCGGAGGTGTTGCCGGTGACGTCCAGGCACTTGTTCGCCTGCGGGTTCACCAGGTCCCGCCCGGCCGTCCAGGTCCACCGCTGGGCGGCGCTGCCGTTGCAGGTCCACAACTGCACCTTCGTGCCGTCGGCGGTGCCGCCCCCGGCCACGTCGAGGCACTTGCCCAGCGAGCGGAGGGTGCCGTCGGCGGCCCGGGTCCACTGCTGGTTCGCGCCGCCGGTGCAGCTCCAGATCTGCGCCGGCGTGCCGTCGGCGCTGGTGTTGTCGGTGACGTCGAGGCACTTGCCGCCGATGCCGGTGATCGGGCCGGTCGGCGTGCCGCCCCCGCCCGACTGGCTGCCGGACCAGGTGAACGTGGCGGTGGTGCGGGCTGGCAGGGTGTAGGTGAAGGACTGCCCGCCCCAGACCACCTTCACCGACTGGGCGGAGCTGCCGCCGTTGTGCGCCAGCAGCGCCTTGGTCCCGTCCGGGTTGCGGTACGCGACGTTCTGCACGGTGCCGTTGGCGGTGGAGTCGATCCGCACCGCCCCCGGCCGGACGAACTTGGTCAGGTGCCCGGTGGTGTAGTACTCGATCGTGTAGTCGACCTGGCCGGCGCGGGCGCCGCCCTCCTGCACCGTGATGAGGCCGGTGCAGGTGCCGCAGCCGCCGTTGTGCGGGCCCATGAACTGGTTGACCGCGAGGCTCCACTTCACCACGCTCCGGCTCCAGTTCCGGGCGTAGTTCACGATGTCGGCCATGTCCTCGTTGTGCTGGTTGGCGATCCAGGTGCCGCCGGAGTGCTCGGTGCTGAACTGCGGCACCGCCGGGTACTGGCCGTGCACCTGGCTGCCAACCGCCGGGTCACCCCAGTAGCCGTGCCAGGCGATGCCGCCGAAGAGCGGGTCGGTGCGGACCGCGCCGTCGGCGAGCAACCCGGAGCCGATGGTGCCGTAGTCGCCGTAGTTCCAGTCGTGCACGAGCACCTTGGTGGTGATGCCGGCGGCGCGGAACGCCGGGTAGACGAAGTTCTTGGTCAGCTCGACCAGGCCGGAGGAGTTCCAGCTCATCCCCGGGTAGTCCATCGCGGTGGGGTTGCCGGCCTGGCAGCAGTTCGGCTCGTTCTGCACCGAGAGGTAGTCGACCTTCACGCCCCGGGCCGCGTACGCCTGGATGGTCTTGACGAAGTACTGGGCGTAGGTGGCGTAGTACTCCCACTTGAGCCAGCCCATCTGGTCCATCCGGCCGTTGTCCTTCATCCAGCCGGGCGCGCTCCACGGCACCACCATCACCCGCAGCGCCGGGTTGAGCTGCCGGGCCTGGGCGGTGAGCAACTCGACGTTCGTGTCGTAGCCGTTGGCCCCGAAGTCGTTCAGGTCGCAGCAGGTGTCGTCGAGCGAGACGTTGCCGGGCCGGGACAGGTCGGAGGCGCCGATCGGGTTGCGCACGTAGGACAGGCCGATGCCGTCGGTGGGGCTGAACAGCTTGCGCATCACCTCGTCCCGGGTGGCCGCGCTCACCGGCCCGCCGCGTAGCAGGTACGCGGTGGTGTCGGTGATGGACGCCCCGGCGCCCTCGAACGGCTGGTACCGGGTGTTCTCGTCGACGGTGACGGTGTGCGCGGCGGCGGGGCTGCTGGCGGCGAAACTCAGCGGGCTCTGCTGCTGCAGGCCCCGGGTGACGGTCCGCCCGCCGGAGTCGGAGGTGGTGGTCAGCCAGACGTTGACGGTCTCGCCGGCGGCCTGCGCGGCCGGCGGCGGGGTGAGGGCGAGGGTGCCGGCCGCGAGGCAGAGCGCCAGGACGGCGCGGCCGGCGAGCCGGGGAACGGTGGTGGGGGACACGGATGCTCCTTCCGGATAAATCGACATCCGTGAACGAGAAAACCCCTCGCACCTGCTTATGTCAAGACATGAAAAATGTGGCCGGCAAGGTGCCCGGGCGCGGCGGGGCAGCCGCCCGGGAGGATCCCGCGCGGCCGCCCGGAGCGGCCGGTCAGCGCTCCCCGCGCACCCGCCGGATGGTGTCGCGGTACCAGTGCGCGCTGCGCTTCGGCGTGCGCCGCTGGGTGTCGTAGTCCACCCGGACGATGCCGAACCGCTTGTCGTAGCCGTACGCCCACTCGAAGTTGTCCAGCAGCGACCAGGCGAAGTAGCCGCGCACGTCCGCGCCGGCCTGCCGGGCCCGGGCCACCGCCCGCAGGTGCTCGGTCAGGTACGCCACCCGGTCGTCGTCGGCCACGAACCCGTCGGCGTCCGGCTTGTCGTCGAAGGCCGCCCCGTTCTCGGTGATCACCATGGGCACGCCCGGGTAGTCCCGGTGCAGCCGGACCAGCAGCTCGGTGAAGGACTCCGGCACGATCTCCCAGTCCATCGCGGTACGCGGCAGGTCCCGGCGGACGACCCGGCGCACCGGCCGGCCGTCGTCCTCCCGCTCCCGGCCCTGCTCGTCCACTCCCGAGTGCGCCTGCCCGAAGTAGTAGTTCACCCCGAGCACGTCGATCGGGGACGAGATGACCGCCAGGTCGCCGTCCTCGACCGGGATGCGCACCCCCTCGGCGGCTAGGTCTGCCACCACGTCCTCCGGGTAGCGGCCGTGGAAGAGCGGGTCCAGGTAGATCCGGTTGCCCAGGCCGTCCGCCGCCCGAGCGGCGTCCCGGTCGGCGGGGCTGTCGGTGGCCGGGTCGGCGGTGGCCATGTTGAGGGTGATGCCCAGCTCGATCGGGCTGCCCGCCGCGCGCAGCCGCTGCGTCGCCAACCCGTGCCCGAGCAGCAGGTGGTGCGCGGCCGCGATCCCGGCGCCGAGGTCTCGCCGGCCCGGGGCGTGCAGGCCGTACGCGTACCCGAGCATCGCCGAGCACCACGGCTCGTTCAGCGTGGTCCAGGTCTTCACCCGGTCGCCGAGGGCGCCGAAGACCAGCTCCGCGTAGTCGGCGAAGCGGTGGGCGGTGTCCCGGTTCGGCCAGCCGCCCGCGTCCTCCAGCTCCTGCGGCAGGTCCCAGTGGTAGAGCGTCACCCACGGGTCGATCCCGCGGCCCAGCAGCTCGTCCACCAGGCGGTCGTAGAAGGCCAGCCCGGCCGGGTTGGCCGGCCCGCGCCCGCCCGGCTGCACCCGCGGCCAGGCCACCGAGAACCGGTAGGTGTCCAGGCCCAGGTCGGCGATGAGTGCCACGTCCTGCGGCATCCGGTGGTAGTGGTCGCAGGCCACGTCGCCGTGGTCCCCGTTGGCCACCGCGCCCGGGACGTGGCAGAAGGTGTCCCAGATCGACGGCGTCCGGCCGTCCTCGGCCACCGCGCCCTCGATCTGGTACGACGAGGTCGCCACCCCCCACCGGAAGGCCGGCGGGAGGGTGTCGATCGGGTCGGCCTGCCCGTGCGACGACTCCAGCTCAGCGCGTCTGACGCCACGCGGCGACCTGGAGCCGTCGGTGGTCGGGCTGGTGAGGTGGGTGTCCATGGTTCTCCTCGCGGTAGCGGGTCGTTCTGTCGGACGGAGAGCGGGGGTCAGCGGGGTACCGGCGCGGCGACCGGGTGCAGCCAGCAGGCGACGTGCCGGCCCGGGTGGTCGTCGACGGGCGGGCCCAGCGCCGGCACCTTCTTGTCGCACGGGTCGAAGGCTTTCGGACAGCGCGGGTGGAACGCGCAACCCTCCGGCATGGCCCGCAGGTCCGGCGGCGAGCCGGGGATGCCGGTCAGCTCGCGGCGCGGGCCGCGCAGCGCCGGGAAGGACTGCAGCAACCCCTCGGTGTACGGGTGCAGGGCCCGCCGGTAGAGCTGCGCGGCGGGCGCCTCCTCCACGATCCGGCCGCCGTACATGATGGCGATCCGGTCGGAGAACTCGACCAGCAGCGACAGGTCGTGGGTGATGAACAGCACCGCGAAGCCCAGCCGCTCCCGCAGCTCGGCGAGCTGGCCGAGGATCTGCCTCTGCATCACCACGTCCAGCGCGGTGGTCGGCTCGTCCATGATGACCACCTGCGGTTCCAGCGCCAGCGCCATCGCGATCATCACGCGTTGCCGCATGCCGCCGGAGAGCTGGTGCGGGTAGCTGTCCAGCCGGTCGGCGGCGATGCCGACCAGGCGGAGCAGGTCCCGGGCCCGGGCCAGCCGGCCCGCCGCCGTGCTCGTCGGCTCGTGCGCCTTGATCACGTCGAGCAGCTGGGTGGAGACCTTGTGCACCGGGTTGAGCGAGTTCATCGCGCCCTGGAACACGATCGAGGTCTCCGCCCAGCGGAACTTCCGCAGCTGCGCCGGGCTGAGGGTCAGCACGTCCACCGGCGGGCCGTCGACCGGGTGGTAGACCACCTGGCCGCCGCTGACGACCCCGGGCGGCGGTAGCAGCCGGGTCAGCCCGTACGCCAGGGTGGACTTGCCGCTGCCGCTCTCCCCGGCCAGCCCCAGCACCTCGCCCCGGTGCAGGGTCAGGTCGACGTCGCGGACGGCGTGCACCGCCGCGTCGCCGAGCCCGTAGTCGACGCGCAGCCCGCGGATCTCCAGCACCGGATCGCTCATCGCACAACGTCCTCTCGGGTGGTGGCAGCCCGTGGCGTCGGGACGGACGGGGTAGGGGCCAGCACGGGGGTGAAGCCGACCCGCATCCGCACGGTGCGGCCGTCGGCGGTGCGGATCCGGGTCTTGCCGGCGCTGCGCAGCCGGGGGCTGACGAACTCGTCGATGCCGAAGTTGATCAGGGCGAGGGCGGTGCCGAGCAGCGCGATGGCCAGCCCGGCCGGGACGAACCACCACCAGGCGCCCTGCGCGAGGGCCTGCTGGCCCTGGGCCCAGAACAGGATGGTGCCCCAGTTCCAGGATGAGATCGACGAGATGCCGATGAAGGCCAGGGTGATCTCCGACATGACGGCGAAGATGACGGTGCCGACGAAGCCGGACGCGATGATGGCGGTGAGGTTGGGCAGGATCTCGAACAGGATGATGCGCCAGGTCCGCTCGCCGGTGGCCCGGGCCGCCTCGACGTAGTCGCGGCGCCGCAGGGACAATGTCTGGGCGCGTAGCACCCGGGCGCCCCACGCCCACGAGGTGCAGCCGATGATGAGCGCGACCAGCGTGTCGCTGGCCTGCTCGACGATCGACGTCACGATGATGATCAGCGGCAGCGCGGGGATGACCAGGAACACGTTGGACAGGGCCGACAGGCCCTCGTCGGCCGCGCCGCCGATGTAGCCGGCGGTCACGCCGATGAGGATGGACAGGATCGTCGCCAGCACACCGGCGACCAGTCCCACCAGCATGACGCTGCGCGCGCCGACCAGGATCTGGCTGAAGATGTCCTGCCCGAGGTGGGTCGTGCCGAACCAGTGCGTGGCCGACGGCGCCTGGAGCACGTCGCTGCTGCGCGCGTCCGGGTCGTACGGCGCCACCCACGGCCCGATCACCGCGAAGAGGCAGTAGATGCCCAGGATTACCAGCCCGGTGGCGGCCTTGGCGTTGGCGACGAACCGGAACCGGCGCCGCTTCGCTCGGCCCGGCGCGGCCGACGGCTGGGCCATCGCCCCCTGACCGGGGATGACCTGCTCGATGCTCGACGGTGAGATGGTCATCGCTCAGCTCTTTCGGGTCCGCGGGTCGAGAAGCAGGTACGCGACGTCGGCGAGCAGGTTCGCCACCAGCACGGAGATCGTGATGATCAGGAAGATGCCCTGCATCAGCGGGTAGTCCTTGGCGCCGACGGCCTGGAAGAGCTGGTAGCCGAGCCCGGGGTAGGAGAAGACGATCTCCACCAGCAGCGTGCCGCCGACGATGAACCCGAGCGACAGGGCGAAGCCCGACACGTTCGGCAGCAGCGCGTTGCGGGCCGCGTAGCTGAGGGCGACCCGGCGCTCGGACAGCCCCTTCGCGTGGGCGACCGTGATGTAGTCCTCTGAGGAGACGGTGACCATCATGTTGCGCATGCTGAGGATCCACCCGCTCATCGAGGAGACCAGGATGGTGGCGGCGGGCAGGATGCTGTGCTGGATCGCGCTCGGGATGAAGTACTGGTCGAACGCTGGCACGAGGCCCGGCTCGTAGCCGCCGGAGGACGGGAAGAAGCTTCCCGGGCCGGCGAACAGGGCGATGGCGACGAGGCCCAGCCAGAAGTACGGAATCGAGGACAGGAACGTGGTGGCCGGCAGGAGGCCGTCGACCCAGGAGCCGCGCCGCCAGCCGGCGCCGACGCCGAGCGCGGTGCCGAGGAGGAAGCTGATGATCGTGGTGATGCCGACCAGGCCGATCGTCCACGGCAGGCTGTCGCCGATCACCGTCGACACCGGCGCCGGGAAGAAGGTGAACGACAGCCCCAGGTCGCCGTGGAGGAGCTGTCCCCAGTAGTGCAGGTACTGCTCCCAGACGTTCTCGTTCGCGTCCAGCCCGAACAGCACGCGCAGCGACTCGATGGCGTCGGCGCTGATCCGGCCCTGGTTGCGCGAGATGAGGGACTGCACCGGGTCGCCCGGGACCAACCGCGGGATGAAGAAGTTGAGCGTGATGGCCGCCCATGCGGTGAACAGGTAGAAGGCCGTGCGCTGCAGGAGGAATCTCATCGGGTCTCCTCCAAGGTGGCGTTGTCGTCCCGCTCGACCGCTGCCGGGGGCGGTGGCACGGCCGGGTCGGCGTCCGGCGCGGCGGAGCCGGGAGTGTCGGCGGCGACGGTGGCCGGGTCGTAGAGCCAGCAGGCCGCCCAGTGGCCGGGCCGGTCGCCGATGGTCAGCCGTGGCGGCAGGTCCGCCGTGCAGCGCCGCATGGCGTGCGGGCACCGGGGGTGGAACCGGCAGCCGGCGGGCGGGGTGATCAGGCTCGGCGGCTCGCCCTGACCGCGGTCCTCCCCGGCGGCCGCGTCGACGCCGGCGCCGTCGCCGGTGATGCGCTCGGGGTCTGGCGCCGAATCGGTGAGCAGCCGGGTGTACGGGTGGGCCGGGTTCTGGGTGACGGTCTCGCTGTCGCCGCCCTCGACCATCCGGCCGGCGTACATCACGATCGTCTCGTCGGCGAAGTAGCGGGCCGAGGCGATGTCGTGCGTGATGTAGAGGATGGCGATGTTGAGCCGCTGCTTGAGGTCTTGGAGCAGGTTGAGCACGCCGAGGCGGATCGAGACGTCGAGCATGGAGACCGGCTCGTCGGCGAGGAGCACCTCCGGGTCGGCGCCGAGCGCCCGGGCGATGGCGACCCGCTGCCGCTGGCCGCCGGAGAGCTCGTGCGGGAAGGCGTCCAGGTAGCGCTCGGGCGGGGTGAGGCTGACCCGGGTGAGCAGCTTGCCGAGGGCCGCCTCCAGGTCCTCGGCGCTGCGCCCGGCGTTGCCGTGGATCCGCAGCGATCGGGTGAGGTGGTAGCGGACGGTGTGCACCGGATTCAACGACGCGAACGGGTCCTGCAGGATCAGCTGGACCCGTCGCACGTACGACCGGAACGGACGACCGCCGCGCACCCTGGTCGACGTGCCGTGCAGGCGGAGGTCGCCGGCGGTGCGGGGGTAGATCTGGGCCAGCAGCCGGGCCACCGTGGACTTGCCGGAGCCGGACTCCCCGACCAGCGCGGTCACCCGGCCGCGACGCAGCGCGAACGATACGTCGTCGACGGCGTGCACGACTGCCGGCGTCCGGGAGAAGAGGTCACGCAGCCGTCTGCGGACGGGGAAGTGCTTGGTCAGGCCGACGGCCTCCAGCACCACCTCGTCGGCGGGTGCCGCCGCGCTCTCGCTCAACGTCATGCCGAGTTCCTGTCTGGGATCGCGATGTCACGAATATCTGGTGCCGCCTCCCCGGTCGGCCGGGGCCGACCGGGGAGGCGGTGTCGGGGGTCAGCTACCGGCGGGCTTCAGGTGCAGGACCACGTCCAGCGCGTTGGGCTGGGTGGGCTGCATGGCGCCGTACGGGTTCGAGTCGTCGGGCCAGCCGGTCCAGTTCTTCGTGCTGTACGCGCCGCCGATGTTGTCCGCGCCGACCGGGATCATCGGCATCTGGTCGACGAAGATCTTCTGCAGCGTGCTCATCGCGGCGGTACGGGCCGCCTCGTCGGTGGCGTTCGCGTAGGCGACCAGGGCGTCGGTCGCCTGCTTGTTGTTGAAGCGGCCGAAGTTGCCCGCCGGGGAGGCGGTGCCGATCGGCTTGAGCTGCCGGCCGTCCATGATCGTCCGGTAGATGTCGTACGGCGTGGCACCGCCCTCGGTCCACCGGAAGGTCGCCTCGAAGTTGCCCTGCTCGACGTTGCGGAACCAGGCGTCCTGGTTGGCCTTGTCGACCGTCGCGGCGATGCCGATCTTCGACAGGTTGTCCTTCACGATCTCGAGGCTGGTCTGGTAGTCGGACCACCCGGCCGGGTCGGTCAGCTTGATCGTGACGGCCTTGCCGGTCTTGTCCTTGAGGGTGTTGCCGTCGAGCTTGTAGCCGGCGCCGGTGAGCAGCGCCTTGGCGCCCTCGACGTCGACCTTGTGCTCCTGGCCCTTGAACTCCGACGCGATGAACGCGTCACCGGCCGGGCTGGGCAGGCCGGTCACGCTCTTCACCAGCGGGTGGAAGTACCCGGCCTCGGCCGTGGTGAAGATGTCCTGGCGGTCGATGACCATGTTCATGGCCCGGCGCAGCGTCGGGTCGTCGAACGGCTTCTTCGTGGTGTTGAGGTAGAGGCCGTGGATGCCCAGGATCGCGGGCGCCCACATCTTGTGGTGCTCCTGGTCCTTGGCCACAAAGACGGTCTGGTAGTTGGGGATGAAGACGAAGCTCCACTCCGACTCGCCGTTGGCCAGCGCGGTGGTCTGCGCGCTGTTGTCGGTGTAGGAGGTGTAGCGCAGCTCCTTGACCTTCGGCAGGTCCTGCCAGTAGCCACTGTCGCGTACCGCCAGGGTCATGCTGGCCGGGGTGAACGACTTCAGGGTGTACGGGCCGCTGCCGACCGGCTGCTTGACGGTGTCGGTCGTCGGGTCGCTGATCTTCTCCCAGATGTGCTTGGGCACGATCGGCACCCGCCACAGCACCTTCTGCTGGTTCACGAACTGCGGGCTGGCCATCTTGATGGTGACCTCGTTGCCGCTGGCGGTCGCGTCCGTGTAGGGCACGCCCTGGTCGTTGAGCGCCGGGTACTTCTTGACCAGGTTGTAGGTGAAGGCGACGTCCTCGGCGGTGACCTTCTGCCCGTCTGACCAGGTGGCGTTGTCTCGGATAGTGACCTTGACCGAGGCGTAGTCTGACGACCACTCGGCCTTGGTCGCCAGCCACGGCTTGAACGGGTCGGCCGGCTTCACCGGGTTCCACATCATCAGCGGCTCGAAGATCTGCCAGCGGTAGCCCAGCGAGGCTGCGGCGGACGTGGTGAGGAACGGGTTGTTGTTCTCGGCCTGCGGGCCGTTCGGCATGCCGACGTTCAGCACCGTGGCCGCCTGGCCGTTCTTCTTGTTCGCGTTCGGGCTGTCGCCGCACGCGGCGACGCCGGTGGCCATCGCGCCGGCCAGCGCGACGGCGAGGAACTGCCTTCTTCTCATGGAGGTCTCCCTCGGTGCTCCCGCAATCCTCGAGCGGGATGTGGTGGATGGAGGGTGTGCGGTGTTGCCACCGGTGGGCGCGGTGCTCCCGCCGGTGTGGGTGGTGGATACAGCGGTGGAGAGGTCAGGTGGTGCCGGTCGAGGCGCGGACGGTGAAGCTGGTGGGAATGACGGTCGGGGTGTCGGGCAGCGGCGTGCCGGCGAGGTGGGCGATGAGGGTGCGGGCGGCGGCCGCCCCCATCTCCCGCAACGGCTGGCGGACCGAGCTCAGCGGGGGGTGGGTGTGCCCGGCCAGGGGCAGGTCGTCGAAGCCGACCACCGCCACGTCGTCCGGGACCCGCCGGCCGGCGTCGCGCAGCGCCTGGAGCGCCCCGGCGGCGGAGAGGTCGTTGTGCGCGAAGACGGCGTCGAACGGCACGCCGTCGGCGAGCAGGCGTTCCACCGCGACCCGCCCGCACTCGAAGGTGAAGTCACCCTCCACGACGAGGGCGGGGTCGATGGGCAGGCCGGCGTCGGCGTAGCCATCCGCGAAGCCGGCCAGCCGCTCCCGGGTGCAGCCGAAGCGGCTCAGGCCGGTGACGACCAGCGGCCGCTTCCGCCCGTGCGCCAGCAGGTGCACCGCTGCGGCTCGCGCGCCGGACTCGTTGGTGGTGCGCACCGACGGGAAGCCGGGCTGGTGGCCGCGGTCGTCGATGAGGATGACCGGCAGTCCGCGTTCGTGCAGCTCGGTGATGTAGTCGAGGGTGCCCTCCGGCTCGACCACGAGCAGGCCGTCGAAGGACTTCGCGGAGACCTGGGAGGCGAACCGCCGCATCGACTCGTCGCCGTGGGTGCAGGTGAACAGCAGCATGCCATACCCCTCGGCCTCGACCACGTCGGCCGCGCCCTGGAGCACCTCGCCCATCCAGGGCCAGGTCAGGGCGGGCACCAGCATGCCGACCACCCGGGTACGCCCGCGGGCCAGGCCGACCGCGCGGGCGCTCGGCACGTACCCAAGGGCGTTGATGACCGCGCGGACCCGGTCGGCGGTGCGGACGTGCACCTCGCCCTTGCCGTTGAGCACCCGGGAGACCGTCGTCTTGCTCACCCCCGCGCGGGTGGCGACGTCGGCGATGGTGATCGGCACGTGACGCTCCCGGGTCGAAGGGGTGAGGCCTTGTTTCGGAACCGGTTGCGGAAGCGGTTCCGTCGCAGTCAACCGAAGTGGCGGAGGTCACGTCAATAACGGGCGGGTAACGAAACATGGCTAAGTTCGAAACCTGAAAAAACTGCCTCTGGGCAGCGCGGCCGATCCAGGGTGTCACCAGCGTCGATGCGAGGAAACGGGGTCGTCCGCGGGGCGTGCCGGCGCCTACCGTGATCCGATGACCGAACCGGCCGGCCTGGACCGGCTCACCGCCTTCGCCGCTGCCTGACGTCCACCAGGCGGGTCAGGCGGGCCGGGCGCGGGCGTAGACGTCGCCCGAGTTGGCCTCGTGGGGCAGCGCCCGCACGTACGCCGCCACCTCGCCCGCCGGCCGCCAGCCATCAAGGGCGAACGCCACCTGGTCGCCGAGCGCCACGGTGGACCTGGTGAAGCCCAGCCGGGTGAGCCGGTCCAGGCAGTGCGCGGGCAGCGCGGGTCGAGCCGATCTTCTCCAGTCTCAAGCGCTACGACTGGCGACCCGATTCACGAACGACGAAGCGGCACATCCCCCGCGATGTCCGAGATGTTCAAAGCAGTCAGTAGCGGCGAGCCGAACGGGCACGATTGACGGATGAAGGCCCGGACCACCCTCGGCCGAGGTCATGCCAGAACGAGGAGCCCCATGACCAGCAATCCGATGGACGAGGTGCTCGGCCGGTGGAAGGCAGCATTTGACGACCATGATGTCGAGGCCATGGCCGACCTGTTCCACCCGGATGCCCTCTTCCTCGGCTTCGGCCCCGAGGTGCTCGTCGGCCGGCAGATGGTACGTGCCTACTACGGCGCCGCACCCGACGATCGCAGCGCGGACGTGACCGTGTTGCACACCTACTCGATCGGCCAGGGGGCGGCTGGTGGTTTCGCCCACGTCGTTTTCCGCGATCCCACCGGCTGGGAAGCCCCGGTGTACCTGTCCCTGGCCCTCCAGTTCAGCGCGGGTTCCTGGCGGATCCGTCAATACCACGTGTGCAGGATCGGCCCACAACGCTGAAAACCGGAGGCGGGGCTTCAACGCCGGCGGCGTGCGTTCAGGAAAGCGCCTCGATGATGCGCAGGTCGCGTTCGGCTCCGTCGTCGAGCACCCGGAGCGCCTGCTGGTAGGCGGGGCTGTTGTAGGCCGCGACGGCGGCGTCGACACTGTCGAACTCGATCAGCGTGGTGCGCTCCATGATTCCGGACTCGAACGCTCGAGCCGGAAGTCCGCGCGCCAGGAACCTGCCACCCGCGGCGCGCATCGCCGGCCCGGCCAGCTCAACGTAGGCGACCAGCTTCTTCTCGTCTTTGATCGACCGGAAGGTGTTGATCCAGTATGCCTTCGCCATCTTCTCTGTCTCCTGCTCGAGTACGGGGCAAGTAGAACTCGGCCTTACTTGGCATGTAACACCAGGTCGGATCTGCTGGCTTCCCGGTTGCAGGTAACCGAACCGTAGGTTCGGCTGTGGGGACTGCGATTCGCCCGGCCGATCATGTCGCGGGCAACGGTGCTTCGGGCATGGGGCGAGGCGGCGCGTCACCCCGACGTCGGAGCACCGCCGTCAACTGGGAAGTCGCGTGTTCCAGCCACAGCGTCGCAAGCGCCTGGTGACCGCGATGACTCGGGTGTACGCCGTCGGGCGCGAGGCCGGCTGCGTCGCCGAGGGCGTTGAGGGCCGTGTCCGCCGGCACGAGCGCGGCGTCGTACTCCCGCGCGAGGCTCCGTACGATCGCGATCTTCGGTTCGAGGTCGTCGCGCCAGGCGATCTGCTCCGCCCGAACCGGGAGCAGGAATGGCTCGATGAGCACGAGTTCGACCCGGTCGGCGGCGATTGGCTCGAGCAGCGCCCGACAGTTCGTCTCGAAGTCCGCCGCCGGGGTGGGGTCGTCGCTGTCGTAGCGTCGCCAGGTGTCGTTGACGCCGACGAGAATGCTCACGAGCGTCGGCCGCGCCGCCAGCACATCTCGGTCCCACCTTTCGCGGAGATCGCGGCTCCGATCGCCGCTGATGCCGCGGTTGAGCCAGTGCGCCTCGCTGCCCAGCGTCTCGGCGATCCGGCGCACGTATCCGTCGCCGAGCCCGGTGGGGTCTTCACGCCGCCCGCAGTCGGTGACGCTGTCGCCGGCGAAGAGGATGGTCGGCTTGTTCATGGGATCCTTTCGATGTCGATGAGCATCGCCTGCTGCGGGTTGAGCGTCGGCATGGGAACGCCGGCGCCCGCGAGCACGGCGCCGGAGAGTTCGATCGGGTGTTCGGCGGCGCGGGCCACCCACTCGGGGTCTCGCCCCTGGTGCCGGCTCGCCGCGCCGAGTTCCTCCCGGATGGCGACCCGGTAGCGGACGGTGCGGTCGAGTCCGGGGAAGCGGACCCGGCCGGATTGACCGGCCGCGGAGGTCTGGAACCGCACCCAGGTGAACAAGGCTCTCGAGCCGTCGCGGGCGACGGTGCCGTAGAGCGCGGTCGCGTCGTCAGCGAGGTCGGCGTTGACCACCCGTCCCGTCTGGAGGAGCGGCCGGATCTCCCGATACAGCCGCGACCACGCGGCGATCGTCGCGAGTTCGCTGTCGCTCGCGACGGTGAGGTCCTGCTCGATACCCGGGTGCGCCGTGAGCGACGCGATGAGCCGGAACGACAGGTCGGTCGTGCGGGAGGTGGTGTGGGCCCGGGCCGATCCGAGGTGCGAGCCGATCAGTTCCGGCGGCACGAGTGCCCGCGTCCACCGCTCGATCTGCACGCGTTCCACCGGGTCGTTGCAGTCCGAGGCCCACACCCGGTCGGTGCGGTCGAGGATGCCGAGATCGACCCGCCCGCCGCCGCCGGAACACGTCTCGATCTCCAGGCCCGGATGCCGTTCGCGCAGTTCGTCGAGGAGCCGGTAGAGCGCGAGCGTCTGCCGGCGGACGCTGGGCCGGTCGCCGCTCGCCTCGCGGCTGACCGCCTCGATCAGGTCGCGGTTGTGGTCCCACTTGAGGTAGTCGATCGAGTGCTCACGGACGAGAGCGTCGATGCGGGTGAGAAGGTGTTCGTACGCCTCGGGGCGGGCGATGTCGAGCACGTACTGCTGCCTGGAGCTCGGCCCGAGACCGGCGCTCGGCCCGAGGATCCAGTCCGGATGCCGTTCGGCGAGCTCCGAGTCCAGGTTGACCATCTCGGGCTCGAACCAGAGCCCGAACTGCATGCCGTGGGAACGCACGACCTCGACGAACGGGCCGAGGCCGTCCGGCCACACGTCGCGGTCGACGAACCAGTCGCCGAGGCCGGCGTCGGCCTGGCGGCGGCGGTGGAACCAGCCGTCGTCGAGCACGATCCGCTCGACGCCCACCTCGGCGGCTCGTTTCACGAGCTGGGTGAGCCGGTCGAGATCGTGGTCGAAGTAGACGGCCTCCCAGGTGTTCAGCACCAGCGGCCGGGGCGTCGAGGGGTGGTTCGGCCGGCTGCGCAGTCGGCGGTGCAAGCGGTCCGCGAGGCCGTCGGTGCCGGCATCGGACCAGATGAACAGCACCGTCGGCGCCTCGTAGCGGTCGCCGTCGGCGAGCAGGACCTCACCCGAGCGCAGGGACTCGCCCGCGCCGATGACGGCGGAGAACGCACCGGCTCCCTCGGGGAGGCGTTCGGCGAGGTAGCGCTGCTCGCCGCTCCACGCCAGGTGCATCGCCCAGACCTCGCCGTGGCCGAAGCCGAACGACGGCGTGCCGGCGACGAGGAGATAGGGCGAGTCGTGTCCGGGCTTGCCGCGACGGGTGGCGCGGGCGTGCGTACCGAACCCGAACGGCGTGCGCTGCGGGGCGCGCTCACGGCACCACTTCCCGGTGAAGTCGAGCAGCTCGGTGGCCCGTTCGGGCACGGGCATGAGGGCGAGGAGGCCGTCGAGTGTGTACGGGGCGCCGCCGGTCGACGGGTGGAGAGCGGCGTCGCGTTCGATGCTCATCCGCACGGCGAGCACGCCGAAGCGGTCCAGTTCGTAGACGAGCGAGGACCGCAAGGCCGTCACCCGGTCGACGAATCCGAACTCGATCCTGCCGCCGACTCCGTCGTCGGGGACGTCGATGCGATGCGATTCGAGCCGGGGCCGCGGGGTCGTCGCGTACCCCGCCGCGTTCCCCGACTGCGCGGTCGTGCCCGACCAGCCGTCGTACTCGCTCGGCCACACGGACAGGACCCGGGGTTCGTCGGGTGAGTTGTTGAGGACCGCGGGTTCCGCGGTGAGCCGAAGATCGTCGCCGTGGACATCCGTCTGGTCTCCGAGATCCGCCCCCCAGTGCAGGACCCGGGGGGTGGGATGGCGCACCTCGACGACGAGAGCGGTGCCTCCGGCACGGAGGGCGAGTACGGCTTCAGCGCCGGAAAGCATGGGTCACGGCCTCCGTGGACGGTTACAAGAGAGTTACTTGACGCCGTAAATTAATCATGTTTAGTCTGGCCCGGCAAGCGCAGGACGAGATCGGGCACCTCGCCGCCGAGCCGGCACGACAGGTCGAACATGCGGGAGCAGGAAGACCAATGGCGCTCTTGGAATCAGCGGCTCGCGACACGCGGCCACCGCAGCAGGCGGCGCGGCGCCGTAGGGCGCTCCGCCGCCCGATCAACGCGAACTCCCCGGCCCACCGGGGCGACGCACGGCTCGCGTGGGTGCTCATCGCGCCCTCGTTCATCGGATTCGCCGTCTTCGCGGTCTACCCGACGCTCCGCGGCCTCTACCTGAGCTTCACCGACTTCCAGGTCCTCACCCCGCCCACCTGGGTCGGCCTGGACAACTACGTGAAGCTCGCGGACGACGAGGTCTTCTGGTCCTCGCTCGGCGTCACCGTCTACTTCGTCCTGCTCTCGGTGACCCTCAGCATTGCCGTGTCGGTCGTCACCGCGGCGGTGCTGCACCGTCTCACGTCCTCGACCGTGGTCCGCGGCCTCATCATCCTGCCCTTCCTCATCTCCGGGGTCGTCGCCGCGACCGTGTGGTCGTGGCTGCTCGACACCCAGCTCGGGATCGTCAACATCCTCATCGAGGCGCTCGGCGGCGACGGCGTACAGTTCCTGACCTCCCGCGGATGGGCGATCCCGTCGATCGCGCTCATCAACGTGTGGAAGCAGATGGGCTACACCTCGATCATCATCTTCGCCGGCCTGCAGACCATTCCGGCCACGGTCTACGAGGCCGGACGCATCGACGGGGCGAGCGAGCTGCAGATGTTCCGCCGACTCACGCTCCCCCTGCTGCGTCCGATCCTCGCCCTCGTGCTCGTGCTCAACGTCATCGGTGCGTTCCAGGTCTTCGACATCGTCCAAGTCACGACGAAGGGCGGCCCGGCCAACGCCTCGAACGTCCTGCAGATGTACATCTACAGCAAGGCGTTCGGCCAGTTCGACTTCGGCTACGCCTCCGCGATGTCGTTCGCCCTCTTCGCGATCCTCATCGTCATCACCTTCCTGCAGATGCGCCTGCTGCGCGCGAGCGAATCGGACACCAGCGAATGAGCACCTCCGCCACCCGTCGACGCCGCTTCACCACCGGTCGCGCCCTTGCCTGGGCGTACCTCATCGGCATCCTCTTCGTGACGATCTTTCCGTTCTACTGGATCCTGCGCACCGCGCTCTCCGACAACTACGCGCTGATGGCCAACCCGGCCTCGATCCTGCCCGTCGGCTTCACCCTCGGACCCTTCAAGCGGGTGCTCGGGCTCGCGACGACCGAGGAGTCCATCGCCGAGGGCGGCTCGGGCGCATCGGTCGAGATCGGCCACTTCCTCGTCAACTCCCTCATCTACGCCACGGTCTCGACGGCGCTCATCGTGTTCTTCTCCACGATCGCCGCGTACGCCTTCGCGCGCCTGCAATGGCGGGGCCGCGACCTCATGTTCAGCCTCTTCCTCACCGCGCTCATGGTTCCCGGCATCCTCACCCTGCTGCCGAACTTCGTGCTCGTGAAGGAGCTCGGCCTGCTCAACACCTTCGCCGGGATGATCCTGCCCGGGGCGCTCTTCTCGGCCTTCAACATCTTCTTCCTCCGGCAGTTCATGCTCGGCCTGCCGATCGAGACCGAGGAGGCGGCCCTGCTGGACGGCGCCGGCCGGATCAGGATCCTCTTTGGCATCACCCTCCCGATGACGAGCGGGCCCATGATCACGCTGTCGATCCTCGGGTTCATCGGGATGTGGAACGACTACTTCTGGCCGCTGCTCGTGACGAGTGACGAGTCCGTGCAACCGCTCACCCTCGCGCTGGCCGTGTTCAAGCAGTCGTCGCCGCAGGCCCAACCCGACTGGGCGGGACTGATGGCGGCGACGCTCGTCGCGGCCCTGCCGATGCTCGGGCTGTTCATGGTCTTCGGCAGGCGCATCGTCAACTCCATCGGCTTCTCGGGGATCAAGTGACGGCCGGGACCCTCCGCGTCGCCTGGCGGCAACCCGCACGCGACTGGGTCGAGGCCACGCCGCTGGGCAACGGCCGCCTCGGCGCGATGGTCTTCGGCGGCGCCCGAACCCGCATCCAGGTCAACGACGCGACCATCTGGTCGGGTCACCCCGACGGGCCGGCCGACGCGCTCGCCGACCTCGTCGCGCGTGGAGCCGGACCCGAACGCCTCGCCGAGATCCGGTCGGCGATCGACGCCGGGGACCTCCGACGCGCCGAAGCGCTCCTGATGACTTTCGAGGGCCCGTACTCCCAGGAGTTCCTGCCCTTCGTCGACCTGGAACTCGAGACGCGCGGCGCGGCCGTGGCGGAAGGCCGGCCCGCCCGCGTCCTCGACCTCGACGAGGCGTACGTGACCGAACCGCTCGTGGTCGACGGCGCCGCCGTCACGCGCCGTACCTTCGCCTCCGCGCCCGCCGGCTGCCTCTTCGTCGAGTACCTCGCCGACCGGCCGGTGCTCGACGTCGACCTCCGCCTGTCGACGCGCCTGCGCGAGGCGGGCCGCGACACCGCCGCGACCGGCATCACCCTCGACGTGGTCGCGCCGATCGACGGTGCGCCCCTGCACGAGCCCGCGGTGGAGCCGGCTCATCGCTACCTGCCCCCGGACGCCGACGGCTTCGACCACTTCGCGGCCGCGGCGCTCGCGCTGCGAAGCGACGGAACCGTGGGTTCCGCCGGCGACACCCTGCGGATCCGCGGGGCGAGCCGGCTGCTGATCGCACTGTCGACGTCGAGCAGGGCCGGACTGTGGTGGGCCGACCCTGACGGCGCCGGCTGGCGGAGCTCCTCCCGCGAGGAGATCCGGGAGCGCGCCCGCTCGAACGTCACGGCCGCCCTGCGGCAGACGGCGCACGAGCGGTTCGCCGAGCATCTCGCCGACGTGCGGGAGCATGCCTCGGGGGCGCGCTTCGCGATCGGCGGTCGGCGCGCCGGCACCTGGGACGTCGAGCGCGACATCCTGCACGGCGACGACGAAGGCCTCCGGGCGACCGTGCTCGCCGAGTACGGCCGCTACCTGCTCGCCGCGTCGTCGCGCTCGGGCAGCCCCGCCGCGAACCTGCAGGGGATCTGGAACGACGAGCTCCGACCGCCGTGGTCGGCCAACTACACGATCAACATCAACACCCAGATGAACTACTGGGCCGCACCGATCGTGGGACTCGACGATTCGACCGAGCCGCTGGCCGAACTCGTACGGCGAATCGCCAGCACCGGCTCCGACGTCGCGGCCCGCCTCTACGGCGCCCGTGGCTGGGTCGCCCACCACAACAGCGACCTCTGGGGCTGGAGCCTGCCGGTCGGCCTGGGTCACGGCGCCCCGAGCTGGGCGATCTGGATGATGGGCGGCGTCTGGCTCACCCACAACCTCTGGGACCGCTACGAGTTCGCCGGCGACCGCGAGCTGCTGGAGCACACCGTGTGGCCGCTCATGCGCGGGGCGGCGCTGTTCTGCTTCGACTGGCTCGTCGACGACCCCGCGAGCGGCCGGCTGCGCACCATCCCCTCGACCTCGCCGGAGAACCTGTTCGTCGGCTCCGATGGACGGCCCGAAGCGCTCAGCGTCTCGACGACGACGGACATCGCCCTCATCCGAGCGCTGTTCGAGCGCGCCCGCTCGGCGATCGCCGTACTCGGCCTCGACGACCCGCTCGACCGCGACCTCACCGCCGCCCTCGAACGTCTTCCGGAGCTCAGGGTCGGCCCCGACGGCCGGCTGTGCGAATGGTCGACCGATGTCGCGGACGCGGACCCGCACCACCGGCACCTGTCTCCGCTCGTCGCGCTCTACCCGCTCGATCTCATCGACCCCGTCCGCACGCCTGAACTGGCCGAGGCGGCGCGCCGCTTCCTCGACGCGCGCGGACCCGGGGCGATGGGCTGGTCGTGGGCGTGGAAGATCGCGCTCCGAGCCCGGCTCGGCGACGCCGCCGAAGCCCGAGCGCTACTGCTCGAGGCCAGCACCGCGTTCGACCGCGACCACCGCCGGCTCGCCCCCGTCGACGGATCCGAATGGGGCGGGCTCCTGCCGAACCTGTTCAGCACGCACCCGCCCTTCCAGATCGACGGCAACTACGGGTTCACGGCGGCCATCGCCGAGCTGCTCGTGCAGAGCCACCACGGCCGCATCCGGCTGCTGCCCGCGCTGCCCGCGCAATGGCCGAGCGGCCGGGTAGCCGGGTTGCGGGCCCGCGACGGGCTCGAGGTCGACCTCGCCTGGACCGACGGCGCCGTCGACAGCGCCGTGATCCGCGACCTTCGCGGCGCCCCCCACCGGGTCGTCGTCGAGCACGACGACCGGCTGCTCGAACTCGAGGTCCCGGCACACGGCGAGGTCTCGCTACGGCCCGTCGACCTCCCGCGCCGACCTGACACCGCATCGAGGCCGGCGGCGGCAGCGCAGCCGCCGGCCCCGCCGCCAGGCGCACGAACGCGCCGGCGCCGCAGACCCACCACACCCACACCCACCCAACCGGGCGTCAGTGACGGCGCCCCGCCACCCATAGTGAGGAACTCGTGAAACCGAAGCGGATCGCGGCGGTGCTGGCGCTCGTCGCCATGACCGTCACACTCACCGCCTGCTCGACCGGCGAAGACTCCGGCAGCAGCAGCGGCGGCACGGTCAACTGGTGGACCTGGGACGAGCGGCAGGCCGCCTCGTACCAGAAGTGCCTGCCCGGCTTCCAGCAGGCCAACCCCGGCATCACCGTCAAGATCTCCCAGTACGGCGTGGAGGACTACTTCACGAAGCTCACCGCCGGCTTCGTCTCGGGCGCGGCGCCCGACGCGTTCCAGAACAGCGTCCCCCTGCTGGGCGCCTACGCCGGGCAGAAGCAGATCCTGGCCCTCGACGACCAGATCAAGAAGACCGGGTACGACCTGTCGGTCTTCGACATCGGCGTCGACTCGTGGAAGTACACCGACGGCAAGCAGTACGGGATCCCGCTGGACTGGGCGGCCGCCGCGATCTACTTCAACAAGGACAAGGTCGCCGCGGCGGGCCTCACCGACGCCGACATCACGGGCATGACGTGGAACCCCGACGACGGCGGCACCTTCGACGACGTCGTCGCGCGCCTCACCGTCGACAAGAACGGCGTCCGCGGCGACCAGCCCGGATTCGACAAGACCAAGGTGGCCACCTACGGCATCGGCAGCCTCGCCGCCGCTGACTTCAACGGGCAGACCTCGTGGAACCCGTTCGTGTCGACCCTCGGCTGGCGGCTCGGTGACAAGCCGGCCTGGCCGACCCGGTTCCCGTACGACAACCCCGACTTCGTCAAGACCCTGGAGTACGTGCGCGGTCTCGGCGAGCGCGGCCTGATGCCCAAGTTCGGGCAGCTGACGGTCGCGGGCAGCCAGCAGATCGGCTCGGGGTCGGTCGCGATGGTGCAGGGCGGCACGTGGGACGCCACCTCGATCACGAAGATCCCGGGCGCCAAGGTGGGCATCGCGCCGACGGTCAAGGGCCCCAAGGGCCGCTCGATGATCAGCAACTCGAACGCCAACAACATCTACGCCGGCACGAAGAACCTCGACGCGACCTGGAAGTGGGTCACGTACATGGGCTCGGAGGCCTGCCAGTCGGCCGCCGGCGCGGACGCGACGTTCCTGCCGTCGATCGCCAAGTCGCTCCAGGTCGCGGTCGACGCCCAGAAGGCGCAGGGGCTCGACCTGTCGGGCTTCGTCGCCGCACTGAACAACGGCGAGCTGTACCCGGCGCCGCCGACGGCCAACGGCCAGGAGCTCTCCGACACGATCCAGCCGATGTTCGAGGCGTACTTCAGCGGCGAACGTGACAAGGATGTGTTCCCGGAGATGGCCACGAAGACGGAGAAGATCCTCGCCGAGTGACACCGGTGCCGGGGCGGAGTCGGCGCATGCCGGCTCCGCCCCGCTCGCTGACTACGATGGTGCCCGGACGACGCGCTACCACGCCCTGACCGGCGTCCAACCAAGAGGAATCCCGGAATGAACGACGCAGACGCCGCAGTCTCGCTGCTCCAAGGGGCGTCGGCGGCGGCGGCCGAGGTCTTCAGGAGCATCCTCACGCGGGGCCCGATCAGCCGCATCGACATCGCCCGGCTCACCGGACTCTCGCAGGCGGCGGTCACGAAGGCGGTCGCACCACTCATCGGGGCCGGGCTCGTCTCCAACCAGCTCGAGTCGCAGCGCGACGGGCAGCCGGGGCGGCCGGCGAACCCCCTCATGATCGTTGCCGACGCGCTGGTCTTCGTCGGGATCAAGGTCAATGCCGACGAGATCGTCGGCGTCGCGACCGATCTGACGACGAGCATCCTCGCCAGCGACCGGCGCCCGCTGCACTCCACCAAGCTCGACGTCGTCGTCGACGCCATCGAGGCGACCACGACCACACTCGTGGACACGCTCGGCGGGCGAGCCGAACGCATCTGCGCCGTCGCGGTCACCGTGTCCGGCGACGTCGACGCGCACAGCGGCGTCGTCCGCGAGTCCGCGATCATGGGCTGGACCGATGTGCCCCTCGCGAAGATCCTGACCGGCCGCCTCGACCGCGACGTCCTGGTCGAGAACGACGTCCGGGCCCTCACGATCGGCGAGCACTGGTTCGGCGTGGGCGTCGGCACCGCCTCGTTCGCGATCGTCACGATCGGCCGCGGCATCGGCAGCGGACTGCACGTCAACGGCGAGGTCGTCGAAGGCGCCTACGGCGTCGCGGGCGAGATCGGACACCTCCCGCTGACCTCACCTGACCGGATCTGCCCCTGCGGCCGCCGCGGCTGCGTCGAGGCTGTCGCCGGCACCCCCGCCATCGTCGCCGAGGTCTCGCGCGGACACGGCAGGAAACTGTCGATCGACGAGGTCCTCGACCTGGCGCACCGCGGTGACTCCGTCGCCGTGCGGACGTTCGAGCAGGCAGCGACCGTGATCGGCACCGCGATCGCGACACTGGTCAACCTCGCCGGGCCCGAACTCGTCATCATCGGTGGCGAGGCGGTGAGCGACTTCGACCTCTTCGAGGCGCACCTGCGTGCCGCCTTCGCCGAGCACGCCTTCGGCGCGGCGGGCCGCTGCCGGATCGTCACGCGCCCGCACACCTTCGAGGACTGGGCACGCGGCGCCGCAGCCTCGGCTGTCCGTCGGCTGGTGGAGAACCGGATCTGAAGCGCGGCCGGGTCCCGGTCGGTCGGTCCGGCGCCGCCGCCGGCCTCAGCGGCCGGTTGCGGTGGCGGCGTCGTCGGGGACCAGGACGACATCCAGTCGGCGGGGCCCGTGCACCCCCTCCACCCGGTTCAGCTCGATGTCGCTGGTCGCCGACGGGCCGGAGATCCAGGTCTGCGGTGCGCGTGGGTCGAGCCGGGCGACGGCCTCGGGCACCAGGCCCACGATCTGGCCGGTTCGGACCACACAGATGTGCCGGTCGGGGACGAGCGTCAGCATCCGGCGCCCCTGGGTGGATCCGGCGTCCAGCACGATGGTGCCGGTGTCGGCCACCGCCACCGCGCAGCCGGTCAGCACGGCCTCCATACCGTCGAGCTCGGCCGGCGACAGCGGGGGTGTGTCCCGGCGGACCTGCCCGGCGAAGCCGGTCAGCCAGTGCCCGGGGATGTCGTCGGGCACCGCGAGCCGGTCGACGCCGGCCAGCAGACGCGGAAGGGCATCGAGACCGTGGTGGACCACCGCGCGATAGTCCACCAGCCGGTCGACGAACAGCTCGATCAGATCGACGGACTCGGCGACGCGGCGATAGTGACGCGGCACGTCGACCGGCGCCGGCGCGTCGACCAGCGCCGCCCGCAGGCGGGCGAGGATCTCGTCTCGGGCGTTCACTGTTTCTCCCACCATTCCCGGAAGGTCTGCGGCGCGGGCAGCGGTGCGTCCCGCGACCGCGTCCACGCCGACGCCGGCCACGGCAGCCTGCGCAGGGTGCGGGCCCCGGCTCGCCGCTGCCGCCAGGTGCCCAGGGGGCCGGCGGCGCGGCGGGCAACCCGCAACGCGAGGGCCCACCGTCGTGGGCTGCGCATGAGCCACGAGAGGGTACGCATGGCCGTCCGCTCCGCCGCCGCGTGTGGCGCCTGTTGGCGCAGGTGGACGAGGATCTCCGGTATGTCGATCTTGACTGGGCAGACGTCGGCGCAGGCGCCGCAGAGCGTGGACGCGTACGGCAGCGAGGCGTTGTCGGCGACCCCGGTCAACTGCGGCGAGAGGATCGCCCCGATCGGCCCCGGATACACCGACCCGTACGCGTGCCCACCGGCCCGCTCGTAGACCGGGCAGACGTTGAGGCAGGCGGAGCAGCGGATGCAGGACAGCGCCGACCGGCCGACCGGATCCGCCAGCACCGCCGAACGTCCGTTGTCGACGAGCACCACGTGCACCTCCTGCGGGCCGTCGCCCGGCGTGACCCCCGTCCACATCGACGTGTAGGGGTTCATCCGCTCCCCGGTCGAGGAGCGCGGCAGCAGTTGCAGGAAGACCTCCAGGTCGGCGAAGCTCGGCACCAGCTTCTCCACCCCGACGACGCTGATCAGGGTCTGCGGCAGGGTGAGGCACATCCGCCCGTTGCCTTCGGACTCCACCACCACCAGCGTGCCCGTGTCGGCGACCGCGAAGTTCGCCCCGGACACCGCGACCCTCGCCTCCAGGAACCGGCGCCGCAGGTGCTGGCGGGCCGCTTCGGCCAGCTCGCGCGGCTCCGCGCCGAGGTCGGCAGGGGCGTCGGCCATCCGGCGGCGGAAGATGTCCCGGATCTGCGCCCGGTTGTAGTGGATCGCGGGCACCAGGATGTGCGAGGGGGTGTCGTCGCCGAGCTGCACGATCAGCTCGGCGAGGTCGGTCTCGTGGGCGGCGATGCCGGCCGCCGCCAGGGCCTCGTTGAGCTCGATCTCCTGGGTGGCCATGGACTTGACCTTCACCACCTCGTCGGTGCCCGCCGCGCGGGTCAACTCGACCACGATCCGGCATGCCTCGGCCGCGTCCCGGGCCCAGTGCACCCGGGTGCCGGCGGCCGTGGCCGCCGCCTCGAACCGTTCCAGCAGCTCGGGCAGGCGCCGCTGGACATCCGCCTTGATCGCCGCCCCGGCGTCGCGCAACGCCGCCCAGTCCGGGACCTCGTCGACGACGCGGGCCCGTTTGCCGCGGATCGTGCGGGTGGCCCGGTGCAGGTTGGCGCGCAGCTGGTCGTCGGCGACCGCGCTTCGGGCGGCCGTCGGGAACGGCAGCGGGGTGCGGATGCGGCCACCGCCGGTGGCCGGAACTCCGGCGGGGGCGGCGTGCTGGCTCACGCGTCGTCTCCCGTCATGGCGAGGATCTCGGCGTAGTGCATCGCCCGGACGCCGGAGCGGGCCCGGTCCAGGCCGCCGCCGATGTGGGCCAGGCACGAGTTGTCCGCCGCCGCGAGCACCGCCGCGCCCGTCTCGCGTACGCGGGCGCACTTGTCGGCCAGCATCGCGGTGGACACCGCAGCGTTCTTCAGCGCGAAGGTGCCGCCGAAGCCGCAGCATTCGGTGGCGTCGTCGAGCTCGACGAGGCGGATCTGCCGGACGTGGCGCAACAGGGTGAGCGGCTTGTCGCCCAGCCGCAGCATCCGCAGGCCGTGGCAGGTCGGATGGTAGGTGACCGGCTGTGCGAACGCGGCGCCGACGTCGGTGAGGCCGAGGACGTCCACCAGCAGCTCGGACAGTTCGTAGGTGCGGCCGGCGACGGAGGCCGCGGCCGGGTGCAGGCGCGGGTACTGCTCGCGGATCATGGCGGTGCACGAGGCGGACGGCGCGACGACGGCGTCGTAGCCGTCGAAGGTGTCGGCGAAGCCGCGGACCAGCGGCACCGCCTCGTCCCGGTACCCGGTGTTGGCGTGCAGCTGACCGCAGCAGGTCTGCGTGACGGGGAACTCGACGGTGTGACCGAGCCGCCGCAGGATGCGGGTGACCGCGATGCCGGTCTGCGGATAGGCGAGGTCGTTGACGCAGGTGATGAAGAGGGCGATGCGCACGGCGGGTCCTCGGATGTTCGGGGGGTCAGGGCGCGCTGCCCGCGCCCGACGCCGGCAGCCGGTGGAACGCGGGCAGGTGGCGGCGGCGGGCTGCGGTCAGGTGGGCCCGCATCGCCTCGGTGGCGCCCTCGGGGTTGCCAGCGGCGATGGCGGCGGCGATGTGCTGGTGCTCGGCGGCCGTCTCCGACGCGGTCGCGGCGGGGAAGTAGAGGCGGTGCAGATGCAGGTGCGCGTGCAGGCGGGTGATCGCGTCGCGCAGCAGGGGACTGCCGGCAGCCTCCGCGACGAGGTCGTGGAACCGTGCGTCGAGGGCGGTGAAGGCGGCGTGGCGGCGGTAGTCCTCGCCCGCCTCCACGCCGACCGTCGCCCCGGCCTCCGTGCCGATCCGCTCGCGGTCCGCGGTGCCCGCGTGCACCGCCGCCCGGGCGGCGGCCGCACCCTCGAGCAGGATGCGCATGTCGAACAGATCGTCGAACTCGGCCCTGCTCAACAGCGGGGTCGTGGTGTATCCGGACAGCGGCCGCTTGCGGACCAGCCCGTCGGACTCGAGGCGGGCCAGGGCCTCCCGGACGGGGGTGGGGGAGACGTCGAGCTGCCGGGCGAGCACGTCGATGGTCACCCGCGCGCCCGGAGGCAGCGTGTGGTCCATGATCAGCCCCTTGACGGCCTCGTAGACGTCCTCGGAGAGGGTGAGCCGCCGGGCGGGGCGGATGCGGCCTGCGGTCTGGTGCGTCATCGCTTCCTCGTGCCCCCTTGACTGGCTCGGTTCGGACAGAGTAGACACTCTATCCGGGCAATATCCTATAGGAAATAGCATCGCGGGAGGTCGGCGCGTGAAGGCCACCGAGAAGGTGCCCCTGGGGCGTACCGGCCTGACGGTGACCCGGTTGGGGCTCGGGCTGGCGCCGATCGGCGGGCTGTTCACCGCCGTCGGCGACGAGGTCGCCCGGGCCACCGTGGAGGCGGCCTGGGATCTCGGACTGCGCTACTTCGACACCGCCCCGCTGTACGGGTGCGGGCTGTCGGAGCGCCGGGCCGGGGCGGTGCTCGCCGGCCGACCGCGCGACGAGTTCACCCTCTCCACCAAGGTCGGTCGCCTGCTCGTGCCCGACGGCCGCGAGCGGCAGGAGTTCTGGGCGGAGTCGACCGACCTCGCCCCGGTCTTCGACTTCTCCGCCGCCGGGGTCCGCCGCTGTCATGCCGGGAGCCTGGAACGGCTGGGACTCGACCGGATCGACATCGCGCACCTCCACGACCCGGACGACCACCTCGCCGAGGCGATGACCGGCGCCTACCCGGCCCTCGCCGAGCTGCGCGCCGCCGGCGAGATCGGTGCGGTCAGCGCCGGCATGAATCACGCTCCTGGCCTCGTCACGCTGGTCCGGGAGGGCGACTTCGACTGCGTCATGCTCGCCGGTCGGTACACGCTTCTCGACCAGTCCGGCCTGGCCGAGCTGCTGCCGCTGTGCGCGCGGCGGGGCGTCGCCGTCCTCGCCGCGGGCGTCTACAACTCCGGTCTCCTGGCCGACCCACGCCCGGGCGCTCACTACGACTACGCCCCGGCCGACCGCACCGTCCTGGGCCGGGCCGCCGCCATCCGGGCGGTGTGCGACCGGCACGGGGTGCCGCTGCGGGCCGCGGCCATCCAGTTCCCGCTCGGACACCCGGCCGTCGCCAGCGTGGTGATCGGCGCCCGCGACCCGGGGCAGATCGCCGACAACGTCGCGATGTTCCAGTGGGACGTCCCGGGTGCGCTGTGGGCCGACCTGAAGGCCGAGGGACTGCTGGCAGAGGAGGTGCCGACGCCGTGATCGTCGATGCCCACCACCACGTGTGGACCGCCGACTACCCCTGGCTCGCGGCACCCGGGCTGGAGCCGCTGCGCCGCGACTACACCCTCGGCGACCTGACGCCCAGCCTGGCCGAGGCGGGCGTGACGGCGACGGTCCTGGTCGAGGCGGGCCGTTGCGACAGCGCCGAGACCGCCGAGTTCCTGGCCCTCGCCGCCGGCACGCCGCGGATCGCCGGCGTCGTCGGTTGGGCGTCCCTGACCGACCCCGACCTCGCCACCACCCTGGCCGGCTACCGCGCCCTGCCGGGCGGCGCAAAGCTGGTCGGCATCCGCGACCAGGTGCAGGCGGTCACCGACCCGGACCATCTGGCCCGCCCCGACGTCCGGGCCGCCCTCGCCGCCGCCGGCGCCGCCGGACTGACCGTCGACCTCATCGTCCACACCGGACAACTGCCCGCCTGCGCCGAGGCGGCCAGGGCCACCCCGGGCACCACGTTCGTCCTGGACCACCTCGGCAAGCCACCGATCGCCGCGGGCGCCCACGCCCGCTGGCGGGCGGCCATCGCCCGGCTGGCCGCCTGCCACAACGTCACCGCCAAGGTGTCCGGCCTGCTCACCGAGACCGGGCCCGGGTCCGGCCCGGACACCATCCGGCCCTACGTCGACACCGCGCTGGAGCTCTTCGGCCCCGAGCGGCTGATGCTCGGCTCCGACTGGCCGGTGTGCGAGCTGGTCACCACGTACGCGGGTGCCCTGGCGGCGCTCGACGCCTGCCTGGCGGAGCTGTCGCCGCACGAGCGATCGGCGGTCAGGGCCGGCACCGCGATTCGCACCTACGCACTGGAGGTTGGTTCGTGAGACTCATGCGCGTCGGGCCGGTGGGTCAGGAACGGCCCGTACGGTACGACGACGGGCACTACCTCGACCTGTCGGGGCTGACGGCCGACATTGACGCGACCTTTCTCGCCGGCGACGGACTGCGGCGAGCCCGCGAGGCCACTGACCTTCCAGAGATCGACGTCACCGGCCAGCGGATCGGCCCCCCGATCGCCCGCCCCGGCGCGATCCTCTGCGTCGGACAGAACTACGCGGCCCACGCCGCGGAATCCGGCTCGGTGCCGCCCGAGCTGCCGATCGTGTTCTACAAGGCCCCCAACACGGTGGTCGGCCCGTACGACGACGTGCTGATTCCACGCGGGTCGACGAAGACCGACTGGGAGGTCGAACTGGCCGTGGTGATCGGCCGTCAGGCCCGCTATCTGTCCTCGCCCGACGAGGCGCTGGCCCACGTCGCCGGGTACGTGCTCTCCAACGACGTCTCCGAACGCGACTTCCAGCTCACCGTCTCCGGCGGGCAGTGGTCCAAGGGCAAGTCGTGCGAGACGTTCCAGCCGCTCGGACCCTGGCTGGTCACCACCGACGAGGTGGCCGACCCGCAGGCGTTGCGCCTGCGCTCCTGGGTCAACGGCGAGCCCCGCCAGGACTCCACCACCAAAGACATGATCTTCGACGTCGCGTACCTGGTCTGGCACCTGTCCCAGTACACCGTGCTCGACCCGGGGGACGTGATCAACACCGGAACGCCGCAGGGGGTGGCGCTGTCCGGACGGTTCCCGTATCTGTCACCCGGGGACGTCATGGAGGTCGAGATCGACGGTCTCGGCCGGCAGCGCAGCACGATGAGGAGCGCCTGATGGCCCGGATCACCCGCGTCGACACGTACGACGTCCGGTTCCCCACCTCACGGGAGCTCGACGGATCCGACGCGATGAACCCCGATCCCGACTACTCGGCGGCGTACCTGGTGCTGCGCACCGACGACGGCCCGGACGGCCACGGCTTCACCTTCACCATCGGCCGCGGCAACGACATCTGCCGGACGGCGATCGACGCCCTCGTCCCGTTCGTGGTGGGCCTGGACCCGGACACCGTCGACCTGGGCGCGTTCGCCCGATCCCTCACCCACGACTCGCAGCTGCGCTGGCTGGGCCCCGAGAAGGGAGTGGTGCACCTCGCCGCCGGCGCGGTCATCAACGCCATGTGGGACCTGGTCGCCAAACGGGCCGGCAAGCCCGTCTGGCGGTACCTGGCCGAGCTCGGCCCCGAGCAGATCGTCGACCTGGTCGACTGGCGGTACCTCACCGACGCCCTGACCCCGGCGGAGGCCCTGCGGATGCTGCGCGCCGCCGAACCGGGCCGAGCCGGCCGCGCGGCGATCCTGACCGAGCGCGGCTACCCCGCGTACACCACCTCGCCGGGCTGGCTCGGCTACGACGACGACAAGGTGGTACGGCTGGCCAAGCAGGCCGTCGCCGACGGGTTCACCCAGATCAAGCTCAAGGTGGGCGCCGACCGGGCCGACGACCTCCGACGGCTCCGGGCGGCCCGGGCGGCGGTCGGGCCGGACATCCGCATCGCCGTGGACGCCAACCAGCGATGGGACGTGCCCGACGCGATCGCGTGGATGCGCGACCTGGCGCCCTACGACCCCTGGTGGATCGAGGAGCCCACGAGCCCCGACGACGTGCTCGGGCACGCCGCGATCCGGGCCGCGCTCGCCACCGCCGCGCCGTCGGGCGGGGCCATCCGGGTGGCCACCGGCGAGCACGTGCAGAACCGGGTGGTGTTCAAGCAACTGCTCCAGGCCGGGGCGGTGGACGTGGTGCAGATCGACGCCGCCCGGGTGGGCGGGGTGAACGAGAACGTGGCGATCCTGCTGCTGGCCGCGAAGTACGGCGTACCGGTCTGCCCGCACGCCGGGGGAGTCGGCCTGTGTGAACTGGTGCAGCACCTCTCGATGTTCGACTTCGTGGCCGTCTCCGGCAGCACCGACGACCGGGTCATCGAGCACGTCGGTCACCTGCACGAGCACTTCCGCACCCCGGTGGTGGTGCGCGACGGCCACTACCACGCGCCGACCGCACCCGGCTTCTCCGCCGAGATGCACGCCGACAGCCTCGCCCGGTACGCCTACCCGGACGGACCCGCGTGGGCCTGATCGACCTCGACCTCGCCACTGGCCGACCGGCGGTGCAGCGGCTCCGACGACTGCCGGAATGAGAAGGAGACGTTCATGACCTGTGACGGACTGGTCGCCGTGGTGACCGGGGGTGGTTCGGGGATCGGCCGCGCCTGCACCGATGCGCTGCTCGCCGCGGGGGCCCGGGTGGTCGTGCTGGACCTGGACCCGTCAGGTGCGCCGTCCGGACCGGCGGTCCGCGCCGTGCGGGCCGACGTAGCGGACCGCGCCTCCCTGGCGGCCGGCATCGCCGCCGCCGTGGACGCCTTCGGCCGCCTGGACATCCTCGTCAACAACGCCGGCATCTCGGCGGTCGGCGCCGTCGAGGACAACGACGACGCCCAGTGGGCCCGCGTGCTGGACGTGAACGTCGCCGGGGTGGCCCGCACCAGCGCGGTCGCGCTGCCCCACCTCCGCCGGTCACCGGCGGCGGCCATCGTCAACGTGTCCTCCATCGCGGCGACCGCCGGCCTGCCCCGCCGGGCGCTGTACTCCGCGTCCAAGGGCGCCGTGCACGCCCTCACCCTGGCCATGGCCGCGGATCTGATCGGCGACGGCGTACGGGTGAACTGCGTGGCGCCCGGCACGGTGGACACCCCCTGGGTCACCCGGCTGCTCGCCGGCGCCGACGACCCGGCCGCGGAGCGGCGGCTGCTCGCCGCGCGTCAGCCGACCGGCCGCCTGGTCAGCGCCACGGAGGTCGCCGCGGCGGTGGTGTACCTCGCCTCACCCGCCGCGGGAGCTGTCACCGGGACTTCACTCGCCGTCGACGGCGGCATGGCCGGTCTGCGGCTCCCGGCACGGCGCAGCTGAGCGGCCGGCGCCGCCGATCGGGGGCTCAGGCCGCCAACAGGTCGCGCAGCCAGCGCAGTTGGATCGGTGGCTGGAACGTCGCCCCGCCCTCGTGCCCGTTGTACGGCCAGATCTGCAGCTCCTTCGGGCCGGCGTAGTGGTTGTACGCGGCGAACACCGTGGACGGTGGACATACGTCGTCCATCAGCGCGACCGAGTAGAGCGCCGGTGCGGTGGCCCGCGCCGCGAAGTGCACGCCGTCGAAGTAGCTCAGCGTATGGAAGACCTGCTCGATCCGGTCGCGGTTCGTCGCGCAGAAGTCGGCCAGTTCCTGGTACGGGTGGGTGTCGGTGATCTCGGTGGCCCGCCGGAAGTGGGTCAGGAACGGCAGGTCGATGAGCGCGCCTCGTACCTGGGAGTGCAGGCCGGCCACCGCCTGCGCGATCCCGCCGCCCTGGCTGGCACCGGCGACGAGGATCCGGCTGTCGTCCACCTCGGGATGGCTGGCCGCCGCGTCCACCGCCCGCACCGCGTCGGTGAACAACCGGCGGTAGTAGTACTGCTCGGGGTCCAGCACGCCGCGGGTCAGGACGCCGCCGTGCTGCGGCGAGTCGCTGCCCGGCAGATCCACGGTGTCGCCGTCGCCCTGGCCGCGGGAGTCCATGACGAACACCGCGTACCCGGCCGCCGGCCACAGCAGCCACTCGTGGGGCCGGCCCCGGCCGCCGCCGTAGCCGATGAACTGCACGACGCACGGCAGTGGCCCGGCCGTGTCCGCCGGGGTGAGGAACCAGCCGGCCACCCGCTGCCCGCCGGAGCCGCTGAACCGTACGTCGTGGACGTGCACCCGGGGTAGCAGGGCGTCGTACGGGGTGAACTCCGTCGCCAGGTCGTGCTCGGCCGCGGCGGACAGCGTGGCATGCCAGAACGCCTCGAAGTCGTCCGGCTCGGCGCGTTGCGGGCGGTAGGCGCGCAGCTCGGCGAGGGGCAGATCGAACAGGGCCACGGCGACTGCCTTTCTTGCTGCTCGCTGCCGGGTACGTACGCTCGGCAACCGGCACCGCCCTGGTCAGCGCCGGCGCGACTCCCCAATGGACGTGCCGCAGGTGTCTCCGTGGGCGTGCGTGACGGGCTGGCTGAGCGTAGGACTCCCGGTCAGCCGGAATCAATACTTGACGAAGTTAATTATTGAACCTAGGTTTCGGCTATGTTTCCCGAGACCGGCTTGGGCTCGCTCGCCGTCGCCCCGGCGGCAACGGCGGTGTTCACCGCCGTACTGACCGAAGGTCCATTGAGCCGGGTCAGTCTCGCGCGCCGGCTCGGGCTGTCCTCCGCCGCCGTCACCAAGGCCGCGCGCCCGCTCATCGACACGGGTTACCTGCATGAGCTGGCCGCGACCGAACGCACCGGTCCGGGCGCCGGACGCCCGGCCAGTCCACTGGCCGTACGCGCGGACCGCGAGTTCTTCGTCGGGGTGAAGATCACCGCCGATGAACTCATCGGCGTCGTCTGCGACCTCCGTGCGGCGGTACGGGCCACGGCCCGCCGGCCGCTGACCGCCCCCGACGTCGAGGCCGTCCTCACCGACCTCGGCCAGCTCGTCGACGGGCTGCTCGACGGCCCCGGCGACTACCGGGTCCGCACCCGCCGGCTGGGGCTCGCCATCTCCGGCGACGTGGATCGCACCACCGGGCTGGTCCGGTACTCGCCGTTCCTGCGGTGGCGCAACGTCCCGCTCGGCCAGCGCGCGGCCCGGATCACCGGGCTCGCCGCCACGGTGGAGAACGACGTGAAGGCGCTCACCGCCGCTGAGCACTGGTTCGGCGAGGGGGTGGGCGCCGAGTCCTTCGCCCTCGTCACCGTGGGCACCGGCATCGGCTGCGGCCTGGTCGTCCACGGCCGGCTGGTCTCCGGCTCGCACGGCGTCGCCGGCGAGATCGGTCACCTCGCCGTCGACGCCGATGGCCCCAGTTGCCACTGCGGTGGTCGCGGCTGCGTGGAGGCCATCGCCGGCACCCAGGCCATCGTCCGGCAGGCCCGGGAACGCACCGGTCGGCCCGAACTCACCATTGACGCCGCGGTGGCCCTGGCCCGCGCCGGTGACGAGCAGGTCGGTGCCGTCTTCGCCCGTGCCGGCAACGCGATCGGCTCCGGCATCGCGGCCGTGGCGAACCTGGTCGGCCCCGCCCGGATCGTCGTGTCCGGCGAGGGGCTGGCCGCCTACGACCTGTTCGAGGCGCACATCCGCACCGGCTTCGAGCGCCAGGCGTTCGGTGCCGCCGCCCAGTGCCCGCTCTCCATCCGCCCGCTGCCCTTCGAGGAGTGGGCGCGCGGAGCGGCTGCCGTGAGCATCCAGTCGCTCGTCGTTCCCTGAACCATCGGCGTCAATCCGGCCCCCGGCCGGCCATATCGCAACAGGCACCACCCTCGGCCCCCCAAACCAGGAGGTGTGACTGTGAGGTCACCGTTACGCACCACCGCGCAGCGAGTCGAACCACCCACCCGGCGCGAGAGCCGGGTCCGCACGGGCGTGGCCCTCGCCGCCACCCTCGCGGTGGCCATCGGCGCGGGCGCGATCCCGGCGCAGGCTGCCGCACCCGGCGCGAAGACGCGGGCTGCCGCACCCGGTCCGAAACCGAGCCCAGCGCCGAACAGCGCGGGGGCCGGCGCCACCACGAAGGACCCGTCGCCCGCCGACCGGGCGGCCGCGCACAAGGCGGCCGCCGGGGCGGCGGCGGAGGGCGTCGCGGCCCGCCCCTACCTGGGGTGGAGCAGTTGGAGCCTGCAGGCCACCAAGTACCCGGGGGTCAACCCGAACGGTCCCGCGAGCTGGCTGAACGAGGCCAACGTCCTCCAGCAGGCCGACGTGCTCGCCACGAAGCTCAAGCCCTACGGCTACGAGTACGTCAACATCGACGCGGGCTGGTCCACCAACTACCAATGGGAGATCAACTCCGACGGGTACGGGCGCGAGATCGCCTCGCCCGAACGGTTCCCGCACGGCATGAAGTACGTCGCCGACGCCGTCCACGCCAAGGGCCTCAAGGCCGGCATCTACCTCACCGTCGGGCTGAACAAGCCCCTGTACGGCGGCGGCACGGTACCGATCTGGAACGCCCCCGGCTGCACCACCGCCGACATCGTCTACCCGGACCTGCGTACGACGAACGGCTGGGACGGGGCGTACAAGATCGATTTCTCGAAGCCCTGCGCGCAGAAGTATGTCGACTCGCAGGCACAGCTGATCGCCGACTGGGGCTATGACTTCCTCAAGTTCGACGGCGTCGGCCCGGGCTCGTTCCGCAGCGGCGACAACTACAACAACGTCGCGGACGTCGCCGCCTGGCACGCGGCCATCGCCAGGACCGGACGCCCGATCGAGTTTCTCCTGTCCTGGTCGCTCGACCGCAACCACGCCGCCGACTGGAAGCGGTACTCCAACGGCTGGCGGATCGACACCGACGTGGAGTGCTACTGCGACACGCTGGTGACCTGGAACAACTCCGTGAAGGTCCGGTGGGACAACGTACCCGGCTGGACGCCCTGGGCCGGCCCCGGCGGCTGGAACAACCTCGACTCCCTCAACGTCGGCAACGGTGAGATGGACGGCATCACCGAGGACGAGCGGCAGAGCTACATGACGCTGTGGGCGATCTCGGCGGCCCCGCTCTACATCGGTGACGACCTCACCAAGCTCGACGCGTACGGCCTCTCCCTGCTCACCAACCGCGAGGTGATCGCGATCGACCAGCAGGGCATCCCGGCCCGGCCGGTTACCCCGACCGGCCCCACGCAGGTCTGGGGAATGAAGAACGCTGACAACTCGTACACCGTCGCGCTGTTCAACATGGGCAGCCTCCCCGCCCAGGTCACCGCCAACTGGAGCAGCTTCGGCTTCGGTGGCACCGCCACCGTCCGTGACGTGTGGCGGAGCGAAGAACTGGGCGTGCACAACGGCGCGATCTCGGCGACCCTGCCGTCGCACGGTTCCCGGCTGTTCAAGGTCACCCCGACGGGTGTTGCCCCCAAGGTGGCCAGCTACGAGGCGGAGGCCAGCACGAACACCCTCGTGCGGGGCGCCTCGGTCGGCGGCTGTGCCAACTGCTCCGGCGGCGCGAAGGTTGGCAACCTCTACAACGGCGGCGCCCTGCGCATCAACGGCGTCACCGTGCCGAAGACGGGCACCTACCAGGTGAACATCCGCTACACCACGAACGACCCGCGCTCGGCGACCGTCTCGGCCAACGGCCAGAATGCCGTCACCCTGGCCTTCCCGCCCAGCGGTGGTTGGGACATCCCGGCCACCGTGACCGTAGCGATGCAGTTGCGTGCCGGCGCCAACACGATCGAGATCGACAGCACGACGCCGGTCTACTCACCGGACATCGACAAGGTCGAGGTGCCGCTGACCGTACGGTAGGCACGGCTCGTCGGGGGGCCGGAGCGGCACTGCCGCCCCGGCCCCCACGCCATCCAGACGCTACGCTCTGTGACCGTGGCCATACGGGTAATGCTTGCTCGATCAGGTAACCGAGGACTAATTTTGCTTCGTCAAGCAAGTAAAAATTCCTCACCGTTCCGCGCATCCAGATGCCTACCGCGCCCCGTGTCGTTCAGGAGTCGGACATGATTTTTGGGCCAGTTCGTCGCAGCTACCGCGACGAGCAACAATGTCGATCGGCCCGGCGGCGGATCCGGGAGACGCTCGCGGTCCGCCGGGCCGCCGCAGCGGTCGGGCAGCAGAGCGTCGAACTACCCGACGAGGCGAAGTCGGCCGCATGACACGGCGCGACCGCCGGCGGAGGCGATGAGCCACGTCGTGTCGGGGGTGCCGTCGGTGAGCGCGCGCGACCAGGCGTGGCGGTATCTCATCGGATATGCCAGTTACGCGGCCGGTACCCGACTCGCACCGTCCGTCCGCTCCGCGTGACCCCGCGAGTTCCCGGGCCGGGCCCGGGGGCGTCAGGCTGCCGGCGCCGGACCGGTCGAGCGGGCCGGCGGGCCGAACAGCGGCAGCAGCCGGTCCGCGTCGAGGTAGGTGATGATGCCCCGCACCCGGTCGCCGGCGAGGTCCAGGATGACCAGCCCGAAGGGCCGGTGGACGCCGTCGGGCCCCAGCCGGGTCTGCCAGTACGCCGGTGCGCCGTTCGCCGCGGTGGGTACCAGCCGCGAGCCCGCGCACGAGGCCGCCGGGTCGGACAGCGCCTGCGCGATCCGGTCCCGGCCGCGCAGCCACCAGCGCAACGGCGGCATCGACATGGTGGCGTCGGCGTGCAGCAGAGCCACCAGGGCCGGTACGTCGTGGCGTTCGAACGCGGTGCAGTAACGGGTCAGCAGCTCGCGCTGGGCCGCGTCGGCGGGCCGGACCGGCTCCCCGGGGTCGGGGGCGACCGTGCGCAGGGTGGACCGGGCCCGCTGGAGCGCGCTGTTCACCGACGCGACGCTGGCGTCCAGCAGGTGCGCGACCTCGTCGGCCCGCCAGCAGAGCACGTCGCGCAGGATCAGCACGGCCCGCTGTCGGGGCGGCAGGTGTTGCAGGGCGGCCACGAACGCCAGCCGGATGCTCTCCCGCCGCAGCGCCTGCTCCGCCGGGTCGCCGTACCCGGGCAGCACCCGGTCGTCCGGGACCGGCTGGACCCACACGTGCTCCGGTGCCGGCGCCCCGAGCGCCGCACCGGCCTCGGCGGCGGGGCCGAGGTCCATCGCCCGGGCCCGCCGTTGCGCGCCGCGCAGCATGTCCAGGCAGACGTTCGTCGCGATCCGGTAGGCCCAGGTCCGCAGCGACCCGCGGGCCGGGTCGTAGCGGTCGGACGCCCGCCAGATGCGGGTCAACGTCTCCTGCACGGCGTCCTCGGCCTCGAACCCGGAGCCGAGCATCCGGTAGCAGAAGCCGGTCAGTTCGGTGCGCAGCAGCTCGACCGGGACGTCCTCGGCGACCGCTCTCACCCGCACCCGGCGACCATACGCCCACCGACCGATGAGTTTCGCGGGTCCGGCCCGTATCAGTTGCGAGGGCCCCGCGAAGGGTGCCCCGCACTGGACGAAAGGAATCCGGATGACCGACGACGATGTCCGCGCCGCGGTGGTGGCGGAACGGGCGGAACTGGTCGACCTGCTGGCGGCGCTGCCCGCCGATCGGTGGGACGCGCCGACGCTGTGCGACGGGTGGCGGGTGCGGGAGGTCGTCGCGCACACCACGATGCCGTTCCGGACCTCGGTCGGGCGGGCCCTGATGGAGTTGGCCAGGGCGCGCGGGAACGTCAACCGGATGGCCGACCGGACCGCCCGCCGCGACGCCGCCGCGCTGTCGCCCGCGCAGTTGCTCGCGGCGCTGCGGGACAACGTCGAGCACCGGTGGACGCCGCCGGGCGGGGGCGTGCGCGGGGCGCTCTCCCATGACGTCATCCACGGCCTGGACGTCACCGTCGGCCTCGGGCTGGACCGCCGCGTCCCACCGGAGCGGGTAGCCATGGTGCTGACCGGGATGTCGCCGCGCAACGTGGCGTTCTTCGGCACCGACCTGAGCGGCGTCCAGCTCCGGGCGACCGACCTCGACTGGTGCCACGGCGAGGGCACACCCGTGCGCGGGCTCGCCCAGGATCTGCTGCTGGTGGTCTGCGGGCGCCGGCTCCCGTCCGGCCGGCTCGACGGCCCGGCGGCGACCCGGTTCAGTCGGCGGGACCCGTAGCGGGCGCGCGCCTCGCCCCGGGCCCGGGCGCGTCCGGGGCGAGGCGGTATCCCGTCGCCACCGCGTCCGGCCATGGTCGACAATGGTGCGATGGACGATCGGGCGCTGGTGCGGCTGAGCAAGCGGATGTCACTGGCACTGCGCCACCAGCCCGGGAAGTTCGGCCTGGCGCCGGACCGGGCCGGCTGGGTCACCGTGGACGACCTGCTCGCCGCCCTGCGGATCGACCGCGCCGACGTCGACGCCGTCGTGGCCGGTAACGACAAGCAGCGCTTCGCCGTCGAGCGGGGCGCCGACGGGGTGGAGCGGATCCGGGCCAGCCAGGGGCACTCCATCCCCGTCGACCTCCAGCTGGAGCCCACCGCGCCGCCGGAGCACCTGTACCACGGCACCGGCGCGGCCGCGCTCGACTCGATCCGGGCCACCGGCCTGCACCGGGGCGGGCGGCACCACGTACACCTGTCGCCGGACGTGGCGACGGCCCGGCGGGTCGGCGCCCGCCGCAGCGGGACGGTGGTGGTGCTCACCGTCGACGCGGCGGCGATGGCCCGCGACGGGCACGTCTTCTACCGCAGCGCGAACGGGGTGTGGCTGACCGACGCGGTGCCGCCGGCCTACCTCGTCGCCTGACGGCGCGTTCCGCGCCCGATCGGCCGCGACGCCGACCACGCCGGATTACCCTCGGACCACGACCCGGAGGGAGCGGCATGAGCGGTCAGACCAGCCCCGGCACGATGCCCGCCGCCTTCTTCGGCCACGGCAACCCGATGAACGCCCTGGCGGTCAACCGCTACACCTCGGCCTGGCGGGCGTTCGGGCGGGCGGTGCCACGGCCCCGGGCGATCCTGGTGATCTCGGCGCACTGGTACATCGGCGCGACCGCCGTCACCGCGATGCCCCGGCCGCGCACGATCCACGACTTCTACGGCTTCCCCCCGCAGCTCTTCGACGTCGAGTACCCGGCGCCGGGCCTGCCCGAGCTGGCCGAGGAGGTCAGCGACCTGGTGCATCCCACCTGGGTGGGCGCCGACGTGGACTCGTGGGGCATCGACCACGGCACCTGGTCGGTGCTGACCCACGCCTTCCCGGCGGCGGACATCCCGGTGGTGCAGCTGAGCATCAACGCCTTCAAGGGGCTGGACTACCACCTGGGGCTGGGCGCCCAGCTCGCGCCGCTGCGCGAGCGCGGGGTGCTCATCGTGGCCAGCGGCAACGTGGTGCACAACCTGGGCGGGGTGGATCCGCAGCTCGTCGACCAGGGCTTCGACTGGGCGCGGCGCTTCGACGACGCGGCCCGCGAGGTGATGCGGACCGAGCCCTCCGAGGCGGCCCGGCTGGACGCCCACCGCGACTTCGGGTCGGCGGTGCCGACGCCGGACCACTTCATCCCGCTGCTCTATCTCGCCGGCATCGCCGGTGCGACCAGGACCCGGCCCGAGGTGCTGGTGAACGGGTACGCGTACGGGTCGTTGTCGATGACGGCGTACACCCTGGGGTTGGCCTGCCCGGGTGGCGACCAGCCGGCGGGCGCGCCGTCGCTGCCGGCCGACGTGCCGGCCGACTCGGCGAACATCTGACCCCGGCCGGCGTCAGCCCCGCGCCGGGTCCCCGCTCGGCGCGGACTCGGCCGTGGCGCGCACGCCGTCGACGAACAGCGCGACGAGCTGGTGGCCGACCTCGGTGAAGGTCAGCGGCCCGTCCGGGTGGAACCAGGTGTGGATATTGCCCAGGGCGCTGAGGAACGTGTGGGTGACCACGGTGGCGGAGACGTCGGCGCGGACCACGCCGGCCAACTGGGCCTCGTGCACCAGGTCGCGGAACAGGTCGTGGTAGCGCCGGCGCTCCCGGCGGGTGGCCTCGGCGTGCTCGTCGTCGAGCAGGTGCGCCGAGCGGGCCCAGACGGTCAGCTCGGCCAGGTGTTCGGCGGTGTGTTCGACCACGTCGAGGGCCGCGGCGCGCAGCCGCTCCCCGACCGGCCCGTCGCCGGCCGCGATCTCGGCCAGCCGCCGGGTCTGCTCCGCGAGCAGTTCCCGGTAGATGCTGGTCAGCAGCTCGGACTTCGACCCGAACCAGTGGTACAGCGCCCCCTTGGTCACCTCCGCCGCCGCCACGATCTCCTGGACGCTCGTCGCCTCGTAGCCGCGCCGGGCGAACAGCTCGGTGGCGGCCGCGACGATGCTCTGCCGGGCCGATCCGCGGGGTGCCCGCCGTCGCTCGGTGGTGACGGCGGCCTCGGTCACCACGGTCACCGCGACTCCAGCTGGCGGCGGATCTCCCGGCGGGCCACGTCGCGCACGTGCACCTCGTCGGGGCCGTCGGCGATGCGCAGGGTACGGACGCCCGCGTACATCGCCGCGAGCGGGAAGTCGTCGGACACGCCGGCCCCGCCGTGCACCTGGATGGCCCGGTCGAGCACCTCCAGCGCGACGCGGGGCGCGATCACCTTGATCGCGGCGATCTCGGTGCGGGCGGCCTTGGCACCGTACCGGTCGATCATCCAGGCCGCCTTGAGGGTGAGCAGCCGCGCCTGCTCGATCGCCATCCGCGACTCGGCGATCTGCTGCTGCACCACGCCCTGGCGGGCCAGCTCCTGACCGAAGGCGACCCGGGTGGTGGCGCGGCGCACCATCAGGCTCAGCGCCCGCTCGGCCAGGCCGATGGCGCGCATGCAGTGATGGATGCGGCCGGGGCCGAGCCGGGCCTGGGCGAGGGCGAAGCCGCCGCCCTCCTCGCCGAGCAGGTGCGACGCCGGGACCCGGACGTCGGTGAAGACGACCTCGCCGTGGCCGTGCTGGTCGTGGTAGCCGAAGACGGGCAGCGAGCGCACCACCTCGACGCCGGGGGTGTCCACCGGGACCAGGATCATCGACTGCTGGCGGTGGGTGTCCGCCGACGGGTCGGTCTTGCCCATCACGATCATGACAGCGCAGCGCGGGTCGGCGATGCCGGTGGTCCACCACTTGCGGCCGTTGATGACGTACGAGTCGCCGTCGCGCTCGATGCGGGTGCGGACGTTGGTGGCGTCGCTGGAGGCCACGTCCGGCTCGGTCATCGCGAAGGCAGACCGGATCTCGCCGTCGAGCAGCGGGCGCAGCCAGCGCTCCTTCTGCTCGTCCGTGCCGAACATGTGCAGGATCTCCATGTTGCCGGTGTCCGGGGCGGCGCAGTTGACGGCCTCCGGGGCCAGCTCGATGGAGCGGCCGGTCAGCTCCGCGAGGGGGGCGTACTCCAGGTTGGTCAGCCCGGAGACGTCGGGCAGGAACAGGTTCCACAGCCCCCGGCGGCGCGCCTCGGCCTTGAGTTCCTCGACGACCGCGGGCAGGTGGTGGCGGCGGCCGGCCTCGGTGAGTTCGGCGCGCTGGGCCGCGTAGACCGGTTCGGCGGGGTAGACGTGGTCGTCCATGAACTCCTGGAGCCGCTTGAGGTACTCGGCGGACCGTGCGCTCGGTTCGAAATCCATGGCTGGCTCCCCATTGACGGGTGTGTCGGCGGCTCGCTACCGTCGCCGGACGCCGAACATACCGGCTGGTCGGTATGGCGTCCAGAGCACCGTGACCGTGAGGAGCCCCAGGGTGAGCGTGATGGACCGGTTCCGCCTCGACGGGAAGGTCGCCGTCGTCACCGGCGCCTCCTCCGGCCTGGGGGTGTCGTTCGCCCGCGCGCTCGCCGAGGCCGGTGCCGACGTCGTGCTCGGCGCCCGCCGCGTCGAGCGCCTGCCGGAGACGGGCAAGCTGGTCGAGGCGGCCGGCCGGCGGTACGCGGCCCGCGCCACCGACGTCAGCCGGCCCGAGGACTGCCAGGCGCTGGTCGCCACCGCCATCGAGCAGTTCGGTCGGGTGGACGTGCTGGTCAACAACGCCGGGGTCGGCACCGCCGTGCCCGCCTCCCGGGAGTCCCCGGAGCAGTTCCGCTCGGTCGTCGACGTCAACCTGATGGGCAGCTACTGGATGGCACAGGCGTTCGCCCGGGCGGCGACCGGCGGCGGCGCCATCGTCAACATCTCCAGCGTCATCGGCCTGCGCCCGGGCGGCATTCCGCAGGCCGCGTACGCCGCCAGCAAGGCCGGTGTCATCGGCCTGACCCGCGACCTGGCGGCACAGTGGACCGGCCGCAAGGGCATCCGGGTCAACTGCATCGCCCCCGGCTTCTTCGCCTCGGAGATGAGCGACCAGCTCGAGCCGGGCACCTTCGAGATGGTCAAGGCGCTCGCCCCGGCCGGGCGGCTCGGCGAGCACGAGGAGCTCGCCGCCACGCTGATCTGGCTCGCCAGCGACGCCTCGTCGTACGTGACCGGGGTGACCGTGCCGGTCGACGGCGGCCTCGTCATGCCTTGACGCCCGAGGGCGGAGGGCGTAGACCGGCTGTCACGTTGCTCGATGTCCCGCGACTCGCCGTACAGGAGGAGCACCGATGAGCTTCAACCTCGCGACCATCCTCCGGGAGCCCCGCCGGGCGCATCCCGACAAGCCGCTCTGCCACCTCGACCACCTGACCTTCAGCTATCGCCAGGTGGACGAGATCTCCGGGCGGGTCGCCGCCGGCCTGCTCGGGCTGGGCCTGCGCCGGGGCGACAAGGTGGCGGTGCAGCTGCCGAACGTGCCGCAGTTCCTCTTCGCCTACTTCGCCGTCCTCAAGGCGGGCCTGGTCATGGTGCCGCTCAACCCGCTGCTGCGCGCCGGTGAGGTCGCGTACCACCTGGCGGACTCCGACACCAAGGTCCTCATCACCTTCGAGCTGTTCGCGCAGGAGGCGGCCAAGGGGGCCGCCGAGGTCGACGGCGTGACGACGTACGTGGTCAACCTGCCGGGCAGCGACCGGCGGCCCGACGGCACCCGGCACTTCGACGAGCTGTACGCGGCCGAGGACACCGGCGAGATCGCGCCGACGGCCGCCGACGACACGGCCGTGCTGCTCTACACCAGCGGCACCACCGGTCGGCCCAAGGGCGCCGAGCTGACCCACTTCCAGCTCTACATGAACTGCACCGTCGGCGGCGAGCTGTTCGGCTTCCGCGACGACGACATCGGCCTGGCCGTCCTGCCGCTGTTCCACGTCTTCGGCCTCTCCAGCGTGCTCAACGTGGCCGTGCGCTACGGCGGCACCATCGTGCTCGTGCCGCGCTTCGAGGTGGGGCCGGTGGTCGACGCCATCGAGCGGCACCGGTGCACGATCTTCTCCGGCGTACCCACCATGTACTTCGCCCTGTTGCAGGCCGACCTCACCGGTCGGGACCTCTCCTCGCTGCGGGTCGGCGTCTCCGGTGGGGCGGCGATCCCCGGCGAGGTGATCCGGTCCTTCGAGGAGCGGTTCCCGGGCGTGGTGATCCTGGAGGGGTACGGGCTGTCGGAGACGGCCAGCACGACGACGTTCAACATCAGCGCCGAGCAGCGCAAGGTGCTCTCCATCGGCAAGCCGATCTGGGGCGTGGAGACGCGCATCGTCGACGACGCGGACCGGCCGCTGCCGCCCGGGCCCGAGCACGTCGGCGAGATCGTCGTCCGCGGCCACAACGTGATGAAGGGCTACTACAAGAATCCCGAGGCGACCGCCGAGGCGTTCCGTGGCGGCTGGTTCCACACCGGAGACCTGGCGTACGCCGACTCAGACGGCTACCTGTTCATCGTCGACCGCAAGAAGGACATGATCATCCGGGGTGGCTACAACGTCTACCCCCGGGAGGTCGAGGAGGTCCTGTACGCCCACCCGGCGGTCGTCGAGGCGGCGGTGCTCGGCCGCCCCGACGCCAAGCTGGGGGAGGAGGTGGTGGCGGTGCTCAGCGTCACGCCGGACGCGGAGGTGACGCCCGACGACCTGGTGGCGTACTGCCGGGAGCGGCTCGCCGCGTACAAGTACCCGCGGCAGGTCCGCATCGTGGCCGAACTGCCGAAGGGCCCGACCGGCAAGCTGCTCAAGCGCGAGTTGAAGAAAGACCTGCTGGAAACGCCTGCACAGGAAGTGCAATAGCTCTCACGAATCCGGTCGATGGCGGCCCGGGTCGCCCTCATTGTCCTGGTAAGACCCGTCCACATCACAGCGTCGTAACAAGTCATTGACGGTCTCCGCTCGAAAAGTACACTCCCGGTGTAATAACCACCCCCTGATGCTTCGCCCGAGTCGCACCGCGTTTTCCCCCGTCGCCGCGTCCCGTAGAAGGTGAAGATGAGCCCACCACCCACCGACACTCCCGCCGACGGCACCGACCTGGTCCTGCGCGAGGTCGGCGTCCGGTTCGGCGGACTGGTCGCGCTGGACGGCGTCTCCCTGCGGGTGCCGCCCGGCCGGATCGTCGGCGTCATCGGCCCGAACGGCGCCGGGAAGACCACCCTGTTCAACGTGGTCTGCGGCTTCGTCCCGCCGACCAGCGGCTCGCTGACCCTCGACGGCCGGCCGTTCCGGCCGCGTCCGCACCGCCTCACCCGCCTGGGCATCGCCCGCACGTTGCAGGGCGTCGGACTCTTCCCCGGCCTCACCGTCGTCGAGAACGTCATGGCCGGCGCCAGCCACGCCGCCCGGGCCGGCTTCACCACCGCCCTGTTCGGCCTGCCCCGCAGCGACCGTGACGAACGGCGGCTGCGCGAACAGGCCCTCGACCTGCTCACCGAGCTGGGCGTCGGGCGGCACGCCGCCGCCGCGCCCGGCACCCTGCCGTACGCGGTGCGCAAGCGGGTCGCCCTCGCCCGCGCCCTGATCGCCCGACCCCGCCTGCTGCTGCTCGACGAGCCGGCCGGCGGGCTCGGCGCCGAGGACATCGGCGAGCTGGCCGAGCTGATCACCGGGCTGCCCGGCCGGGCCGACGCCGCCTGCTCGATCATGCTCGTCGAGCACCACATGGACCTGGTCATGTCCGTCTGCCACGAGATCGTGGTGCTGGACTTCGGCAAGGTCATCGCCGCCGGCACCCCGGAGCAGGTCCGCGACGACCCGCTGGTGACCGAGGCGTACCTCGGCGCCGACGTCCCGGCCGGCGCCACCGGCACCGCCGCCGGTCCGGTGGTCGCGCCGTGAGCGCCATCCTGGCGGTCGACGGGCTCAGCTCCGGCTACGGCCCGGTGCCGGTGCTGCGCGATGTCACCTTCGAGGTGCCGACCGGGACCATCGCCGCCGTCCTGGGCGCCAACGGCGCCGGCAAGACCACCCTGCTGCGTACCCTGTCCGGCCTGCTGCGTCCCACCACCGGCCAGGTCCGGTTCGACGGCGCGGACCTGCGCGGCGTCCGCGTCGAGGCGCTGGTGCACCGCGGCCTGGCGCACGTGCCCGAGGGCCGCGGCATCGTCGCCGAGCTGACCGTCGAGGAGAACCTGCGCCTCGGCGGGCTGTGGCGCCGCGACCGCGCCGACGCCCGGCGCGCCCAGGACGAGGTGTACGAGCTGTTCGAGCCGCTGGCCCGGCGGCGACGGCACGCCGGGCACCAGCTCTCCGGCGGGGAGCGGCAGATGCTCGCCCTCGGTCGGGCGCTGATCGCCCGGCCCCGGCTGCTGCTGCTCGACGAGCCGTCGCTCGGCCTCGCACCCCGGGTCACCGCGCAGATCATGGCGCTGCTGCGCCGGCTCTGCGACGACACCGGGTTGACCGTCCTGCTCGTTGAGCAGAACGTGCGCAGTGCCCTCTCCGTCGCCGACCAGGGCGTCGTCATGTCCCTGGGCCGCGTCGTCATGGCCACCCCGGCGGCGCAGCTTCGCGACGACGAGACGCTACGTCACGCGTACCTCGGGTTCTGACCACCCCACCCGTAGGAAGGATCCGTTCTTGGACCGGTTCTTGTTCCTCACCTTCGACGGACTGTCCACCGGCGCCGTCTACGCGGCGTTCGCCCTCGCCCTGGTGCTCATCTGGCGGGCGGCCCGTCTGGTCAACTTCGCGCAGGGCGCGATGGCGGTGGCGACGGCCTACGTCGGCTACGCCGTCGCCTCCGCCACCGGTTCGTACTGGCTGGGCCTGGGCGCGGCCGTCCTCGCCGGGCTGGCGATGGGTGCGCTCGTCGAGCGGGTGCTGATGCGCTTCGTCGGTCACGCCAACCCGCTCAACGACGTCATCGTCGCCCTCGGCCTGGTGCTGCTGATCCAGGCGGTGCTCGGCATGGTCTTCGGCAACGAGTACCGGCCGGCGGCCGCGCCGTTCGACACCGACGCCCTGTCGATCGGCGGGATCGCCGCACTGTCCCCGTACGACCTGTGGGTCCTCGGCGCCGTCCTGGTGGTCGTGGTGCTGCTCGCGCTGCTGTTCACCCGTACGCCGATTGGCCTGCGGATGCGGGCCTCCGCCTTCGCTCCCGAGGTGTCCCGGCTGCTCGGGGTGAACGTCAACCGGATGCTCACGGTCGGCTGGGCGCTGGCCGCCGCGGTCGGCGCCCTCGCCGGCATGCTGGTCATCCCCACCGGGCTGGGGCTGCACCCGCACGCGATGGACCTGGTCTTCGTCGTCGCGTTCACCGCCGCCGTCGTCGGCGGCCTGGACAGCCCCGCCGGGGCGGTGGTCGGCGGCCTGCTGGTCGGCCTGATCCTGTCCTACGTCACCGGCTACCTCGGCCCGGACACCACGCCGCTGGCCGTCCTCGTCCTGCTGCTGGCGGTCCTGCTGGTCCGCCCCGGCGGGCTCTTCTCCAGCGCGAGAGCGAGGCACGTGTGACCACCACCCAGCCCGACGTGTCCACGGCCGAACCGCCACCCGGCCGGCCGTCACCGCTGCGCCGGCTGCTGCCCGGCGCGCCGGACGCCGCCCCGGCGGGCGGCTCCACGCTGCTGCGCCACCTGGTCCCGGCCGTGCTCGCCGGCACCCTGGTCGTGCTGCTGACCAACCAGTTGCCGCCGTACCAGAACCTCCAGGTCGCCCGGGTCTGCGCGTTCCTCTGCGTCACCGCCGGCTACACCGTCCTGGTCGGGCTCAACGGCCAGCTCTCGCTCGGGCACGGGGCGCTGATGGCGACCGGCGCGTACACCGTCGCGCTGGTCCAGCGGGCCTTCGAGGCGCGCGCGGTGCAGGGCCGGTGGATCCTGCCGCTGTCCCTGCTGGCCGCCGTCGCGGTGACCGCGGCGGCCGGGCTGGTCATCGGGCTGGCCGCCGCCCGGCTGCGCGGGCCGTACCTGGCCGGCGTGACCCTGACCGTCGCCACCCTGGTCCCGGCGATCGCCACGATCTTCACCGGCGTCTTCAACGGCGAGCAGGGGCTGCGCTTCCCGGCGGAGACGCCGCCGGCGTTCCTGGGGTCGTACTTCCAGCCGGAACGGTGGCTGGCCTGGGTCGCGCTGCTCGCCGCGCTGCTGACCATGCTGCTCATGGCGAACCTGGTGCGCAGCCGGTTCGGCCGGTCCCTGCGCGCCGTCCGCGACGACGAGGTGGCCGCCCGGCTCGCCGGCATCCACGTCGCCCGCAACCAGGTGCTCGCCTTCGTGGTGAGCGCCGCCTGCGCCGGCCTGGGCGGTGGCGTGTACGCGATGTTGACCGCCACCGTGGCCCCCGGCAAGTTCGCCCTCGACCTGTCGCTGTTCCTGCTGATGGCCATCGTGATCGGTGGGCTGGGCAGCCTCGCCGGGGCGGTCTGGGGAGCGGTCCTGCTGGTGGCCCTGCAGGACCTGCCGAGCCTCGTCACCGACACCTTCACCCTGCCCGCGGGCCTCGCCCAGCGACTGGAGGGCAACCTGGCCCTCGCCGTGTTCGGTCTGATCCTCATCGTCGTCATGCTCGCGGCCCCGGGCGGCCTCCAGGGCGCCGCCCGCAGGCTCACCGCACGCCTCCGGCCGGGCCGCCGGACCCCGCACCCCTGACTCTCCCGGTTCCACCCCACCCCGTTTCGCACCTGCACTGGAATGGAGAACCATGCATCCCACCACACGCCGCGTACTCGCGGCCACAGCCGGCCTCGCGCTGTTGGTCGGCGCGTCGGCCTGCGCCAACGACGAGCAGCAGGCGGCCGAGAACGTCCCGGGCGTCACCGACACCGAGGTCGTGATCGGCACCCACCAGCCACTCACCGGCCCCGCCGCGGCCGGCTACTCGAAGATCTCCGCCGCCACCAAGGCGTACTTCGAGCACGTCAACAGCAAGGGCGGCGTCAACGGCCGGAAGATCGTCTACAAGGTGATGGACGACGGCTACAACCCGGCGAACACCGACAACGTCGTCCGCAAGCTCGTCCTCGACGACAAGGTCTTCGCGCTCCTCGGCGGCCTCGGCACCCCCACCCACACCAACGTGCTGGAGTTCGTCAAGACGCAGAAGGTGCCCGACCTCTTCGTCTCCTCCGGCAGCCGCAACTGGAACCAGCCCGAGAAGTACCCGACCACCTTCGGCTGGCAGCCCGACTACACCGTCGAGGGCAAGATCCTCGCCACCTTCGTCAAGCAGCAGTTCCCCGGCCAGAAGGTGTGCCACTTCGGGCAGAACGACGACTTCGGCCGCGACTCCCTCGCCGGGGTGGAGAAGATCCTCGGGCCGGTGGTCGCCAAGCAGACCTACACCCCCACCAACCCGCAGGTCGGCCCGGCGATCGGCGCGCTGAAGGCCGCCGGCTGCCAGGTGGTGATCTCGGCGAGCATCCCGGGCTTCACCGCGCTGGCCATGGGCCAGGCCGCCGGGCAGGGGTTCCGGGCGCAGTGGGTGGTGTCCAATGTCGGCGCCGACTACACCACGCTCTCCGGCCAGCTCGGCGACAAGAAGGTGATCCTTGAGGGGATGATCGCCGACAACTACCTGCCGATGGCGAACGACCCGAGCGACCCGTGGATCAAGGAGTACACCAAGATCCACCAGCAGTACAACGCTGCCAACCCGATCGACGGCAACGCCGTCTACGGCTACTCGATGGCGTACACCTTCGTGCAGGCGCTGCTCGCGGCCGGCAAGGACCTGACCCGCGAGAAGCTGGTCGAGGCGGTGCGCAAGGGCGGCTTCACCGGGCCGGGCCTGACCCCGTTCCGCTACAGCAAGGACGTCCACGCCGGCTACAGCGGCGTGCGGATGAACAAGGTGCAGAACGGCGTCCAGGCGTACTTCGGCCCGACCTACACCACCGACGACGGTGACGGCGCCGTCACCGAGCTGACCGGTGCGCCGGCCGCGCCGCCGGCGGAGGCGATCCCGACGAGCTGATCCGCGACCGCCGCCGGCCACCGCGCTGCGGCGCTCGGTCCCGGGCCGCCACCCGACGGGTGGCGGCCCGGTCTCGTTGTTGGCCAACGCGGCCAGCCGGGCCTGGCCGACCACGCGCCGGTCACGGTGGCCAACAGGTCGCACGTAGGGTGCGCATTGTCGAGCCAACTGGTCGCGGATCGGCGGAGCGGAAGCCCTCCGAACCCCGCTTGCCCTATGTCGATACACTGCCGGTGCAGATTTCTCGGTAGCCGCCGACGACAGGGGACCATCACATGATCGACGTGGACGCCGACGGGCCGGCACGGGTGGACGGGCGCTCGGCGCGCGCCGAGCGTACCCGCACCGCCATCGTCGACGCGCACCTCGCGCTGATCGACGAGGGGGACCTGCGGCCCACCGGGGAGCGCATCGCCGAACGCGCGGGGGTGTCGCTGCGTACCTTGTGGACCAACTTCAAGGACATGGAGACCCTGTTCGCCGCGACCGGCCGGCGGGTCAGCGAGCGGCAGGAGTCGATGGTCCGACCGATTTCGCCGGACTTGCCGCTCACCCGGCGGGTCGGGGAGTTCAGCGTCCAGCGCGCCCGGATGCTGGAGGTGCTGGCGCCCTCGGCCCGCGCCTCCGCGCTGCGCGAGCCCTTCTCGCCGCAGCTGCGCCGCAACCGCGAGGGCAACATCGCCCGGGTACGCGGCGAGATCGAGACCGTCTTCGGCCCGGAGCTGGCGCACGCCGGGCCGGGACGTGAGCAGCTGCTCGACGCGCTGACCGTGGCGAGCACCTGGTCGACCTGGTCGATGCTGCGCGACGCGATGGGCCTGGACGTCGAGGCGGCGCGGGCCACCCTGACGCGGATCCTGGGCGCGCTGCTCGTCGACGCCATCGCCGCCGGGCTGCGCTGACGGCCCGGCCGCCCGCCGGGTGACCCGGCGGGCGGCCGGGGCCGGTCAGCCGCTGACCGGGACCGCCTCGGTCGATCCGGCCAGCCGCTGGTGGGCGCGGATCAGCTCGGCGTAGCGCAGCCCGCTGGCCTTGACCGTGCGCCGCTGGGTGGCGTAGTCGACGTGCACCAGGCCGAAGCGCTTGTCGTAGCCGTAGGCCCACTCGAAGTTGTCCAGCAGGGACCAGACGAAGTAGCCGTCCAGCGGCACGCCACGCTCGCGCACCGCCGCGCAGGCCGCCAGGTGTCCCTCCAGGTACGCGGTCCGCTCCAGGTCATCGACCGTCCCCTCGGGGTGACCCGGGCGGTGGGGCGGGGAGCGAACGGAGACCGTCGATCCCGACGGGTTACATCACGCCTAATTAATGTCGTCATTGAAGTGGTTGTCCGAAGGGCCGCCAAGCATGGGGACGTACAGTCGCCCGGGCGGCCGAGGAGGATGCGAGGTGGCAAGTGGAGCTGGTGCGAGCGACGAACCGGGGGCTCCGGCTGCGCAACCGGTCCACCCTGCTGACGAAGGTCTTCCTCGACGGCCCGCTGACCCGGCAGGACCTGGTGCGCAGCAGCGGGCTGAGCCAGCCCGCGGTGAGCAACGTCGTCGGTGACCTGATCGACGAGGGGCTGGTGGTGGAGGCGGGCGCGGCCTCGTCCGACGGGGGGCGGCCGAGCATGATGCTCCGGGTCGCGCCGGGGTTCGCCGCCGTGATCGGCGTCGACGTGGGGGAGACCCGGGTCCGGGTCGAGCTGTTCGACCTGGCGATGACGCTGCTGGCCAGCGGCGAGTACCCGCTGGACCCGGCCCGCACCGAGCCCGCCGAGGTGGCCGGCCACGTGCTGGCCGGCATCGACGCGGTGACCGCCCGCGCGGGCGTCGCGGCGGCCGACGTGCTCGGCGTCGGCATCGGCGTCTCCGGGGTGGTCGAGCAGGGCGCCCAGGCGGTGGTGCACGCCCAGGCCCTCGGTTGGGACCGCGTTCCGCTGCAACGGCTGATCGCCGACGGGACCGACCTGCCGCTGCACCTCGACAACGGGGCCAAGACCCTCGGCCAGGCGGAGATGTGGTTCGGCGCCGGCCGGGGCGCCCGGCACGCCGTGTTCGCGCTGGTCGGCTCCGGCGTCGGCGCGGCCGTGGTGACCAACGGGATCACCTACCGGGGGGCGTCCAGCAGCGCCGGCGAGTGGGGGCACACCACCCTCATGTACGGCGGCCGGGCCTGTCGCTGCGGCGCCCGGGGCTGCCTGGAGGCGTACGTCGGGGCTGAGGCGATCATCGACCGCTACCGGGAGGCCCGCCGGGGCCGGCCGGTGCCCGGCGACGACGAGGAGTCCCAGCTCGCCGCGCTGGTCGACGCGGCGGCCACCTCGGCCACCGCCCGGCGGGTGCTCGACGAGACCGCCGGCTACCTCGGCGCCGGGGTGGCCAACCTGATCAACCTGTTCAATCCGGAGCGGGTGGTGCTCGGCGGCTGGGCCGCCATGGCCCTCGGCGACCTGCTGCCGGCCATCCGGGCGGCCACCGGCCGGCAGGCGCTGCGCCAGCCGTACGAGCAGGCGTCGATCCAGCTCGGCCGGCTGGGGGTGGACGCGGTGGCGTTGGGCGCGGCGACCCTGCCCATCGCTCGGCTGCTCGCCTCGGGCGGCGTACGCGACTGACCGTCACCGGGCCCGCTGGAAGGCGCGGCCGAGCTCAGGTGTGGCACCAGCCCGCGCCGGACTCGTTGCGGGCCATGGTGGACGGGCGGTCGGGCAGCGCCGGGTGCCCGGTCCGCCCAACGCCGTGGTCGCCGGGGCGCCCAGGTCACGACAGTGGGGCCTATGTCGCGACGGCGCTCGCGGAGCGACATCGCCGGCTCAATGAACGCCCCTGGACGAGGGTCACCGCGGGTCCGCCGAACGACGACGGGGGGCCGGGGCGGCCTCGGGGCCGCCCCGGTTCATCGATGCGCCCGGGACGGTGCGGTGGCGCCCGGTCACCTCGGGACCCACTCCCGCGCCCGGTTCTGCTCGGGTCGGGGTGGTCGCCCGGTCGGCCAGTGGGCGACGTTGGCGGCCCGTCGCCCCGGCCGCGGCGCCGGACGCCACATCGGGTGCACCAGCATCCCGTTCAGCAGGGGGAAGCTGTCGCGCTCCAGGTACCCGTGCCGACCGTGCAGGGCGCGGTGGCCGTCGCTGAAGGTCTCCGCGTACGTCGGCAGGCCGAGCGTGTCCATCCACCGCTGGCTGCCGGCGAGGACGGCGTCGGCCCGCGCGGCACGGTCCGGGCCGGACGGCACCGCCAGGATCGCCAGGTGGTGGTGCGCCTCGGTGGGGCGGTGCGCGGCCAGGGCCTGTTCGAGGAGGAGGAAGCGTTCGTGGTCCTCGCCGCAGGCCAGCGCGAGCCGTTCCTCGTAACGGGCGGGCGACGGGATGGGGCGGTAGCGGTGGAACCAGACGGTGGCGGCCGTGCCGGCGGGCAGCAGGAACACGTCGCCGACCAGCAGCGCGTGTTCGGTCCAGATCCGGGCCACCTCGGCCAGCACGAGCGGCCTGCGCTGCTCGTCGGGAACCAGCCAGGCACCGACCACGGTGGGGGCGAGGCTCGCGGTGACAAGGTCGACGATCCGGCCGACGTCGCACCAGCGGGCGCGGGCGACGGGCATGGGGTAGCTCATGGTGTGACTCCTGATCAAGATCATGATCGGGTACGGCAGGCGTGGTCGACCGGCCGGTGGCCCGGTGACACCAGGCGCCGGTGTGGTCGACGAAGCGGGGCCCGCGCAGGGCCGTCAGTCCGGCGGACGCCGGAGCGGTGGGCGACAGGGACGCGCGGCCGAGGGCGACGGCGGGAACTCCGGTGGCGACGGCCGTCGGGGTCGGACCCGATCCGACGCGACGGCGGCGCCGCCACGACGAGGTGGACCCCCACGTCGCGTCGGCGGACCGCCGTCAGGCGGGTCTGCTCCCCGGCCGGGGACAGCGGGACGGCAGCGGACTGGGAGCGTCCGGCCGGCAGAGCCGCAGCCCGGTGGCGGGCGGCGTCCAGGTGACCGTCGAGGCGTCGCCGGCGGGCTGGTGGACACCGCCGGCCGACGCCACGCCGCCGGTGTCGGTGGCGGGCCCACCGCGGTGCGGGATGACGTCGGGTCGGAGCGGGTGGCGGACCGGATCGGCGCCGGCTCCCGCCGGCGACCACGCGACCGCGCTCGTCTGTGCCGGGCCGGCCAGGGCCGCGCCGGTCCAGGGTTGCCCGGTGGGCGGCATCGCGGCGGATGGTGTCGGCGGGGCGGCCGCGGCGGATGGTAGCCCGGCCGCGCCGGTCACCCCGGGTGCCTGCTCGGCCGTGCCACCCGTCCCGGGTGCCCGCTCGGCGGGCGGGGCGGCCTCGGCCGGACGCAGCGCCCCCAGCACCGGCTCCAGCGGCCGAAGCACGGGCTCCAGCGGTTGGAGCGCGGGCTCCAGCGACTGGAGCACCGGCTCCAGCGGCCTGAGGACCGGGTGGAGGCTGCGCAGCAGCGGGTCGACCACGGGGGTCAGAGCGCCGACGATGGGACCGGCGACCGGGTCGACCACCGGGGGCAGGGCGCCGAGGACGGGACCGGCGACCGGGTCGAGCACGGGGGGCAGGGCGCCGAGGACGGGGCCGGCCACCGGGTCGAGTACGGCGGGCAGAGCGCCCACGACGGGGGTGGCCACCCGGTCGACGGCGTTGGCCGGCGGTGTCGCCACCCGGTCCCGCGGCGGCCGGCTCGCGCGCGCGGCCACGGTCTCCGGCGTCTCCAGGCGGGGCGGGACGGTTCGGGTCGGTCGGCCGGCGGGCGGGGTCGTCCGGCGTTTCGGTGCCGGCGTCGCCTCGCGGGTGTCAGTTGTCGGGGACGACCCGGCCCGGGACGGCGTCGTGCCGCCCGTGCCGCCGCCCACGTCGACGGACCCGGGCGGGCGCGGGGGATCCGGGGTGTCGGCCCCGACCGAGGGCAGGATCGCCACCGGGGAGAGGGTGGACTGGAGCAGGTCGGTCACGCCTCCGACGACCGTATCCACCGTGACGACGGGTAGCGCATCGGCGGCGCGCGCCGACTGGGCCTCGCCCGCCTCGTAACCGATCCAGGCGCAGGCGGCGGCGCCGAGCACGAGCCCGAGGCGCAGCGCGAGAGGCCCCAACGGCCCGCTCCGCACGCCCATCGCCGCACCCCCGACCTCAGCCGCCCCCGAGGGCCGGCACCGGGGACTCTACCGAAAGCGCCGGTGCGGTGACAGAGAGCGCGCGGCGCGGCGCTCAGGTTTCTGTGCCGCTGGTCAGGCCGGCACCTCCCGGCCGCGGGGCAGGGGCGGTCGACCGGCGCCCATCCCAGGGTGGGGCGTCGACAGGGCGCCGATGGCTCGCCTCGGCGGGCCGTGGTCGCCGGTGGCGGCCGGCCCGGCCGACGGCGCGTCGCCCGGGACCGGACCTTCGTCCACTCCGAACAGGTGTGCCGTCGCGGTGAGGTGCAGCAGGCGGGAGACGCAGCGGGACGGTCGTCGCAGCGCCAGGCCGCCCGCCGCCTCGCGCAGCAGGCGGTCCGCCTCGACGAGGGCGCGTACCGCGTGCAGGTCGACGAAGCGGACCCCGGAGAGGTCCAGGACGACCCGGGGGGCGGGGCGGCGGGCGAGCTCCGCCACGAGGTCGACGAGCAGGTGCGCGTTGCTCATGTCCACCTCACCGTGGACCGAGACCACCCTCAGCGGTCCCTCGTGCTCCCAGTCGAGTGACATCACCGGCGCGTCCGGCGCGGGGACGTCGCCGCCCGCGCGCCGGCTCGGACCGTACGGCAGTTCCGTGGACATCGCGCCCCCTTGCGGGATTGATCGGACTTCACGGCACCGCGGTGCGGTGCCGGTCCTGGGCGCGTGTCTCGACCCGGGCCCGACGCTACCCCTGTCGGCCGATTTCCACACGTCACGGTGGCGACCGCCTCCCGGTGCCTCCGGCTCGGGCGACGCGACCTCGGCGCGGCGGGTAGGGTGCGAGGTGCCACGCCGCCCCGGTGCGAGGCCGCCACCGCGGCCCCGGGCACGCGGCCGCCGCGCGCGGTCCGGGGACGGTCCGACCGAAGACCGACGCGGCACACGCCCGCCGCACCCGTGGGGTACGCCCCGTCGTGAAGGGCCCGTTCCATGGCACAGACTCCGCTGTCCCCGCAGGACGCCCTGGCCGAGCTCGGTCGGATCCGGCTCGACGAGGCCGGCGTCGACGAGGTGCTGCGCTCCGTCGCCGGGCTGGCCCGGCGCAGCATCCCCGGCGCCGCCGAGGTCTCCGTGACGCTGTTGCGGGACGCCACCGCGCAGAGTGTGGCCACCACGGGCGAACTCGCCCTCGAACTCGACGAGTTCCAGTACGAGCAGGGCCGGGGCCCGTGCCTGGACGCCTCGGTCAGCGGCGACGCGATCTCCGTGCCGGACACCGCCGACGAGGACCGGTGGCCGGTCTGGGCCGGCCGGGCCCGGGATGCCGGCGTCGGCAGCTCCCTGTCGATCGGGCTGCCCATCCAGGAGGCGGTGGTGGGCACCCTCAACGTCTACGGGCTGGCGACGCGCGCCTTCGACCGGGACGCGCAGGAGCTGGCGAAGACCTTCGCCGCGTACGCCGCCGTGGCCGTGGCCAACGCCCACCTGTACGAGAACGCCGCGACGCTGGCCGAGCAGATGCGCGCGGCGATGGAGAGCCGGGCGGTCATCGAGCAGGCCAAGGGCATCATCATGGGCGAACGGCGGTGCTCGGCCGACGAGGCGTTCGCGATCCTGTCAAAGCTGTCCCAGGACACCAACCGCAAGGTACGCGACGTCGCCGCGGCGCTCGTGGCGCGGGCCGAGGGGACGCCCGGCTGAGCGGTGACTCAGCCCTCCGGGCGGGTCGACTGCCGGGGCGCCGCGCCACCCGCGGTGACCTGACGCACCAGCGCCTCGGCCACGTCCCGCACCTTGCGGTTGGAGTTCTGCGACACCTTGGCCAGGATCGCGAACGCCTCGTCCGCCGAGCACCGCCGCTGCCCCATGATGATGCCCTTGGCCTGCTCGATGACCGCGCGGCTGTGCATCGCCGACTGCATCTGCTGGGCGAGGTTCGCGGTGCTGTCGTAGAGGTGGGCGTTGGCCAGGGCGACGGCGGCGTGGTCGGCGAAGGTCTGCGCGGCCTCGGCCACCTCGTCGAACGCGCCCGGCCGGGTGCCGTAGACGTTCAACGCCCCGACCACCGCCTCCTGGATGGGCAGGCCGATCGACATCGAGCTGCCCGCGCCGGCCTCGCGCGCCCGCCGCGCCCACTCCGGCCACCGGCTCTCCGTCGCCATGTCTGCCACGATCATCACGGTGCCGGTCGTCGCCGCGTCGAGGCACGGGCCCCGACCCTGCTCGTACTGCCACTCGTCGAGGCGCAGCGCCAGGTCGCCGGTGTAGGCGGCGGTGGTGGCCTCGGTGCCGTGCACCAGCGTCACCGACACCTCGGCGGCCCCCGGGATGCCGTCCCGGGCGACCTGGGCGATCCGGGTCAGGATGGCGTCCAGGCCGGTCTCGTCGTGGCGGATCGTGCCCAGCTGGATGAAGGCCTCGGTCAGGTCGAGGGGGGACTGCGGCATGGCGTCTGACGTCCTTGCGAACCGGCGCAATCGTTCCGGCGGAGCCGGGGCAGCGCATGATGGGAACGGCCCATTCCCGTCGGCCGCGGGTGCGGCTCCACGGGGCGGACCGGGGACCAGCGCCGCTGCTTGACGCTCGCTCGCGACGCCTGGCGGGGCGTCGGCTGCGGTGGTCCACTCTACCGTCCCCTCCGGTCGCGGCGGTCCCCGGACCGTCCGTGCGTCGCCAGCCGGGCCGGCCGCCCGGACGGGCCCGCCGGGCCCTACCGTGCGGGCGGTGGGACGACGTGATCCCGTTCGCCACGCGGTGCTGGCCCGGCACCGGCCGCGGGCGGTCACCCCCGGCACCCGAGCGCGCGGCCCCGGTCAGGCCAGCCGGATGCTGTTCCCCTCGACCGAGACGGCCGCCTCCGGCAGCGGCTGACCGGCCGGTCCGCCGCGCACCGAGCCGTCGGCGATGTCGAAGACGCTGTTGTGGCACGCGCAGACGATGGTGCGGTCGCGGACGGCGGTGACGGTGCAGCCCTGGTGGGTGCACTTCGCCGAGAACGCCTTGATGGTGCCCTCGGCGGGCTGGGTGACCACCACCCCCTGGGCGGCGAAGATCCGCCCGCCGCCGACGGGGATGTCCGCCACCGTGGCCAGCGGCTTCGCCGCTCCGCCCGCCGCGCCGGTCGCCTGGGGGGCCGGGGCCCCGGCCTCGCCGTACGTCTGGCAGCCGGTCAGCAGGGCGGTGAGGCCCGCCGCGCCGGCACCGGCCAGCATCGCCCGCCGGGACGGGCAGCCGGGATCGCGGTCGTCGACCATGTCCTCGCCTTCCTCTCGTACCTCAGATGCCGACGCCGACCGTGGTGAAGTACCACAGCGACGAGGTCAGCCAGATGCCCATCAGGACGGTGAAGACCACCCCGCCGATCACCGGCAGCACCCAGCCGGCCAGGCCCGGCCGGGGCAGGGCGAGCATCTTGGTGGTGAAGGCGCCGAAGAACAGGCAGCCGAGCAGCGAGTGCAGCAGGGTGCGCGGGTCGTGGTCGGCGAAGCCGAGCGCGTAGAGACAGTGCACCGCCACCGGCACGGTCAGCAGGAACGCGATCCGGCCCGACCAGCGGTGCGCGGTGCCCGCCCAGGACGGGGAGAAGCCGCCCAGCCGGCCCCACATGGCCAGCGCGGAGAGCAACTGGAGGACGGCGAAGAACGCCGCGCCGCTGCCCAGCCACACCTTCACCGCCTGCGGGCCGGAGAAGCCGGCCAGGTTGACGGCGATGCCGGTCGGGGTGTGGAGCCGACCGTAGACGCCCGTGGCCACCGCGACGGCCGCGCCGACGAGCAACGGAACGAGCAGCGACGCCCGGGGCGCGCCGAACGTGGCGGGCCGGTCCGGCGCGGGAGCCGGGTCGAACCGGACGTGCACGACCGGCGTGGTGTCGTCGACGGAGTCCGCGTCGACGCCGTGCCGGGGACCGAGCCTCACTCCGCCGTACCCGGTTCGGCGGCCACCGGCTCGGCGGCGACGGTGCTGCCGTCGACGATCGTCGTGCCGAACGCCGGGTCGAGCGGCGGGGCCGGCGCCGGGGAGCCGTCGCGGGTGAGCACGCCGATCTGGGAGCCGTCCGGCAGCATGATCCAGCCGCCGTCGACGCCGGCCCGGCGCGTCTGCGCGGTGGCCCGGTAGAGCACGGGCGCGGGCGTGGCGGCGGCCTTGGCGGTGAACCTCCACCGCTGGTCGCCGACGACCAGTTCGCCGGTGACGTCGCCGTCGCCGATCGTGGCGGTGAGGGTGGCGCCCTTCTTGCCGGTCAGCTTCAGCCGGCCGTCCGCGGCGGTGCCCCGCAGCCAGATCTCCAGGCGGCGGCCGTCGCAGACGTAGGCCACGGCCGTGCCCTTGGTGGCGGTGACGGCGATGGTGGCGCCGCTGTCGAGCCGGCCGGTCCAGTTCCCGGTGACCGGCGCGGCCGGGGCGGCCGGGGCGGTGGTGGGAGCGCCGGGGCGGCCGCGCTGCTCGGACGGCTGCGCGGGCGGTTGCCCGGTCGGGTCGACCGGTGGTGACGAGGGCGCGTCGGGTGGCGCCGTGGCGCTGGCCGAGGGGGTGACGGCGGCCGTCGGCTGGACCGTACGCGGCGCCGCCTGGGCGCTCATCGCGAACAGCACGGCGGCCGTCCCGGCCCCGGTCAGCAGGGTCAGCAACGGGGTGATGCGCTTCATGAGCAGCTCCCTTCACCCGGTCGTACGGTGCCGGGGCGCCGGTCGTTCAATCCGCGCGCCGATCCGTCCCGGCAATTTCGCGGGCACGGCCGGGAGCAGCCGCGGCGGCGCCGGGCCCACGGACCCGGGAGGGTGGGGCTCCGCTCAGGCCGGCCGGCGGGTGCTCTGCCGGACGATCAGCGGGGTGGCCAGCTCGATGCGGTGGCTGTCCAGTTCCTCGCCGGCGACCAGCGCGAGCAGCATCCGGGTCGCCATCCCGGCCATCTCGGTCAGCGGCTGGCGGACGGTGGTCAGCGGCGGGGCCGACCAGCGGGCGGCGTCCAGGTCGTCGAAGCCGACGATGCTCACGTCGTCGGGGACCCGCGCGCCGCGCTCGTAGAGCGCCTCGTAGGCGCCGAGGGCCATCTGGTCGGCGCAGGCGAAGACGGCGGTGGGCGGGCGGGAGAGGTCGAGCAGGGCGTTCATCTCCCGGTATCCGGACGGCGCGTTGAAGTCGCCGTGCCGGACGTACCCGGCGGGGATCTTGCGGCCCGCCGCGTTCATCGCGGCCCGGTAGCCGTCGACGCGGGCCCGGCTGCACGGCACGGTGGGCTGGCCGCCGATCACGGCGATCCGGTCGTGGCCGAGGGCGAGCAGGTGCTCGGTTGCGGCGACGCCACCGGCCCAGTTCGTCGCGCCGACGGACGGGATGCCCGCGCCGGGCTGCCCGGCCGGGTCGATGATGACCACCGGGATGCCCAGTTCGTCGAGTTGGCTCTGCTGGCTGGGGGAGAGGTCGGAGAGTACCAGCAGCACCCCGTCGCAGCGGCGGGCGGAGAGCTGCTCGATCCAGCGCCGGTCGGGGCGGGTGCGGTGCCGGCCGTGCACGGCGGAGACCACGACGCCCATGCCGGCCCGGTAGGCCAGCTCCTCGACGCCGTCGAGGATCTGCATCGCCCAGGGGCTGCCGAGGTCGCGGAAGACCAGGTCGATGAGGCCGGCGCCGCCGGAGGAGGTGGCCCGCCGGGCCGTGTAGCCGCGCCGGTCGAGCAGGTCCTGCACCTTCTGCCGGGTGGTGGGCGCGACGTCCGGCCGGCCGTTGAGCACCTTCGAGACGGTGGGCACGGACACGCCGGCGGCGGCCGCGATCTCCGACAGGGTCGCCCGCGTCTCCGGCATGCCACTCTCCTCGGCGATCGATGTGCCCTGCCCTCGATCGTATCCCGAAAGTTTCGAAAACTGCGCACCGGCGTGTCCGATCCGTTAGATTTCGCTGCCAATCCATCGACAGCGACCCCTTGACCCGATCTCGCGACGCTGCCTAGTCTGCCTCGAAATCGAAACTTTCCCGAAACTTGTCGAGGCATCCGGTCGGCGCGGCCGGGTCGTGGAGAGGACGGTGATCGGCCATGCGTCGGCGCGATTTCCTGGGTGGTACGGCCGCAGCCCTGCTCAGCACCGGCGTGCTGGGCTCGCTCGCCGCGTGCGGCAACTCCGGACCGGGCGGGGGTGAGCAGCTTCAGCTCTGGGCTCTGCAGGACGCCGAATACCAGAAGGTCCTCAAGCCCGCCATCGACGCCTACAACTCCGGCGCCGAGAACAAGATCCAGTTCACCACGTACGTCAACGACGCCTACAAGCAGAAGCTCCAGGTGGCGATGGGGTCGCCGCAGGCGCCGGACGTCTTCTTCAACTGGGGTGGCGGCAACCTCGCCCAGTTCGTCAAGGCCGGCCAAGTGGTCGACCTGACCGACCGGACGGCCGACCTGTCCGCCGCGTTCCTGCCGAGCGTGCTGTCGGTGGGGCAGGTCGACGGCCGGCAGTACGCCCTGCCGATGAACGGGATCCAGCCGGTGATCCTCTATTACCACAAGGGCGTCTTCGCCGCCGCCGGGCTCCAGCCGCCGAAGACGTACGACCAGCTGCTCGCGGTGGTCGACGCGCTGAAGGCCAAGGGGGTCACCCCGATCGCGCTGCCCGGCTCGCAGGGCTGGACCGAACTGATGTACCTGGAGTACCTGCTGGACCGGGTCGGTGGCCCCGACAAGTTCGCCGCGATCGCCGCCGGCGGGGCCGGCGCCTGGTCGGACCCGGCGGTGGTGCGGGCCGCCACGATGTGCCAGGAGCTGGCGAAGCGGGGTGCGTTCGGCGGGAACTTCTCCTCGATCAACTACGACAACTCCGGCGCCTCCAAGCTCTTCGCCACCGGCAAGGCGGCCATGTTCCTCATGGGCAGCTGGGAGTACTCCACCCAGCTGACCAACAACCCGGCCTTCGTCAAGGACGGCAAGCTGGGCTGGCTGCCCTTCCCGACGGTCGCCGACGGCGCCGGCGACCCGACGGCGGTGGTCGGCAACCCGAGCAACTACTACTCGGTGTCGGCCAGCTCCAAGCACGCCGACACGGCGGTCGACTTCCTGAAGCGGACCCTGACCTCCGAGTCGTACGTCCAGGGGCTGATCGCCGCCGGGCAGGTGCCGGCGGTCAAGGGCGTGGAGACCAAGCTGGCCGGCACCCCGGGCGCCGAGTTCACCACCTTCACCTACCAGCTGGTGTCCGGCGCGTCCTCGTTCACCCAGTCCTGGGACCAGGCGCTGCCGCCCTCGGTCGGCAGCGAGCTGCTGACCAACCTGCAGAAGCTCTTCCTCTCCCAGCTCACCCCGGCCGAGTTCGTCGCCGCGATGGGCAAGGCGCGGTGACCGCGGCCGTGCCGGCCCTCGGCCGGGCCTCGGCGGACCGGCGCCGGCACGGCCGGCCGGGCGCGCTCTGGGCGGTCCCCGCCGGGCTGTTCTTCACCGTCTTCGGGCTGGCGCCGATCCTGGTCGTGGCCTACCTCAGCCTGACCCGCTGGAACGGGCTCGGCGATCCGGTGTGGACCGGCCTGGACAACTGGCGGGCACTGCGCGACGACGCCGACCTGACCCACGGCATCTGGACCACGCTGCTGCTGACCGCGCTGTGCTGGGTGGTGCAGACGCCGCTGGCGCTGCTGCTGGGCGTCTGGGCGGCGGCGCCGCAGCGCAACCGGGCGATCCTCTCGGCGGCCTTCTTCCTGCCCCTGCTGCTCTCCACCGCCGCGATCGCGCTGGCCTGGCTGTCCCTGCTGGACCCCAACTTCGGCGCCGCGGCGACGCTGGGGCCCTGGCTGGGCGCACCCGACGGCAACCTGATCGGCGACCCGGACCGCGCGCTGTACGTGGTCGCCCTCGTCATCGCCTGGCAGTTCGTCCCGTTCCACACGCTGATCTACCAGGCCGCCGTCCGGCAGATCCCGGCGAGCCTCTACGAGGCCGCGGCCATCGACGGCGCCGACCGGGTACGCCAGTTCCGGTCGATCACCCTGCCGCTGCTGCGCCACACGATCGTCGCCTCCTCGGTGCTGATGATCGTCGGATCGCTCACCTACTTCGAGACGATCCTGCTGCTCACCGGTGGCGGGCCGGGCACCGAGACCCGGGTGCTGCCGCTGCACATGTACATCAAGGGCTTCGTCGGCTTCGACATGGGCTACGCCAGCACGCTGTCGGTGCTGCTGGTGGCCGTCGGCACCGTGCTGTCGGTGCTGATCGTCCGGGCCACCGGCTACCACCGGATGGCCAGCGACCGGGAGGGCCTGTGAGACAACCGCAGTCCGTGCGGCCGGCGCCGCCGCCGACGCCCGGCACGCCCACGCCGGCCACCACGGGGGTACCCGCCGACGAGCCGCCCGCCGCGGGCCGGGCGCGGGCCCGCGGGCCGGTGAACCTGCCGGCCGGGGTCGGGGCGACACTCTGGCTGCTCGTGGTGGTGCTGCCGCTCTACTACATCCTGGTCAGCAGCCTGCGCACCCCCGACGGCTACCTCAACGACGGCGCGCTGGCCCTGCCCGGGACACTGACTCTCGACAACTACGGTCGGGTGCTCGGGCAGGGCTTCGCCCGGCTGCTGCTCAACAGCGCGGTGGTGACCGCCGCGACGATGGTGCTGGTGCTCGCGCTCGCGCTGCCCGCGGCGTACGCGATCGTGCGCGGCACGAGTCGGGCCGTGCGGGTCGGGTTCTCGCTCTTCCTGCTCGGCCTGGCCATCCCCGCCCAGGCCGTGGTCGTCCCGATCTACCTGATCATCACCCGGCTCCAGCTCTACGACTCGCTGCTGGCGATCATCCTGCCCACCGTGGCGTTCTCCCTGCCCATGTCGGTCGTCGTGCTCACCAGCACGCTGCGCGACATCCCCGACGAGCTGTACGAGGCGATGACGGTCGACGGGGCGGGCCCGGCGCGGACCTTCACCCGGCTCGTCGTGCCGCTGGCCCGGCCCGGCCTGGTCAGCATCGGCATCTTCAGCGGGCTGGGCGCCTGGAACGGCTTCCTCTTCCCGCTCGTGCTCACCCAGAGCCCCGAGCAGCGGGTGCTGCCGCTCGGGCTGTGGAACTTCCAGAACCAGTTCGGCACCGACGTGCCCGGCCTGATGGCGCTGGTGGTGTTCTCCGCCCTGCCGGTGCTCACCCTCTACCTGTTCGGCCGGCGTCACCTGCTCGGCGGCCTCACCGCCGGCTTCGGCAAGTGACCCGCCCCCCACGAGGAGACCTCCCCATGACCAGCGGGGTAACCACGCCCACCACCACCCGTGTGATCCACAACCCGGTGCTGCCGGGCTTCCACCCCGACCCGTCGATCCTGCGGGTGGGGGAGGACTACTACCTGGCCACCTCGACGTTCGAGTGGTACCCGGGGGTGCGGCTGCACCACTCCCGGGACCTGGTCCACTGGCGACCGCTCGGCGGCATCCTCACCGAGCGCCGCCTGCTCGACCTCACCGGCGTCGGCGACTCGTGCGGCGTCTGGGCGCCCTGCCTGTCGTACGCGCACGGGCGGTTCCACCTCGTCTACACCGACGTGGCCAGCTTCGCCAGCGGCTACTGGGACCCGCAGAACTACGTGGTCACCGCGCCCGACGTCACCGGCCCCTGGTCGGACCCGGTGCCCGTGCACGCGCACGGCTTCGACCCGTCGCTCTTCCACGACGACGACGGCAGCACCTGGCTGCTGGCGATGCGCGCGGACTGGCGCCCCGGACGGGACTCGTTCGGCGGCATCGAGATCCAGCGGTACGACTCGGTGGCGGGGCGGCTCGTCGGCCCGCCCCGGCTGATCTTCGAGGGCACCACCGCCGGGGTCACCGAGGGGCCGCACCTCTACCGCCGCGACGGCTGGTACTACCTGCTCACCGCCGAGGGCGGCACCAGCTGGGAGCACCAGGCGACGGTGGCCCGCTCCCGGTCGCTGTTCGGCCCGTACCGGCCGGACCCGGCGGGCCCGCTGATCAGCTCGTACGGCCGGCCCGAGCTGCGGTTGCAGAAGGCCGGCCACGGCAGCCTGGTCGAGACCGGTGACGGCCGGTGGTACCTGGCCCACCTCACCGGCCGCCCCTACACCCCGCTGGGCAACTGCGTGCTGGGCCGGGAGACCGCCCTGCAGCCGGTCGAGTGGACCGCCGACGGGTGGCCCCGGGTACGCGGGGGCGTACCGGCCGACGTGGTGGCCGCCCCCGACCTGCCGCCCGCGCCGTGGCCGGCGGAGCCGGCGACCGACCACTTCGACGCCCCCACCCTCGGGCCGGCCTGGTCGACCCTGCGCCGCCCGGCCACCCCGGACTGGGTCGACCTCGCCGCCCGCCCCTCCCACCTGCGGATCGTCGGCGGCCAGTCACCGGTCGGGCGGCACCGGCCCAGCCTGGTCGCCCGCCGGGTCACCGACCCGCGCTGCGCCCTGTCCACCGTGCTGGAGTTCCGGCCGGAGACCTTCCGCCAGCTGGCCGGGATCACCGGCTACTACAACAGCCGGAACTGGCACTACGCCTACGTCAGCCTCGACGACGCGGGGGAGCCGGTGCTCGAGGTGCTCAGCTGCGACTCCGGCCGGCGCACGGCGTACCCGGAGGCGACCGTGCGGCTGGGGCGGCGCGCGCGGATCGGGCTGCGGGTGGTCTTCGACGGGCCGGCCCTGCGGTTCTCCTACGACCTCGGCGACGGGTGGCGGCCCCTGTCACCGGTGCTCGACGCCACCATCCTCTCCGACGAGCACGCCGCCCGCGCGGTGGACGGCGAGCCGACGGGCTGGGGCTTCACCGGGGCGTTCGCCGGCCTCTGGGTGCAGGACATCGGCGCCGACGGCGGGTACGCCGACTTCGACTCGGCGACCTGGCACACCGGCGCGGCCGTCGACTGAACGGCGGGCTCGGCGGATCGGTGGCTCAGCCGACGGGCACGGTGGCGGTGACGGTGGCCTGGTCGACGTCGCTGGTCCGGGCGGTGAACCGCAGCGTCCACTCGCCCCGGACCGGGAAGGTGACCTCCGCGCTGGCGTGGTGCGGTTCCGGCGTGTCGACCGGCACCCGGACCGGCTCCACGCCGGCCGCCGGCAGCGCCAGACTGACCGTCCACTCGACGACCGGCAGCGCCTGGCCCTGCGGGGTGTAGACGTAGGCGTGCAGCGAGTTCGGCGTCCCGACCCGCACCGGGTAGACGTCGAACTGCAAGGTGTACAGGCCGCTGGTCAGCGTCTGGGCGACCCCCTCCCGGCTGGCCCGGGCGGCCTCGGTGCCGGCCGTGCGGCCCGGCGGCGTCTGCACCAGCACGGCGCTGAAGGTCAGCACCAGCGCGGTGGCGACCAGTTCGACCCCCGCCGCCCGGCTGACCCGGCCCGGCCGCCCCGCCGCCAACCCCCGGCGCACCAGGCGTCGCTGGCCGGCGGCGACCGCCAGCACCACGGCGAGCAGGGCGGCCTTGCCGCAGAGCAGCCGCCCGTACGTGGTGTCGAGCAGCGCGGCGGGCCGGCCGAGCTCGACCGCGGCCTGGGCGACGCCGCTGGCGACCAGCCAGCACACCGCGAGGGTGGCCAGCCGGGACCAGGCGGGCAGGACGCGGGCGCGCAGCCGCTCGTGCAGGCCGGGCAGCAGGAACGCCACCAGGGTGAGCAGCCCGCCCGCCCAGACCGACATCGCGGCCAGGTGCACCACGCCGACGGCGACACTGACCGGCGGCAGCGGCCCGGCCACCGGGTGCCCGGCCAACGGCCAGGTGGTCAGCGCGGCAACGCCGACCACCGCCAGCGCGGCCCGCCGCCCCCGACCCGACCGGCCGGCCACGACGGCGGGCAGCAGCGCCGCGGCCACGCCGACCAGGGCCAGCCGGGCGCCCAGCACCGGGCCGACGGCGCTGGCGCCCACCGCCCGCAGGTCGGCCGGGGACAGCTCACCGACCGGCGCTCCCACCATGTCCGCGGCCTGTGCCACCCACTGCCCGGCGGTGGCCACCACGACCAGGCCGAGCCCCGCCCAGGCGGCGACCACGACCGGGCGGCGGGAGCGCCGGCGCGGCCACATCCCGACGGCCAGCAGCACCGGACCGACGGCCAGGACCAGCCCCAGGTAGCCGACGTACCGGGCGGCCGGCGCCAGCGCGCCGCTGGTCCGGGTCCGACCGTCGGGCGGCGGGGGAGTCGCCGACGGGGCGCCGGCGGAGTAGGTGAAGCTGCCCGCCACCGGATGGCTGTCGGCCGAGATCACCCGGTAGCTGACCAGGTAGGTGCCGAGCGGCCGGTCGGGCACCCGGACCGGGATGCGCAGGGTGCCGCCACGCACCACCGGCTCACCCGTGTGGACCTTCCGCCCGTCCGGGCCGAGGACCTGCACCCGCCCCGCGACGGGGGACACCGGCTCGCTGAAGGTCACCACCACCTCCCGTGGCGGGGAACCGATTACCGCGTCGCGTACCGGGCTGGTGGCGATCAGCAGGGCGTGGGCGGCGGCGGGAACGGGTGGCGTCAGCGGAACGGACAGCAGGGCGAGCAGCAGCCCCAGCAGCGCGGCGGTTCGGGTACGCACGACCAGTGGTTCGGATCGGACGGCCGTACGGTTCAACGCGGATGGGTTCCGGATCACCCCTGGCCACCGGCCGGCCGGCTCAGCCGGTGCCGGAGGGCGAGTTGCAGGGCGAGCCGGGCGTCGGGATCGTCCAGCGCCGGGCCGAACAGCTCACGTAGTCGGCGCATCCGGTACCGCACGGTCTGCGTGTGGGTGTGCAGCTCCTCGGCCACGGCGACCACCTGCCCCTGCCGGCGCAGCCAGCTGTGCAGCGTCTCGGCCAGCGCCTGCCGGGCGGCGGGCCGGACGCCGTCCAGCGCGGCGAGCCTGACGGCGGACAGCCGGTCGGCGAGGCCCGGCTCCCACGCCATCAGCAGGGTCAGCAGGTGCTCGTCGCAGCCGAGCGGCCCCGGTGGGAGCACGCCGTCGTGTTGCAGCGCCAGCGCGCGTCGGGAGAGCCGGTACGACAGCCGGGCCCGGCCCAGCTCGACGGTCGGCCCGAGCGCCGCCCGCCGGCCGGACAGCGCCTGCCGGGCGCGGGCCAGGCGTCCGGGCGTGCCCGGGTCGGGCAGGACGAGCCGTACGGCGTCGTCGATGACGGTGGCGATCGCGCCCCCGCCGATGGACCGCGCCAGGTGCTCGGCGTCGGTGCCGTCGACGCTGACCACGGCGACGCTGCGGGGCAGCGGCCAGCGGGCCGCGTCGGCCGCGGCGTGCAGCGCGCTCTCGGCCGGGGCTTCGGGCTGCACCAGCAGGGTGATCAGCCGGCGTCGGGTGGTCGCCCAGTCCTGCGCGACGTCGCGCTGCTCGTCGAGGAACCCCTCCGCCGCCGCGCCGGCGAGGGCGTCGGCGAAGCCGAAGAGCGCGCCGGCGATGACGTACAGGTCGCCCGGCGCCGGGCCGGCCGGGCCGGCGTTCTCCACGAGGAAGGCCCAGATGTCCCGGGCGCCGAGGGTGAGGACGATGCGCAGCGCGTCCACCCGGTGGCCCTCCCGGTACTCGGTGCGGCCGAGAGCGTGGAACACCGCCCGGGTGGCGGCGAGGTCGCGGCCCGGATCGGCGACCGCCTCGACGAACGCGTCGACGGCGGTTTCGACGCCGAGGGTGAGGCCCTGCCCCTGCCCACCGGTCAGCGACCGGCCCTGCGCCCGCATGGCCGCGCGGACGGTCGCGAGGATCCGCCCGTGCAGGGGTGCCCGCAGCCCGCGGAGGTGCTCGCCGACCGTCGGTGGGAGGGCGGCGAGCCCCGGCTCGATGTCGATGAGCGCGTCGGACACCCTTCCGCCCCTCACTTTGTCATCCGGGTTACAAAACCTACCTTGGATCTTGCGCGTGGACCGCCACCACCTTGGCAACCCCGTACGTAACGTCGGTGGCATGGATACGGATGTCATCGTGATCGGCGCCGGGCTGGCCGGGCTGGTCGCCGCCGCCGAGGCCGCCGACGCGGGTCGGCGGGTGCTGCTGCTCGACCAGGAGCCCGCGCAGAACCTCGGCGGGCAGGCGTTCTGGTCGTTCGGCGGCCTCTTCCTGGTGGACTCGCCCGAGCAGCGGCGGATGGGCGTCCGCGACTCGGTCGAGCTGGCCTGGCAGGACTGGACGGGCAGCGCGGCCTTCGACCGGCCCGAGGACCACTGGCCGCGCCGCTGGGCCGAGGCGTACGTGCACTTCGCGGCCGGGGAGAAGCGGGCCTGGCTGCGGGGGATGGGCCACCGGCTCTTCCCGGTGGCCAGCTGGGCCGAGCGGGGCGGGGGAGCGGCCGACGGCCACGGCAACTCCGTACCCCGGTTCCACGTCACCTGGGGCACCGGCCCGGGGCTGGTCGAGCCGTTCGCCCGGCGGGTCCAGAAGGCCGTCGACGAAGGCCGGGTGCGACTGCTGTTCCGGCACCGGGTCGACGAACTGGTCACCACCGGCGGCGTGGTCACCGGGGTACGCGGGACGGTCCTCGAACCCGACGACGCCCCGCGCGGCCGCAGCACCTCCCGGGTGGCCGTCGGTGACTTCACGTACGGCGCGCAGGCCGTGATCATCACCTCGGGCGGCATCGGCGGCAACCACGACCTCGTCCGGCGGGCCTGGCCGGCGCGGCTCGGCACGCCGCCGACCCGGATGGTCGCCGGGGTGCCCGCCCACGTCGACGGCCGGATGCTGGCCATCACCGAGGCCGCCGGCGGGCAGGTGATCAACCCGGACCGGATGTGGCACTACACCGAGGGGCTGCGCAACTGGGACCCGGTCTGGCCGGACCACGGCATCCGGATCCTGCCCGGCCCGTCGTCGCTGTGGCTCGACGCGACCGGCCGGCGCCTGCCCGCGCCGCTGTTCCCCGGCTTCGACACCCTCGCCACCCTGCGGCACCTGCGCGGCACGGGCCACGACTACAGCTGGTTCCTGCTCACTCAGAAGATCATCGAGAAGGAGTTCGCGCTGTCGGGCTCCGAGCAGAACCCGGACCTGACCAACCGCAGCGTCCGGCAGGTCCTGCAACGGGTCCGTCCCGGCGCGCCCGGCCCGGTCGAGGCGTTCAAGCGCCACGGCGCGGACTTCGTGGTCGCCGACACCCTGGAGGAGCTGGTCGACGGGATGAACGCGTTGGCCGCCGAGACGGGCGGCCCGCAGCTGGACGTCACGCCGCTGCGCCGGCTGGTCGAGGCGCGCGACCGCGACATCGCGCACCCGTTCGGCAAGGACGCCCAGCTGCACGCCGTCCGGGGCGCCCGCCGGTACCGGGGCGACCGGCTGATCCGGGTCGCCACGCCGCACCGCCTGCTCGACCCGGCGGCGGGCCCGCTGATCGCCGTCCAGCTGCACGTGCTGACCCGCAAGACCCTCGGCGGGCTGCACACCGACCTCTCCGGCCGGGTGCTGCGCCCCGACGGCGAGCCGCTCGGCGGGGTGTACGCCGCCGGCGAGGTCGCCGGGTTCGGTGGCGGCGGCATGCACGGCTACAACGCCCTGGAGGGCACCTTCCTCGGTGGCTGCCTCTTCTCCGGGCGCACGGCCGGGCGGGCCGCCGCGGCGGCCGTCGCCTGAGGGCCACGCCGGTCGCGGGGCGGCCCGCCCCGCGACCGGCCGGCCGGCCCGCCGCCGGGCGGGAACGGGCGGCGCCCGCCCCGACCGGGACGGGCGCCGTGCGGTGTCGCTCGGGTCAGCTGGTGGGGAAGTTGTCCGGGGTACGGATCCGGTTGCGCATGAAGACGCCGGACTCGGTGAGCACGCCGGTGCCGGCGTACGTGCCGCCGTAGCAGGTGCCCGGCTTGAAGGCGGCGCTGCCCTCGTCGGCGTCGGAGTAGGTCCAGTTGGCGTAGCTGATCTTCAGCCGGTCCAGCAGGTCCAGCCAGGCGGTGCTGCTGCCCGCGTCGACGGCACCGCCGCCGGTGTAGGTGACCGTGCCGAACTCGGTGACGAACAGCGGCAGCCGGGTGGCGGCCCGCTCGACCTCGGCCCGGTAGTTGTCCTTGTGCGACGCGGCGTAGAAGTGGAACGCGTACATGACGTTGCTGGCGTTCACCGGGTTGTTGATCACCTCGGTGGAGTTGCCGCCCTCCGACACGCCCAGCGAGGACCAGCCCCGGGTGCCGACGACGACGATCGCGTCCGGGTCGTTGGCCCGGATCACCGGGATGACCTGTTCGGCATAGTTCTTGATGGTCTGCCAGCTGACCCCGTTGGGCTCGTTGGCGATCTCGTAGACGACGTTGTTGCGGTTGGCGTTGCGAGCCGAGACGGCGGCGAAGAAGGTCTTGGCCCGGTCCAGGTTGTACATCGGGTCGCCGGGGGTCAGCGTGTGGAAGTCGATCAGCGCGTACAGGCCCCGCTCACCCGCCTCGTCGACCAGCGTGTTGACCCGGTCGGTGAAGCCGCTGGGGCTGGTCTCGTAGCCGCCCTCCTGCACGTACATCGAGATCCGCAGCAGGTCGGCGCGCCAGTCGGTGGCGAGCGCGTCGAGGGACGCGTCGTTGTAGCACCGGGCGAACCACTGCAGGCCGTGGGTGCTCATGCCGCGTAGCTGGATCGGCCGGCCGTACTGGTTGCACAGGTTCACCCCGCAGACCCGGAGCTGACCGTTGATCGCCACCGGCGTCTGGCCGGCGGGCGGCGGCGTCGTGGGCGGGGGCGTGGTGGGCGGCGGCGTGGTCGGGGGCGGGGTGGTCGGCGGCGGGGTGGTGGGGGTCGTCGCGCCGGTGCAGACCGTGCCGTTGAGGGTGAACGACGTGGGCGCCGGGTTGCTGCCGGCCCAGCTGCCGTTGAAGCCGATGGTGGTGGACGCGCCGCTGGCCAGGGAGCCGTTCCAGCTCAGGCTCTGCGCGGTGACGGACTGGCCGCTCTGCTGGTACGTCGCCGACCAGCCCTGTCCCACCCGCTGCCCGGCGTCCGGGAAGCTGAAGCCGAGGGTCCAGCCGTTGACCGCGTCCCCGAGGTTCTTGATCGTGATGTTGGCGGTGAACCCGCCGGTCCAGGAGCTGGTGGTGTAGGTGACGGCGCAGCCGGGTGCCGCCATCGCGTTGGCGACCGGCAGGAACGCCGACGCGCCGATGGTCAGGGCGGCCGCGGCACCGGCGGCGAGCAGGTGCCGCCGCGTCGGGCGGGGGATCTTCTGCATGGGACCGTCTCAATCTGTGCGGGGGGTCGGGTGCGAGGTGGTGCTCGGGCCGGCCGTGGACCGGATGGATGTGGTGCCCACACATCACCCACGGGTCGCAGGCGGTGCCCGGTGTCGCCTCGATGCCCGGACGAGGCCCGGGAGCGCTCCCATGGCAGCCTAGAGGCGTCCGCGACATCCTCGCAACATGTCGATGCGTCGAAGTGTCCGGCGCGGGGGGTCCGGCTGCCCGACCGCCGGGTGCGGGCGCGCGCCGGCCCCGCGCCCCGGTGAGCGGGGAGCGGGGCCGGGGGAGCCGATCTCAGCGGCCCTGCAGGGAGCGGACGTTGTCGCCGAAGGTCCAGCCCTTCGCGCCGTCCCAGTTCAGCGACCAGGTCATCAGCCCCTTCAGGCCGCCGCGGTAGGTGTTCCACGCCTGCGCCACCGACGCCGGCGGCAGGTGTCCGCCGCCGGCGCCGGGCTGCGCCGGCAGGCCGGGGACCTGCTTGTCGTACGGGACGCGGATGGTGGTGCCCTGGACGACCAGTCCGGTGTGGAGGCAGTCGGTCTGCGCGGTGAAGCCCTGCACGGTGCCCGCCGGGTAGGAGTCGCCGGAGCAGCCGTACATGCTGCCGTTGTAGTACTGCATGTTCAGCCACCAGAGCCGGCCGTTGTCGGCGTACCGCTTCACGATCGGCAGGTACGCGCCCCAGATGGAGCCGTAGGTGACGCTGCCGCCGGTGACGTACGCCGTCTCCGGGGCCATGGTGAGGCCGAAGCCGGCCGGCATCTGGGCCAGCACCCCGTCGATGATCCGGATCAGGTTCGCCTGGGAGGGGGAGAGCCGGTTGATGTCGCCGCTGCCGGTGAGACCGGTCTCGATGTCGATGTCGATGCCGTCGAAGTTGTGCTTCTTGAGGATCGGCACCACCGTGGCGACGAACCGGTCGGCGACCGCCGCCGAGCTGAGGTCGATGCCGGCGGTGGCGCCGCCGATCGACAGCAGGATGGTTAGGCCGGCCGCCTTCGCCTGGCACATCTCGGCCGGGGTGGGCACCTTGACGGTGGTGTCCATGCCGTCCTCCCAGAGCACCGTGCCGTCGGCGCGGATGACCGGGAAGGCGGCATTGACCACGTTGTAGCCGTGTCCGATGATCCGCGGGTCGGTGATCGGGATCCAGCCCAGCGGCGGGTGGACGCCGTTGGCGGCGCCGTCCCAGTTCTCCCAGTAGCCCTGCAGCACCTTGCCCGCCGGCCGGGGCTTGACCGCGCAGGTCGTCGTGCCGGGCGGCGGGGTGGCGGTCGGCGTTGCGGTCGGCGTCGGCGTCGGTGTGGGCGACGAGGTGCGGGTGGGCGACGGCGTCGGCGTGCCGCCGCCGTCACAGGCCCCGAGGTCCCGCCACAGCGCCGGCGTGGCGGCCGGGTTCCAGCCGGCGCCCGGCGGTGGCGTGTGGGTCACCAGGGCCTCGTAGCGCCGGCCCGCGTAGCTGACCTGGCTGCCCGCCGGATACGTGGTGCCCTCGGCCCAGGCGGGCGCGGTGCAGGCGACGGCCGCGACGTCGGTGATCGCCGCGGCGAGCCCCTGCGTGGTCGGCAGGGCGGCGGCGGCCGTGGCCAACGCCACGCCGGCGGCCAGGGCGGTGAGTGCGGGTCGGAGTCGCATGACATACCTCCTCGTCGATGCGCCGGAGGTTATCAGTTAACTTTGTTAAATGTAAATGTCGCGATGTCTCGGCCCGTCAGGCGCGGCTGCGGACGAAGGTCTCCTCGCCCCACGACCCGTCGTCGGCCGCGAGCCGGATCACCAGCCGGTCACCGGCGCAGCGGTACGAGCCCTCCGAGTCCGCCATCACCGAGCTGATGTCCAGCTCCCGGCCGTCGACCCGCAGCAGGTTCACGTCGCCCGCGGTCACCCCGTTACGCTGCCGGTACCGCCCGGCCCCGGCGCTCCACCGGTACGTCTGCGTGCCCCGCCGGACGTTGCGCACGGTGTGCCCGTTGAGGGAGCCCTCGGCCACGGTCAGGTCGAACAGGTCCGTCGCGGTGCCATCCACCCGGTACGCGCTGGCGAAGCCGGTCTCCGGGCCGCTGGCGAGATCCACGCTCGCGTCCTGTCGCAGCCCGGCCAGCGTGCCCAGCGGCGAGTCGGCGGCGACCTTGACGTGGTAGCGGCCGGCGGTGAGCCGCCACACCCCGACCAGGCAGCCGTCCTGTCCGGTCACCGCCGCACGCCCCGACCCTCGCTGCACGCCGGCGACCGCCCCGGACGCGCCGAGCAGCACCACGACGGCGGCACCGGCCAGCAGCCAGCGCCGGTGCCGGGCGCGTGCCGCCACGGCGAGTGCCGCCGTCACCGCGGCGCCGAGCGCCGCGGCGAGCGTCGCGAAGACCGGTGCGACGAGGAGGGCGTGACTGACCGCCCGGACGACGAGAACCTGCTCGGGAGGTCGGACACAGCCGAGGTCGGCGCCGGTGCCGAGGCAGGGCAGCGCCGCCGTCACGGCCACCAGCACCGGCGCCAGCAGCAGCCCCGCCGTGCCGGCGGCGAGCAGGGCGTGCCAGACCGACAGCCGCCGGCCGGCCACGGCCGCGACCGCCACGGTCATCTCCACCAGCGTCACCGGCAGCAGCGTGTGACCGTCGACCAGCCCCCGCAGCGCCGCCGGCCCGAGGCCCGGGTCCCGGACCGCGACCGCGACGCCGGCCACCACCAGCGGCAGCGCCGCCGCGCCGACGACCCCCGCCACCAGGCCGAGCCGGATCGCCCGCCGGGTGGCGTGCCGGTTCGCCAGGACCGGGTACAGCGCGGCGGCGAGCGGCAGCGCGAGCAGGTACGGCGCCTGGTCGGCCAGCACGCGGACGTACCAGCCGAGGGTGTCCAGCAGGGTGAGCGCGGTGACCTGGTCGGTGTGGCCCTCCCGCGCCGCGAGCACCCGCGGCATGCTCATCTCGGAGTCCGCCGACCACGCGTCCAGGACCAGGAACGACGCCACGAAGGCGGCGGTCAGCACGGTCGTGGCCACGGCGGCGCCGGCCCACGCCAGGCGGGTGCGGGTCGCGTCGTCCGCGGCGACCCGGCGCAGGTGCGCGCGAGCGCCGAGGGCGACCCAGCGGCCGAGCAGGACGCCACCGGCGATCCCGAGCACGGCCCAGGCCAGCTCGACCCACCAGGCCGGCCGGTCGCTGGCGTACCCGGTCGACCAGGCCAGCCGGCGGCCGACGAGCAGCCCGACGGCGAGCGCCGCGCCGAACAGGCCACCCCGGGACGCCGTGCCGCCGCCGTGCCGCGCCCACCAGGCCGACCGCCACAGGGCGCCGGTGGTGACCAGGGCCAGCGGCGCGCCGAGCAGCAGGCCGACGAGGAACGCGCCGCCGGTGAGCGGATCGGGGCCGCCCAGGGTGCGCGGCAGTTGCGACATCAGGTCCAGCAGCGGCGGTGCGGCGATCCCGGCCGCCAGCCCGGCGCCCAGCGCCTCGACCGGGCGGGCGGCGACCCGGCGCGCCGGCCGGGCCAGCTCGTCGGCGCGGGCCCCGGCCAGCGGCTGGAACCGGAACACCGCGGCGAGGCGGGACCAGCGTCCGGCGCGGGTGCGGTCGGCCGCGAGCATCGCCCGGGCGGTCGCCGCGTCCACCTTGCTCAGTCGGGCGTCAGCGGCGAACTCCCGGGCCCGCAGCACCGACCAGGCCGACACCTGCACCACCAGCGCGAACACCGCCAACCGCCAGGCGTCGCCGAGCAGGTGCGCGGCCGGTACGGCGCCGGCGTAGTTGACCGCGACGGGAGCGAGCACGCCCAGCGGGAAGGCCCACGCCAACGCGATCGTCAGCCGGGTCAGGTCCACGTCCGCGTTGCGCAGGTGAGCGAGTTCGTGCAGCACGACCGCCCGGAACACGCCGGGCGCCGTCCGGTGGGCGTGCACGAGCCCCAGGTCGAGCCGGACGTACCGGACGCCGAACGTGCCGAAGGTGTTGCCGCTGACCCGTGCCGACCTCGACACCACGAACGTCGGCGGCCGACGCAACCCCGCCTCGCGGACCAGGGCGGCCAGGTCCGCCCGCAACGCCTCGGTGCCCGGCATCCGGTCCAGCCGGCGCAGGTCACGCAACCGGCGTTCGCACCACGGCGCGGCCAGGTAGATCGCCGCCGTCACGGCCGCCAGCACCGCCAGCCCGACGAGCATCTGACGCACCACGTCGGCGTGCAGGGTGCCGAGGCACCGTTGCACCGCCGCGGCCGACTCCTCGTTGACCGTGCCGGCCCGCACGTCGATCGGCGGCGGAAACCGGCGCAGCCCGCTGACGCACTCGGCCCGTTCCCGGGTGAGCGCCGCGTCGATGAGCACCGTCTGCCAGCCGAACATGCTCGTCCCGACGACCGCGGTCACCACGGCGACGAAGCGGCCCAGGGCCGGCGAGGGCAGCGGCGGGGTCACCGCGGCGTGGCCGGCGCGGTGCGCCGTCGCCTCACTCACCGTCGGCGTTCCCGCCGTCCACTCCGAACCGCGCCACGAACGCGTCCCGCACCGCGGCGCGCAGCAGTGCCACCTGGTCCTCGGTGAGCGCCCAGCGCGGGTCGCGGGCGGCGGCGGTGACCGCCTCCTCGATGCGCAGCACCTGCCCGGGCCGCAGCCGCACCGCCGGCAGCGTCGGCGCCTCGGCACCCGAGCGGCGGGCCCGCCACCGCCGGCCGAGCCGGCGCAGGCCGCCGCGCACCGCCTCGGTGGCGTGGCCCTGCGCCGCGTCGCGCAGCGCGGTGAGCGCGACGCCGGTCAGCACCATGACGTACGGCAGCAGCGGCTCGACGGTCTCGTGGAACCCGCCGCCCCCGGCCTCACCGCCGCCGACCCGCACCAAGTCGCGCGGGTCGTCGCGCCAGCGGTCGGGGCGACGCCGGTACGCCGGTTGCAGGAACACCAGCAGCGGCTCCTCCTCGGGGGCCACCGCCCGGATCGCCAGCCGGACGAGGTCCTCCTCCGTCCCGCCGCCCGAGACCTGCCTGGTCGGGTTCATGGTGATCGTGCCTCCCGGCCTCTCGGGTCGCCGCGCGCTCCCGCGGTCACGTTAGGAGCCACCCTCAAAGAGCGCGATCAGCAATCAGACAGTCACCATGCGTCACTCCCTCGGTGCAACCGCCCTCCCGCCTCGCTGATCAAGAGGTTTGCGTCAGGTCCGGGGCTGATTCCGACGCCAACTTCTTGATCACCGAGGCGGGAGGCCGCGCTCGGTGCCGGGGCCCGGCGGTGGCCCGGGGGAGCGGGCCACCGCCATGGCGGGTTCAGCGGCCGCCGGAGCGCCGCCGCCGGGCCCGCTCGTAGTCCTGGAAGCGGGCCTTGGCGATCACCGACCGGTCCGCGCCGCGCAGCACCAGCCCCTCCGACCGGCCGGGTACGCCGTCCAGCGCCACCAGCGTGTGCGGCAGGTGGTCGGTCAGGAACGCGTACGTCTTGTCCACGTCACGAGGCAGCTCGGCGGCGTCCACCGTCGCCAGCCGGGGAACGGTGTCCACGCCGTACGCCTGCGCCCGCGCGAGGAGTTCCCGCTCGTCGAGCCAGCGCTGGCCGCCGCCGTCGCGCCAGGCGGCGAGCTGCTCCGGTGACCGGTCCAGCAGGTCGGCGTACCCGTCGAACTCGGCGATGTCGAAGAGCCGGTAACCGACCCGGCGGCTGCCGGTGTAGTGCTTCGACGCGCCGGTCACCTTCCCGCCGTACACCTCCAGGTAGCAGACGGTGAACCGGTCGGCGTCGGTCGCGCGCAGCCGCCCGGCCAGCCCGCGCAGCGCCTCGACGATGCCCAGCGCCGGGTTGGCGATCAGGTCACCGTGAGCGTGCAGCAGCTCCTCGCGGCTGCCGATCAGGTACCGCCCGTCCGGGGTGAGGATGATCCGGCTGTTCGTGCCGTCCACCTTCTCGGTCAGGGTCACCGGGCCGGTGAACTCGACGGTCTCCTCGCGCAGGCCCCCGTCGCGCGGCTCGAGCGCGTGGTAGGTCGGGATCGACGGGTACTTGGTCATCGAGTTGACCGCGCGCAGGTCGACGGCCCGCAGGTCGAAGCTCGGCACTGGCGTTCCTCCCCGTGGCGTCCGCCGGCCGTCGGCGGGTGGGCGGCAGCGTATCGGGACCCGCTCCGGCGGCGCCCGCCCTTTTCCGCCCCGCCGGGGCGCATCGCGTCCGTGCCGAAACGGCCGGACCGTGCGGGGTGAGCCCCGCCACCCTGGTCACGCCGCGTGCGGTGGGCACCCGGCGCCGGTCTACCGTCGTCCGGGCCCGTCGACCGCCCGCCTGAGCGGGGCGGTCCACGGACCGCCGAGCACTGTCGATCCCGCGAAGGACGGTCACATGCGCGCCACCGTGATCCACGGCCCGAACGACATCCGCGTCGAGGAGGTGCCCGACGCCGCCGTGCGCCAACCCACCGACGCCGTCGTCCGGGTCGTCACCGCGTGTATCTGTGGCAGTGACCTGTGGGCGTACCGGGGCGTGGCCAGCCGGCAGCCCGGGCAGCGCATCGGCCACGAGTTCCTGGGCGTGGTGGAGGCCACCGGCGCCGAGGTGACCTCGGTGCGCACCGGCGACCTGGTGGTGGCCCCGTTCGTCTGGTCCGACGGCGTCTGCGACTTCTGCCGCGAGGGCCTGCACACCTCCTGCCCGCACGGCGGGTTCTGGGGCGAGCCCGGCTCCGACGGCGGGCAGGGCGAAGCCGTCCGCGTCCCGTACGCCGACGGCACCCTGGTGCGGCTCCCCGCCGAGGCCGCCGGCGACGAGCGGCTGCTCGCCGCGCTGCTGGCGCTCTCGGACGTGATGTCCACCGGCCACCACGCGGCGCTCGCCGCCCGGGTCCGTCCCGGCGCCACCGTCGCCGTGGTCGGCGACGGCGCGGTGGGGCTCTGCGGCGTGCTGGCCGCCCGGCGGCTCGGCGCCGAGCAGATCATCGCGCTGGGCCGGCACACCGCCCGCACCGACATCGCCCGGGCCTTCGGCGCCACCGACGTGGTCGCCGAGCGCGGCGACGCCGCGGTCGCCGCCGTCCGGGAGCTGACCAAGGGTCAGGGCGCGCACGCCGTGCTGGAGGCCGTCGGCACCGAGGAGTCCATGCGTACGGCGATCTCGATCGCCCGCGACGGTGGCGCGGTCGGCTACGTCGGGGTGCCGCACGGGGGCAGCGCCGGCGTGGACATCCGCCAGCTGTTCGGCCGCAACGTCGCCCTCGGCGGCGGGGTCGCCCCGGCCCGCACCTACCTCCCGGAGCTGCTCGCCGACGTGCTCGACGGCACCATCGACCCGTCGCCGGTCTTCGACCGGACCGTCACCCTCGACGGGGTGCCCGACGGCTACCGGGCGATGGACGAGCGCACCGCGCTGAAGGTCCGCATCACCTTCTGACCGCCACTACCGCCGGTGACGACGCCGCCCCTGGTGGGCGGCGTCCGCCGTACCGTACGGTGCTCGCCGTGACCGCAGACGATCACTCCTCGACCGGCCCCGTGGCCGTGCTCGCCAACCCCACCGCGGGCCGGGGCCGGCACCGCGGCCTGCTGCCCGCACTGCTGGAGCAACTGGCCACCGCCGGCCGCCCGGTCGAGCTCCTGACCGCGGGTACCCCGGCCGAGGCGGAGGCGGCGTGCCACGCCGCGGTCGCCGACGGCGCGGGCGCGCTGATCGCTGTCGGTGGCGACGGCACGGTCCACCGGGCGGTGCAGGCGGTCGCCGGTACGGCGGTGCCGTTCGGCCCGGTCCCGGCCGGCACCGGCAACGACTTCGCGGCCGACAGCGGCTTCCCGGCCGACCCGCTGGGCGCCGTCGAGGTGATCGCCGCCGCGCTGCGCGAGGGGCGTACCCGGCCGGTCGACCTGGCCCGGATGACCGGGGCGGACGGCGGCGACCGCTGGTACGGGGCGGTGCTCGCGGCGGGCTTCGACGCGATCGTCAACGAGCGGGCCAACCGGATGCGCTGGCCGCGCGGTCCCCGCCGCTACGACCTGGCGATCCTGATCGAGCTGGCCCGGCTGCGCCCGCGCCGCTACACGCTGCGGCTGGACGGCGAGGTGCACGAGCTGGACGCGGTACTGGTGGCGGTCGGCAACGGCGCCAGCTACGGCGGCGGGATGCGGATCTGCCCGGACGCCGATCCCACCGATGGGCTGCTGGACGTGGTGGTCGGCGGGCGGTTCGACCGGCGCACCCTGATGCGGGTCAAGCCGCGCATCTACCAGGGCACCCATGTGACGCACCCGCTGGTGCGCAGCTACCGGGCCCGGACGGTGGAGCTGGCCGCCGAGGGCATCACCACGTACGCCGACGGGGAACGCTCCCTCGACCTGCCGGTGCGGATCACCGCCGTACCGGGGGCGCTGCGGTTGCTGCGCTGAGCTGTTCGTCGGTGCCGGTGTCCACCGGGCCGGCCGGTGCGGCGTCGGGGTGCGCCGGTCGGTCGGCGGTGCGCGGCGTGCCGGCCCGCACGGCTCCGATGCTGGCGGCGACCACCAGGGCGATGGCCAGCACCTCCGTCAGGTGCAGGTCCTGCCCGAGGACCAGCCAGCCGGCGAGCGCGGCGAGCGCCGGGCCGAGGCTCATCAGCACCGCGAAGGTCGAGGTGGCCAGCCGGCGCAGCGCCAGCAGTTCGAGGGTGTAGGGCAGTACCGAGGCGAGCAGCGCCAGCCCGGCGCCGAGCGCCAGCACGGCCGGGTGCCACAGCCGCGTCCCGGCGTCGGCCAGCCCGAACGGCAGCGTGAGCAGGGCCGCCACCGTCATGGCCAGGGCCAGCCCGTCGGCCCGGGGGAACCGGCCGCCGACCCGGGCCGAGCAGACGATGTACGCCGCCCAGAGCGCCCCCGCGCCCAGTGCCAGGCCGGCGCCGACCGGGTTCAGCCGGTCGAACCCGCCCTGGCCGAGCAGCGCCACCCCGGCCAGCGCCAGACCGGCCCAGCACCACGCGGTCCACCGGTGGGCGGTCAGCACCGACAGGGTGAGCGGCCCGAGCACCTCCAGGGTCACCGCCGGCCCCAGCGGGATCCGCTCGATGGCCTGGTAGAACACCGAGTTCATGCCGGCCAGGGCGAGCCCGAACAGGACCACCGACGCCCAGTCGCCCCGGCTGTAGCCCCGCAGCCGGGGCCGGCACACCAGCAGCATGAGCAGCGCGCCGATGGCCAGCCGCAGCGTGACCGTGCCGGCCACCCCGGCCCGGGGGAAGAGCAGCGCGGCGACCGCCGAGCCGAAGTGCACCGACAGCGCGCCGCCGAGCACCAGCCCGACCGCCCCCACCTGGCCGGTTCCCCAGCGGCGCAGGATGCGGGCGGGCGTCGACGGGCGGGCGTGGGAGTCCATTCCCGCGACGCTAGTGCGCCCACCGGGCCGGCCCGCAGCCGGTGGCCCGCCAGGTGCAGGCCCACACACCAGCGGAGTGGGTCACGCTTGCCGGTCGGCGCCGGCGAGTCGGTCCAGCCACTCCGCGAGCAGCGCCCGCTCGGCCGGGGTGAGGTCGCCGGCCAGCCGCGGCAGCGCCGCGCGCAGGGCGACGGCGTGGCGGACCGGCCGGTCGGGTGGGCGGACGGCGCGGGCGGCGGGGCTGTCGGCGCAGATCGCGGTGACGACCGCCTCGCGGGTGGCGACCGACAGGCCCGGGTCGCCGCCCTGGATCAGGGTGAGGGTGACGCCGCAGCTGGCCGCGTGGACCATCTCGGCCGCCCGGTCCACGTCGACGCGCAGCCGCCCCGCCTCGGCCACCCGCACGACGAGCTGGCGGAAGATGTCGGCGGCCACCCGGGCGGCGGTGGGGCGCGCGCCGGGGCGCGGGTCGCCGTACATCAGGGTGTGAAATGCCGGGTTGGCGACGCCGAACCCGACGTGCATGTCCCAGCCCCGGCGCAGGTCGTCCACCGGGTCGTCGGCGGGCTCGCGGGCGGCCTGCGCGTGCAGGTGCGCGGCGAAGCCGTAGCTGGCGGCGGCGTCGAGCAGGCCGCGCAGGTCGCCGAACTGGCGGTAGATGGTCGGGGCCTGCACGCCGGCGGCGCGGCTCACCGCGCGGGTGGAGACCGCCTCCCGGCCGCCCTCGGCGAGCAGCGCGGCGGCGGCCCGCACGATCCGGTCCCGGGCCGGCGTCTCGGTCACGATAGCGACGATAACCCCTCGGTGTTAGCGGCCGGTCCTAACGCGATTATCAAGATCCTGTTAGCGCTGATGTATCGCCGCAGGTCAGTCGCGCAGCGCCAGGTCGAGCACGGCACCGAGGCCGTTCTCCCGGCCCGGATCGGCGCAGGGCAGCACCAGGACGGCACAGCCGGCGTTGACCGCGCCGGCGTCGGCCGGGGTGTCGCCCACCATCAGCGTCCGCTCCGGGTCCACGCCCAGCATCCCGCAGGCGCGCAGGAAGATCCCCGGGTCCGGCTTGCAGCGCCCCACCTCGTACGACAGGGCGTACGCGTCGACCAGCCCGTCGAGGCCCCAGGCGGCGAAGAGCGGCCGGATGTCGAAGCCGATGTTGCTCACCACCGCCACCTTCACTCCCGCCTTGTGCAGAGCGCCCAGGGTGGCCTCGACGCCCGGATAGGGCACCCAGCCCTCCGGGACCAGCAGCCGCTCGTAGAGCGCCTCGGCGAAGCCCTCGATGCCGGCGTCCACCGTCTCGGCCAGCCCGGTGTAGGCCCCCCGGTGCGCGTACGGGTAGAGGTCCCGGTCGGCCCAGAGCTCGGCCAGCCGCGGCGGCACCCGCGCCGGCAGCGGTCCGCCCGCCCGACCCGCGGTGAGCAGCCGGTCGGCCAGCGCGGTGGCCCGCATCCGCTCCAGCGTCACCCCGCAGGCGGCAGCCGCCTGGAGTACCCACTCGTGGGGCTCCTCCACCTGGGCCAGGGTGCCGTGGAAGTCGAACAGGACCGCCTCCACGGCGCGGCGGGGCGGACCCGGGCGGACGGCGTCGTCGGCGCCGCTCGGGACATGGGGCGGTTGGGCATGATCCGGCACGTCGTGCACCCTACCGACCCCCACCGATCACCCCGGCGAACGGCCTTGGCGGGTAGCCGTGCGGAGTACGCACTAATCTTGAGGACATGTCGAGCCCCGCCGAGCGGTACGCCGCGGCGCGCCGCCGGGCCGCGCAGGCCTCTCAGTTCCCGGCGCTGGACGAGTTCGCCCTCGATCTGGGGTTCGATCTCGACGACTTCCAGCGCGAGGCGTGCCAGGCCCTGGAACGGGGAAGCGGCGTCCTCGTCTGCGCTCCCACCGGCGCCGGCAAGACCGTGGTCGGCGAGTTCGCCGTACACCTGGCCCTGCGGGGGACGCCCGCGCGGCCGGCGGCGGCCGACGGCGGCGAGCCGCCGCCCGCCCGGCGCAAGTGCTTCTACACCACGCCGATCAAGGCGCTGTCCAATCAGAAGTACCACGACCTCGTCGACCGGTACGGCGCCGAGCAGGTCGGCCTGCTCACCGGCGACAACGCGATCAACGGCGACGCCCCCGTGGTGGTGATGACCACCGAGGTGCTGCGCAACATGCTCTACGCCGGCTCGGCCACCCTGGAAGGCCTGGCCTACGTGGTGATGGACGAGGTGCACTACCTCGCCGACCGGTTCCGCGGCGGGGTCTGGGAAGAGGTGATCATCCACCTGCCCGCCTCGGTCACCCTGGTCTCGCTGTCGGCCACCGTCTCCAACGCCGAGGAGTTCGCCGACTGGCTGGTCACCGTGCGCGGCGAGACCGCGGTGGTGGTCAGCGAGCACCGGCCGGTGCCGCTGTGGCAGCACATGCTGGTCGGCAAGCGGATGTTCGACCTGTTCCACGACGCGGACGCGGCCCGCAAGCACGACGTGCACCCGGAGCTGCTGCGCTACACCCGCGACACGGTGCGCCGCCTGGAGCTGGGCGAGGGGCGCAGCGCCGGCCCCGGCGCCGGGCGGCGCGGTCCCCGCTGGCGCGGTCCGATGCGTCCGGACATCGTCGACCGGCTCGACCGCGAGGGGCTGCTCCCGGCGATCCTGTTCATCTTCAGCCGGGCCGGCTGCGCCGCCGCCGTGCAGCAGTGCCTCGCCGCCGGGCTGCGCCTCACCTCGCCCGAGGAGCGCGCCGAGATCCGCCGGGTGGTCGAGTCCCGGGTCACCGCCATCCCCGGCGAGGACCTGACGGTGCTGGGCTACTGGGAGTGGCTCGACGGGCTGGAGCGCGGCCTGGCCGCGCACCACGCCGGCATGCTGCCGGTGTTCAAGGAGGTCGTCGAGGAGCTGTTCGTCCGCGGCCTGGTCAAGGCGGTCTTCGCCACCGAGACCCTCGCGCTGGGCATCAACATGCCGGCCCGCTGCGTGGTGCTGGAACGGCTGGTCAAGTTCAACGGCGAGGCGCACGTCGACCTGACGCCGGGGGAGTACACGCAGCTCACCGGCCGGGCCGGCCGGCGCGGCATCGACGTCGAGGGGCACGCCGTCGTGGTGTGGTCCCCGGAGACCGACCCGCGGCACGTCGCCGGGCTCGCCTCCACCCGGACCTATCCGCTGCGCTCCAGCTTCCGGCCGTCGTACAACATGGCGGTCAACCTGGTCGGCACGGTGGGCGCGGAGCCCGCCCGGGCGCTGCTGGAGTCGTCGTTCGCGCAGTTCCAGGCGGACCGGTCGGTGGTCGGCCTGGCCCGGCAGGTGCAGCGCAACACCGAGACCATCGAGGCGTACGGCGTGGAGGCCGCCTGCCACCACGGTGACTTCGACGAGTACTTCGCGCTGCGGGTGGCGATCGCCGACCGCGAGCGGGCCATCGCCCGGCAGGGGCAGACCCAGCGCAAGGCGGCGGCGGTCGCCTCCCTGGAGCGGCTGCGGGTCGGCGACGTGATCCGGGTGCCGGCGGGCCGGCGGGCCGGGCTCGCCGTCGTCCTCGACCCGGCCACCGGCGGCTTCGGCGAGCCGCGCCCGCTGGTGCTCACCCAGGACCGCTGGGCCGGCCGGGTCAGCCCCGGCGACTTCACCACCCCGGCGGAGGTGCTCGCCCGCATCCGGGTGCCCAAGCACTTCAACCACCGCTCCCCGGCCGCCCGGCGTGACCTCGCCGCCGAGGTCAGCGGCACCGGCCTGGACCGGCACGGCGGTCGCCGCGGCGGCCGGTCCCGGCAGGCCGCCGGCGAGGACCACCGGCTCAGCCAGCTCCGCACCGAGCTGCGTAACCATCCCTGCCACGGCTGCCCGGACCGGGAGGAGCACGCCCGCTGGGCGGAGCGGAGCCGCCGGCTGGAGAAGGACACCGAGGAGCTGCGCCAGCGGGTGGCCGGCCGGACCGGCTCGCTGGCCCGGACGTTCGACCGGATCGTCGCGCTGCTCACCGCCCGGGGCTACCTCTCCGCCGACGGCGGGGTCACCGACGCCGGCCGGATGCTCGGCCGGATCTGGACCGAGGCCGACCTGCTGGTCGCCGAGTGCCTGCGCCGGGGCGTCTGGGACGGGCTCTCCCCGGCCGAGCTGGCCGCCGCCGTCTCGGTGGTGGTCTTCGAGGCCCGCCGCGACGTCGACGAGCGGGCCGGACTGCCCCGCGGTCCGGTCGCCGACGCGGTCGACGAGACGCTCAAGCTGTGGGGGGAGATCGAGGCCGACGAGGCCGGCCGAGGTCTCACCGTCACCCGCGAGCCGGACCTCGGCTTCGCCTGGCCGATCTACCGCTGGGCCCGGGGTGAGGCCCTGGCCAAGGTGCTGGCCAGTGGGCACGAGATCGACGGGGAGATGCCAGCCGGCGACTTCGTGCGCTGGTCCCGGCAGGTCGTCGACCTGCTCGGTCAGCTCGCCGACTCCGGTGGCGCCTCGGCCGACCTGCGGTCCACCGCGCGGCAGGCGATCGCCGCGGTCAACCGGGGCGTGCTGGCGTACCACTTCTCCACCTGAGACCCGCGGCGGTCGTTGCCCGTCCCGGCCCGCCCCGCCGGCCGCCCGGGCCGGTGGTCAGGGCCGGTCGGCGAGGGCGTCGACCAGTCGCCGGCAGGAGCCGGCCAGGTTCCACCGCTGCGCCAGCTCCAGCAGCCGCTCCGGCTGCGCGGGCGCCGTCGGCAACGCGGTGGGCAGCGCCGGCAGCGGTACGTCCCGCGCCACCTCCACCACCTTCGGCGCGACGGCCAGGTAGCCCCGGGCCGCGTCCAGCTTGGTGCGCAGCCCCGGCGCGAAGCCGGAACCGGGCTCGTCCAGCGCGGCGAGGATGCCGGCGAGACTGCCGTACCGGTCGATCAGCCGGGCGGCCGTCTTCTCACCCACCCCGGGCACGCCGGGCAGCCCGTCGCTCGGGTCGCCGCGCAGCGCGGCGAAGTCGGCGTACCGGTCGGCGGGCACCCCGTAGCGGCCGCGGACCGCCGCGTCGTCGCAGTCCTCCAGCTTGGCCACGCCCCGCCCGATGTAGAGCAGCCGCACCCCGCGCCCGTCGTCGACGAGCTGGAACAGGTCGCGGTCGCCGGAGACCACCTCCACCGGCGCGTCCTGGGTCACCGACAGCGTGCCCAGCACGTCGTCGGCCTCGTAGCCGGTCGCGCCGACCGCGGTGATGCCGATCGCCTCCAGCACATCCAGGATCATCGGCACCTGCGGCGAGAGGGTGTCCGGCACCACCTCGCCGCCCTGGGGCGCCACCCGGTGCGCCTTGTACGACGGCAGCAGCTCCACCCGCCAGGCCGGCCGCCAGTCGTGGTCCAGCGCGCAGACCATCCGGTCGGGGCGGCGGGTGCGCACCAGTTGGGCGAGCATGTCGAGGAAGCCGCGGACGGCGTTGACCGGCTGGCCGTCCTCGGTCTTCGCGACCGACTCGGGAATGCCGAAGTAGGCCCGGAAGTAGAGACTCGGCGCGTCGATCAGCAGGATCGGGGGTCGCTGTGCCACGCCCGACAGCCTGTCACAGCCCTACGACGGGATGGGAACGTGGCGTGCCGCGCCGGCCTGGTCGGCTCCGGTCCGGGCCCGCGCCGTCCCGCCGCGGCTCACCGCTCGTCGTGGCGGTAGAGCGTCTTGCGACGGGCCACGTACTGCAGGGCGTAGCTGGCCAGCAGCAGCACGATCGCCAGCACCACCTCGACGCCGGCGAGGACGCCGTCGGCGACGGTGAGGCCGAGCGCCAGCAGCGCCAGCCCGAGCACGGCGAGGATGGCGGCCGCGAACATCCGGCGACGCCGTCCCGCTGCGCGCTCCTGCGTCACCGTCCCCACCTTCCCGTCGGTCACCTCCGGTCCAGGTTATCGGCGGTGACCGGCAGGCGGGCTGGTATTCCGGTGGCGGCCCGCGCCCGCACCGGCAGACTGCCGGCATGGCGTTCGTACCCGGCCTGACGCTCTGCCGCAGATTCCACGACGAAGTCCTCGCGCCGCTGCTGGCGCGGCGCTGTCCCGGGTTGGCCTATGCCGCCGGCCTGCTCGACGGCGGCTCGGAACTGCTCGGGCTGGACACGCCCCGCTCCACCGACCACGACTGGGGTCCGCGGGCCCAGCTCTTCGTCGCCGACGCCGCAGACGTCGCGCCGGTCCGCGCCGCTCTGGACGTCGGCCTGCCGGCGCAGTTCCTGGGCTGGCCAACCCGGTTCGCCGGTGGCCCCGGCACCCGCCTCGGGGTGGTGGACGCGGCCGGTGACCGACACGGGGTCGGCGTGGACGAACTCGGCGGCTGGCTACGCGGCCGGCTCGGTCTCGACCCGACCGCCGGGGTCACCAAGGAGGACTGGCTGTCGCTGCCGACCCAGCGACTGGCCGAGCTGACCGGCGGGGCGGTCTTCCATGACGGGCTCGGCGGGGCGCTGCGCGCTGCCCGGGACCGGCTGGCCTGGTACCCGGACGACGTGTGGCGCTACATTCTGAGCGCCGCCTGGACCCGGATCGGCCAGTGCGAGCACCTGGCCGGGCGGTGCGCCGAGGTCGGCGACGAGCTGGGCAGCCGGGTGGTCACCGCCGGGTTGGCCCGCGACCTGATGCGCCTCGGGCTGCTGCTGCACCGCCGCTGGCCCCCGTACGACAAGTGGCTCGGCACCGTCTTCGCCCGGCTGCCGCAGGCGCCGCCGGTGGTGGCCGCGTTGACCGACGCCCTAGGGTCGGGCGGCTGGACGGCGCGGGAGGCCGGGCTCGGCCGGGCCCTGGAGACCCTCGCGGACTGGACGAACGGCACGGGCCTCGCCGCGCCGGTCGACCCCCGGGTGCGGCCCTTCCACGGCCGGCCGTTCCTGGTGCTGGACGCCGGCCGGTTCGCCGCCGCGTTGCGCGCCGCGATCGGTGACCCGGCGCTGCGCGGGCGTCCGCCGATCGGCGCCGTCGACCAGTACGTCGACAACGTGGACGTGCTCACCCACCCGGAGCGGGTCCGCCGGCTCGCGGCGGCCCTGCCGCCGCGCTGACCCCCCGTCACCGGGCGCCGAGGACCTCCCGGCGATCGACGCCGTCCACCCGCAGGTCGGTGAAGTCCCGCAGCCGACGCACGGGCGACAGGAGCAGGGCCAGCGGCGCGCACACCGCGGCGGCGGCGAAGACGAACAGGGTGCCCCGCGCGCCGACGACACCGGCGAGGGCGCCGGCGACCAGCCCGCCGATGGGGATCGCGCCCCAGGAGACGAAGCGGACGGTGGCCATCACCCGGGAGAGCAGCTCGGGCGGGCTGGCCGTCTGCCGGTAGGTGCGGGTGGTCACGCTGAGCACCACCACGCTGCCGGCGAAGACCACGTTGCCGACGGCGAACGCCAGGTACGCCGCCCAGCCCACCCCGACCGGGACGACGAACGCGCCGGCGACGGAGACCAGGCAGGCGACCAGGACCGACCGGGCGGTGCCCCACCGGCCGGTGATCCACGGGGTCAGCGCGGCACCCACCAGCGACCCGACGCCCTCCACGGCGAGCAGCACGCCGACCAGCACGGCCGGGGCGTGCAGTTCGCGGACGAGGTAGAGCGGGTAGACCGCGAGCTGCGCCCCGCAGACGAAGTTCACCGCGGTGGCGGTCCACATGGTCGGGCCCATGACCGGGTGGCGGGTCACGTACCGCCAGCCCTCGCCGATCATCTGGCGGATCGGGGGCCACCGGTCGGGGGCGTCGGTGCGGCGGGCCGGCAGCGAGCGCAGCAGCGCCGCGGAGACGAGGTAACTGGCCGCGTCGACCAGCACCGTCGGCACCGCGCCGAGGGCCTGCACCGCGAGCCCGCCCAGCGCGGGACCGCTGAGCTGGGTGGCGGCGTGGGTGGCCGAGGTCAGGCTGTTGCGGGAGTGCAGCTGCTCGCGGCCGACGATGGCCGGCAGGAAGGTGGAGTTGGCGACGTCGAAGAGCACGTTGGCGAAGCTGACCACCAGCGCCACCACGACCAGTTGGGCGACGGTCAGCCACCCCCACCACCAGGCCAGCGGGATGGACGCCACCGCTACGGCGCGGGCCAGGTCGGCGCCGACCTGCGCGCCACGCAGCGGCAACCGCTGCACGATGACCCCGGCGGGCAGCCCGATCACCAGCCAGGCCACGTAGCCGGCGGCGGCGACCAGGCCCATCTCGAAGGCGGTCGCGTCCAGCACGGTCAGCGCGGTCAGCGGCAGCGCCACCCCGCCGACCGCCGACCCGACCAGGCTGGTCGTGCCGGCGGCCCACCAGCGCCAGAACACCCCGGCTCCCTGCTCGACGGTCATGACCGTCAACCCCCGTCCCCGAGCCAGTGAGTTCCAATCTGGAACGGACTATAGTCGACGGCGGACCGAGCGAGGGGGTGGGTGGATGAGGCGGGTGGACCTCGCCGACGCCGACTGCGGCATCGCCCAGGCGCTCGGCGTGCTGGGCGACTGGTGGACCTTCCTGATCGTGCGCGACGTCGCCGGCGGCACCACCCGCTTCGACGCGCTCCAGCGCGAGCTGGGGGTCAGCCGCCGGGCGCTGACCGAACGACTCGCCGCGCTGGTCGAGCACGGGGTGCTGCGCCGGGAGGCGTACTCGCACCACCCGCTCCGCTACGACTACCTGCTCACACCGAAGGGGGAGGCACTGCTGCCGGTGCTGGTCGCCCTGCAGGACTGGGGCAGCCGGCACGTGCTGGGCGACGGGGCCCTCACCGCGACCGCGCGCGCCGACTCCGCCGAGGCCCGCCGGGTACGCCAGCTCGTCGGCCGCCGGCTGCCGGCGGTCACGCTGCCCCGGCACGACGGCGGCGACGAGTCGCCGGCCGTGCCGGGCCGCTGGACGGTGCTCTACCTCTTCCCCGGCGCGTTCGCCCCCGGCGACCAGGGACTTCCGCCGGGCTGGGGGGACATCCCCGGCGCCGTCGGGTGCACGCTGGAGGCCCGCACGTACGCCGACCGGCACGAGCTCATCCGGGCCGCCGGCGCCGAGGTGCGGGGCGTGAGCACACAGCGCCCCGACCAGTTGCGGGCCTTCGCCGAGCACGCCCGGCTGCCGTACCCGCTCCTGTCCGACCAGGACGGGCGGCTCGCGGCGGGGCTGCTGCTGCCGACGTTCCGGGCCGGCGGGGTGGACCGGTTCAAGCGCCTCACCCTGCTGGTCGACCCCGACGCCGTGGTCCGCGCGGTGCAGTTCCCGGTGACCGACCCGGCCGGCTCGGTGGCGGAGATGGTGGAGCTGGTCCGTCAGTCGTGCGGGCGCCCGGCGACGCGCTGATCCGGGTTACGCCCGAGCGTCACCCGCCCACCTCCGTCCCCGCCACCCCGGCGCAGCTCACCCCGGTTCGCTCTCCCATGCGGGCCGCTCGCCCCATCGGCATACTTGCGCGGTTGATGTTGTCGCCGGGACGGCTCCAGCCGTTCCCGGCGGCTCGGCGATGGGGGCGAGTGGTGGTCGAACAGACGGTGCCGCGGCGACGCGAGACGGCGGGCAGCGCCGGCGGGCCGATGGCTGATCCGGGCCTGCGGCAGCTGCTGGCGGGCCTGACGGCGGTGCGGGACGGCGACTTCGGCACCCGACTGCCCGAGGACGCCGACGGGCTGCTCGGCGAGATCGCCACCGTCTTCAACGGCATGGTGGACCAGTTGTCGCTGTTCACCTCCGAGGTGACCCGGGTGGCCCGGGAGGTCGGCACCGAGGGCCAGCTCGGCGGCCAGGCCGAGGTGCCCGGCGTCTCCGGCACCTGGAAGGACCTCACCGACTCCGTCAACGCGATGGCCGGCAACCTCACCGACCAGGTCCGCGACATCGCCGAGGTCGCCACCGCGGTTGCCCGGGGCGACCTGTCGCAGAAGATCACGGTCGACGTGCGCGGCGAGATCCTGGAGCTGAAGATCACCATCAACACGATGGTGGACCAGTTGTCGTCGTTCGCCGACGAGGTCACCCGGGTCGCCCGGGAGGTGGGCAGCGAGGGCCGCCTCGGCGGCCAGGCCGAGGTGCCCGGCGTCGCCGGCACCTGGCGCGACCTCACCGACTCGGTGAACTTCATGGCCGGCAATCTGACCAGCCAGGTCCGCAACATCGCCCAGGTCACCACCGCCGTGGCCCGCGGCGACCTGTCGCAGAAGATCACCGTCGACGCCCGCGGCGAGATCCTGGAGCTCAAGAGCACCATCAACACGATGGTGGATCAGTTGTCGTCGTTCGCCGACGAGGTCACCCGGGTCGCCCGGGAGGTCGGCACCGACGGGCGCCTCGGCGGCCAGGCCCAGGTCAGCGGCGTCGCCGGCACCTGGCGCGACCTCACCGACTCGGTCAACTCGATGGCCGGCAACCTCACCGACCAGGTGCGCAGCATCGCCCAGGTGGCCACGGCGGTGGCCCGCGGCGACCTGTCGCAGAAGATCACCGTCACCGCGCACGGCGAGATCCTGGAGCTCAAGAGCACCATCAACACGATGGTGGACCAGTTGTCGTCGTTCGCCGACGAGGTCACCCGGGTCGCCCGCGAGGTGGGCACCGAGGGCCGCCTCGGCGGCCAGGCCGACGTGAAGGGCGTCTCCGGCACCTGGAAGGACCTCACCGAGTCGGTCAACGTCATGGCCGACAACCTCACCGCGCAGGTACGCAGCATCGCGGAGGTCACCACCGCGGTCGCCAAGGGCGACCTGACGCAGAAGATCCGGGTCGACGCGCGGGGGGAGATCCTGGCGCTGAAGGAGACCATCAACACGATGGTCGACCAGCTCTCCGCGTTCGCCGACGAGGTGACCCGGGTGGCGCGGGAGGTCGGCACCGAGGGGCGGCTCGGCGGTCAGGCCCGGGTCTCCAACGTGGGCGGCACCTGGAAGGACCTGACCGACAACGTCAACGAGATGGCCAACAACCTCACCAACCAGGTGCGCTCGATCGCGCTGGTCGCCACCGCCGTCGCCCAAGGCGACCTGAGCCGGCAGATCACCGTCGAGGCCAAGGGTGAGGTCGCGGTCCTGGCCCAGACCATCAACACGATGGTCGGCACGCTGAGCGCCTTCGCCGACGAGGTGACCCGGGTGGCGCGCGAGGTGGGCACCGAGGGACGCCTCGGCGGTCAGGCCCGGGTGCCCAACGTCGCGGGCACCTGGAAGGACCTCACCGACAACGTCAACTCGATGGCGAACAACCTCACCGGCCAGGTCCGCAACATCGCCCAGGTCACCACGGCGGTGGCGCAGGGCGACCTGACCAAGAAGATCGACGTCGACGCCCGCGGCGAGATCCTGGAACTGAAGACCACCATCAACACGATGGTCGACCAGCTCTCCAGCTTCGCCGCCGAGGTCACCCGGGTGGCCCGGGAGGTGGGCAGCGAGGGCCGCCTCGGCGGTCAGGCCGAGGTCGAGGGCGTCTCCGGCACCTGGAAGCGGCTCACCGAGAACGTCAACGAGCTGGCCGGCAACCTGACCCGCCAGGTGCGGGCGATCGCCGAGGTGACCAGCGCCGTCGCCACCGGCGACCTGACCCGGTCCATCACGGTGGACGCCCCGGGCGAGGTCGGCGAGCTGAAGGACAACATCAACTCGATGGTGGAGTCGCTGCGCGAGACCACCCGCACCAACCAGGAACAGGACTGGCTCAAGACCAACCTGGCCCGCATCTCCGGGCTCATGCAGGGCCACCGCGACCTCGAGGTGGTCGCCGGTCTGGTGATGAACGAGCTGGCACCCCTGGTCTCCGCGCAGCTCGGCACGTTCCTGCTGGTCGACGACCTCGCCGAGGGCAAGGCGCTGCGGGTCGTCGGCGGCTACGGGCACGACGCCACCCGGCGCCGCTACGCCCTCGGCGACTCCCTCGTCGGCCAGGCGGCGGTGAGCAAGCGGGCCATCGTGGTCGACGCGGTGCCGGCCGACTACGTGACCGTCTCGTCCAGCCTGGGGGCCGCCGCCCCGCTGCACCTCGTGGTGTTGCCGGTGCTCTTCGAGGACCAGGTGCTCGGCGTCATCGAGCTGGCCAGCATGAGCCGGTTCACCGACATCCAGCGCGACTTCCTCGACCAGCTCACCGAGACCATCGGGGTGAACGTCAACACCATCGTCGCCAACGCCCGTACCGACATCCTGCTCACCGAGTCCCAGCGCCTCGCGGCCGAGCTGCGGACCCGGTCGGAGGAACTGCAGGCCCGCTCCGAGGAGCTGCAGCGCTCCAACGCCGAGCTGGAGGACAAGGCGGCGCTGCTGGCCCGGCAGAACCACGACATCGAGACGAAGAACTCCGAGATCGAGCAGGCCCGCCAGGAGCTGGAGGCGCGCGCCCAGCAGCTCGCGCTCGCCTCGAAGTACAAGTCCGAGTTTCTGGCCAACATGAGCCACGAGCTGCGCACCCCGCTGAACTCGCTGCTCATCCTGGCCCAACTGCTCGCGCAGAACCCCAACCGCAACCTGACCAGCAAGCAGGTCGAGTACGCGACGGTCATCCACTCCGCCGGCACCGACCTGTTGCAGCTCATCAACGACATCCTCGACCTGTCGAAGGTCGAGGCCGGCAAGATGGACATCAACCCGGAGACCTTCGACCTGTCGGTCCTGCGCGACTACGTCGACGCCACCTTCCGCCCGCTGACCACGCCGCGTGGGCTGGAGCTGGACATCGTCACCGGCCCGGACGTGCCCACCACCCTGCACACCGACGAGCAGCGGCTGCGTCAGGTGCTGCGCAACCTGGTCTCCAACGCGGTCAAGTTCACCGAGCAGGGCAGGGTGCAGCTGCGCATCGAGCGGGCCCGGCCGGACGAGCTGCCCGGCGGCGTCGAGCCGGCGGAGACCGTCATCGCGTTCCGCGTGATCGACACCGGCATCGGCATCGCCGAGCAGCACCTGACCGCCATCTTCGACGCCTTCCAACAGGCCGACGGCACCACCAGCCGCCGGTACGGGGGCACCGGCCTCGGGCTCTCCATCAGCCGCGAGATCGCCCACCTGCTGGGCGGTCGGATCACCGCGCAGAGCGTCCTGGGTCAGGGCAGCACCTTCACCCTCTACCTGCCCGCCACCGTCGTCGGACCGTACGGCGCCGACTCCGCCGGCCCGCTCAGCGGTCACCTGGTCGGGACGGCGGAGCCGGACACCTACCGGCGTACCGAGCAGCGGCGCCTGCTGGTGCTCGAGGGACACGACAAGGGCCTGCTCACCATGCTGGCCGAGGGCGTCGCGGCGGGGCCGGCAGAGCACGCAGCCGACGTGTCCACGGCGGTGGACACGGCCTCGGCGATCGAGGCGCTCACCGCGCACCGGCACCACCTGCTGGTGCTGCACCTCGACATGTCCGTCGAGGGCGGGACGGCCCTGCTCAAGGCGCTCGACGACCACCCGGACCTGCACCGCCTGCCGGTGCTGGCCTACCACGGGCAGCCGTTGACCGCCGGCCAGGAGACGCTGCTGCAGGCCATCGCCAAGGACCGGCCGCTGGAGGTGCTGCGCAGCCTGGACGACCTGCGCGAGCGCATCGCCCTGCACCTGTCGGCGGAGAGCCCCGAGCGGGTCGTGCCGCTCACGCCCGCCACCGCCGACGCCGCGCCGGCCGGGGACGCGTTCGCCGCGGCGCTGACCGGGCGCAAGGTCCTGGTCGTCGACGACGACGCCCGCAACGTCTTCGCGCTGACCAACATCCTGGAACTGCACGGCATCGACGTCGTCTACGCCGAGAACGGCCGCACGGGCGTCGAGACGCTGATGCGCCACGACGACATCGACCTGGTGCTGATGGACGTGATGATGCCGGAGATGGACGGATACGCCGCCACGGCGGCGATCCGGGCCATGCCCCGCTACGCCGAGCTGCCGATCATCGCCGTCACCGCCAAGGCGATGCACGGCGACCGGGAGAAGAGCATCTCCTCGGGCGCCAGCGACTACGTCACCAAGCCGGTCGACGCCGACGACCTGCTGCACTGCATCCACCGCTGGCTGAGCAACTGAGTCCGGGCCGCAGGTGCGCCAGCCCGGCTGCTGGTGGCGTACCTGCGGCGGGGCCGGCGCGGCCGCCTCCGCCCGCCGGCGAACGGGTCGGCACGGCGGGGAACGCCGCCGGTCGGCGGATCGTCGGCGGATCGTCGCGGGGGTGTCAGCGGACGGCCACCCTCTGGTGAGGACGACCTGCGGGAATCATCCGATGCGATGGACCCGCCTTCCGGCCCTTGCCCTCGTCTCCACGATCGTCGCCGCGCTGCCGGCCGCATCGGCCACCGCCGCGCCCGACCACGGCGCCGCCGCCAACCCGGTCACCTTCGCCCTGCTCGGCGACACGCCGTACTCCGACGCCCAACGGGCCCAGTTCCCCGCCCTGGTCGACGACGTCAACGCCGACCCGCGGGTGAGCTTCGTGCTGCACGCCGGTGACGTGAAGAGCGGCTCGTCGACCTGCGACGACGCCCGCTTCGCCGACCTGCGCCGGCTCTACGACACCTTCGCCGACCCGTTCGTGCTGACACCCGGCGACAACGAGTGGACCGACTGCCACCGCACGGCCGCCGGCGGCTACCTGCCGACCGAACGCCTCGACGCGGTCCGCCGGGTCTTCTACCCGCAGGCCGGCAGCACCATCGGCGGCCGGCCGACGCCGGTGCTGTCGCAGGCCGCCGACCCCCGCCACCGCGACTACCGGGAGAACGTGCTCTTCGTCCGCAGCCGGATCGTCTTCGCCACCGTCCACGTGGTGGGCAGCGAGAACGACCTCGCGCCGTGGTCGCAGCTGCCCGGCGGCGACCGCCCCGACCTGCGGCTGGCCGAGTTCGAGGCCCGCAAGGCCGCCGCACTGGACTGGATCGACGCCACGTTCGCCGCGGCCCGGCTGACCGCCGCGCCCGGCGTGCTGCTGATGATGCAGGCCGAGCCGCTGGCCACGCCGGGCTACGCCGACATCCGGGCCCGCATCGCCGAGCGGGCCGCGGCGTACGGCAGGCCGGTGCTGCTCGTGCACGGCGACGAGCACGTCTACGAGGTCGAGCCGGCCTACGCCGGCGTGGCCAACCTGACCCGGCTCGAGACGTACGGCGACACCGCCTCGAACTGGCTGCGGGTCACCGCCGACCCGCGGGCGGCGGCGGTGTTCTCCTGGCAGTCGGAGACCGTCACGGGCTGACCCGCGACCGGGCGGGGCGCGTCAGGGAGCGCCCCGCCCGGCGGGTCACGCCGGCAGGTCGCGGGCGCGCTGCCGGACGCCCGGCCCGCCGTACGGGTAGTCGGCCACCGCCGGGGCGCTCGCCTCGTCCAGCAACCGGGTCTGCTCCTCGTCCAGGCTCAGGTCGGCGGCGGTGAGGTTGTCGTCGAGCTGGTCGGTGGTCCGGGCACCGAGGATCACCGAGGTGACCGCGGGCCGGTCGGCCAGCCAGGCCAGCGCCACCGCCGACATGGAGACCCCGCGCTGCCCGGCGACCTTCCGCACCGCGTCGATCACCCGCCAGGTCCGCTCCTGGGCGTTGCGCCCCGCGTACGCCTCGACCCCCCGCTCCGGGTCCTCGCCCAGGCGGGTGGCGCCGGTCGGCGCGGTGTCCCGCCGGTACTTGCCGGTCAGCCAGCCCCCGCCCAGCGGGGACCACGGGAGGATGCCGATGCCCTCGTTCTCGCAGACCGGCACCAGTTCGAACTCGATCTCCCGGACCAGCAGGTTGTACTGCGGCTGCAGGGTGACGATCGGGGCCAGCTGGAGGTGCTGGGTCAGCAGGGCGGCCTTCTGCAGTTGCCAGCCGGTGAAGTTGCTGACCCCGGCGTAGCGGATCTTCCCCGCGCGCACAGCGTCGTCGAAGAACCGCAGCGTCTCCGGCAGCGGCGTCAGCGGATCCCAGGCGTGCGCCTGGTAGAGGTCGACCGCCTCCACGCCGAGTCGCCGCAGGCTGGCGTCCAGGGCGCGGGTGAGGTGCACCCGGGACAGGCCGGCGTCGTTCGGCCCGGCTCCCGTCGGGAACCGCCCCTTGGTGGCGATCACCACCCGGTCCCGCATTCCCGGCCGATCGCGCAGCCAGCGCCCGACCATCTCCTCCGAGACCCCGGCGGAGTAGACGTCGGCGGTGTCGATGAAGGTGCCGCCGGCCTCGACGAACCGGTCCAGTTGGGCGAAGCTGCCCGCCTCGTCGGTCTCCGCGCCGAAGGTCATGGTGCCCAGGCAGAGGTTCGACACCACCGTTCCGGTGGAGCCGAGGGTGCGGTATCGCATGGTGTCCTTCCGGTCGTCGACTCCGGCGATCCTCGCACCGCGTCGCGCCGTCCGCCCGCGGCCCCCGAGCCCGCGCTGCAGGTCATGCCGGCATGAGGCAGAGTGGCATCCGCGTCGGGACGGTCCGGCGCCACCGACGGAAGGGGCAGCGGCCGTGGCGGGACCGACCGGGGTGGTGTTCCCCCGTACCGGCGAGGGGCGCAGCACGAGCGCGCTCGGGCGGGCTGTCGTCGCCGACGCGCTGCGCGCTGTCGATCCGGTCGGTGCGCGCTCGGCAGAGCACGAGACCAACTGGCGGCACGGCTACCTGGGGCACTTCCGCCGGCTGGTCGAGGCGGGGCTGCTCTCCCGCGAGGCCGCCCTGAGCATCGCCCGGGACGGGCTCGCCTCGCTGCACGCCCGGATGACCGTGATTGGTGCCGACGGCCGGGAGACCGGGCTCGACGAGGCCTTCACGACCGCCGCCGACGAGCCCCTGGAGACGGCGACGGTCACCGGCGGTGGGCCGGTCGAGCGGGACCTGTCGCTGCCCTACCGGGGCCAGCGGCTGCGCGGCGACGAGCTGCGCCGCCGACTCGACGCCTGGGTCACCGCCGGGGTCATCGAGCCGTCCTGCGCCGAGGCGGTCGGCGCGGTCCTCGCCAACCCGGACTGGCTCGACCTGCGCGACCAGCGGGTCGTCGTGCTCGGCGCGGGCGCCGAGATGGGCCCGCTGCCGTCCCTGCTCCGCTGGGGCGGCGACGTGGTGGCGGTCGACCTGCCGCGACCGGAGCTCTGGCGGCGGGTGCTGCAGACCGCCCGTCGGCACGGCGGTCGCCTCCGGCTGCCGGTACGCCCCGGCGACGCCGCCGACGACCAGGCGCTGGCCGCCCGGGCCGGCGCCGACCTGCTGCACCGCCTGCCGCAGGTCGCCGACTGGCTGCGCGGCATCGACGGCCGGCTGGTGCTCGGCAACTACGTGTACGCCGACGGGGCCACCAACGTGCGCGTCGCCATGGCGGTCGATGCGCTAACCGGCCACCTCCAGCAGCACCGCGACGACGTCGCACTCGCCTTCCTCGCCACCCCCACCGACGTCTTCGCCATCCCGGCCGAGGCGGTGCGGCACGCCGAGCGGGGCTACGCGGCCCGCGGCTGGGCGCGCCGATCGCTGCGCGTCGTCTCCGGGGGGCGGCTGCTGCACCGCAACTATCCGCCGGGCGCCGATCCCGGCATCAACGACAGCCTGGTCCCGCAGCAGGGCCCGAACTACGCCCTCGCGAAGCGGCTCCAGCGGTGGCGGGCCACGGTGGCGCGGGACGCCGGCTCGACGGTGTCGTTCACCGTCGCCCCGCCCACCCGCACCCGTTCGGTGCTGCGCAACCGGGCGCTCGCCGCCGCGTACGCCGGCGCCCACCGGTTCGGCATCGAGGTGTTCGAGCCGGCGACCAGCAACACCCTGATGGCCGCGCTCCTGGTGCACGACCTGCGCACCGGCGGCGGTCCGGCGCTGGCCCACCCGTGGCAGGACGAGGCGTACGGCGCGGCACACGGCGGGCTCTGGCGGGTGCCGTACGCGCCGCGCAGCGCGCTGGGGCTGGCCGTCCTGCTCGGCCTCGGCGGCGCCCGGGCCTGACCGGGGGCGCGCGAGCCGGAGTAGGTTGCCGCCCAAACGAGCGTTAAGCTGGCCGGGTGGGAACCGAGGAGCTGTACCCCGCCGACCGGCTGGCCGCCGCGCGCCGCGCCACCGCCGCCGCCGGCCTGGACGCGCTGCTGCTCACGCCCGGTTCCGACCTGCGCTACCTGACCGGCTACGACGCGCACGCGGGGGAGCGGCTGACCTGCCTGGTGCTGCCGGCCGAGGGCGAGCCGACCCTGATCGTCCCCACCCTGGAACGTCCGGCCGCCGAGGCGTCCCCGGCGCCGGCCACCGGCGTGCGCATCGTCGACCACGCCGACGGCACCGACCCGTACCCGCTGGTCACCGCCGCCCTCGGCGGACCGGTCGCGGCGGTCGGGCTGGCCGACCGGATGTGGGCCGAGCAGGTCCTCGCGCTGCGCGCCGCGCTGCCCGGGGCGACCCAGCGGCTGGCCGGCGAGGTGCTGAGCGAGTTGCGGGTGCGCAAGTCGCCCGCCGAGGTCGCCGCCCTGGCGGAGGCGGGCGCCGCGATCGACGCGGTGCACGCCCGGATGGGTGAGTGGCTGCGGCCGGGGCGGACCGAGACCGAGGTCGCCACCGACATCGCCGCGGCGATCCGCGCCGCCGGCCACGCGACCGTGGACTTCGTCATCGTCGCCGCCGGCCCGAACGGCGCCAGCCCGCACCACGGCACCTCGGACCGCCCGATCCAGGCCGGCGAACCGGTCGTCGTCGACATCGGCGGCACCATGCCCTCGGGTTACTGCTCCGACTCCACCCGCACCTACCTCGCCGGCGGGCGCGCCCCGGCCGAGTTCACCGACTACTACCAGGTGCTGCACGCGGCGCAGCGCGCCGCCGTGGCCGCGGTCCGGCCCGGCGTGACCGCCGAGGCGGTCGACGCGGCCGCCCGCGAGCCGATCACCGCCGCCGGGTACGGCGACGCCTTCCTGCACCGCACCGGCCACGGCATCGGCCTGGACGGGCACGAGGAGCCGTACGTCGTCGCCGGCAACTCCCGGCCGTTGGAGCCCGGCATGGCGTTCTCCATCGAACCCGGCATCTACCTCGCGGGCCGACACGGCGCCCGCATCGAGGACATCGTCGTCTGCACGACGGACGGCGTACACCGGCTCAACACCACCCCCACGGAGCTCATCGCGCTATGACTGTCGACCGGATCCTCCCCACCGACGAGGCCCACGACCTGCTCGACCTCGCCACCGAACTCGCCGACCGCGAGCTGGCCCCCCGGGCCGCCGGGTTCGAGGAGCGCGCCGAGTTCCCCCGGGAGGTGCTGCGCACCCTGGGCCGGGCCGGCCTGCTCGGCCTGCCCTACGCCGAGGAGTACGGCGGCGCCGCTCAGCCGTACGAGGTCTATCTCCAGGTGCTGGAGATCCTGGCCAGCCGCTGGCTCGCCGTGGCCGAGGCGGTCAGCGTGCACACCCTGTCCTGTTACCCGGTGGCCCAGTTCGGCAACGACGCCCAGCGCAAGCTGCTGCCCGACATGATCGGCGGGGAGCTGCTCGGGGCGTACTGCCTCTCCGAGCCGCAGGGTGGCTCGGACGCGGCGGCGATGACCACGAAGGCCGTCCGCGACCGTGACTCGTACGTCGTCTCCGGCACCAAGGCGTGGATCACGCACGCCCGGGTCGCGGACTTCTACAACATCTTCTGCCGCACCGGCGGCTCCGGCCCGAAGGGCATCTCCTGCCTGTTGGCCGACCGGAACACCGCGGGCCTGCACCCGCAGGCCGCCGAACGGACCATGGGCCTGCACGCCTCCCCGGTCGCGCAGATCGCCTTCGACGACGCCCGGGTGCCCGCCGACCGGCTGATCGGCGGCGAGGGCATGGGCTTCACCATCGCCATGTCGGCCCTGGACTCCGGCCGGCTCGGCATCGCCGCCTGTGCGGTCGGGCTGGCCCAGGCCGCCCTCGACTACGCGGTCGGGTACGCGAAGGAACGGCGGCAGTTCGGCCAGGCGATCATCGACTTCCAGGGGCTCGGCTTCAACCTCGCCGACCTGGCCACGCAGATCTCCGCCGCCCGGGCCCTGACGCTCGCCGCGGCCCGGCTGCGCGACGCCGGCCGGCCGTACTCGATCGAGGCGGCGAAGGCGAAGCTCTTCGCCACCGACGTGGCGATGCGGGTGACCACCGACGCGGTGCAGGTGCTCGGCGGCGCCGGATACGTCGCCGACCACCCGGTGGAGCGGTACATGCGGGAGGCGAAGGTGCTCCAGATCGTCGAGGGCACCAACCAGATCCAGCGGCTGGTGATCTCCCGGGCGCTGGCGAAGGGCTAACCTGTGCCGGTGACCTTCCCCCGGATCACCGTCGACCCCGAGGTGATGGGCGGCGCGCCCTGCGTGCGGCAGTCCCGGATCCCGGTGGCCACCCTGCTGGCGATGATGGCGGAGGGGATGTCCGTCACCGACATCCTCACCGACCTGCCCTTCCTCGACGAGGAGGACATGGCCGAGGTGCTGAACTACGCGGCCGATGCGGTGCGCGACCGGACGGCCCGCCCAGCGTGACCGCGGCCGGCCGGTCGTCGCACCCCGGGCTTCCACCCGGTAGGTTGCACGCCGTGGAGGAGATCGACCGCGCCATCGTCGCCGCGCTGACCGTTGACGGTCGGCTGTCGTACACGGATCTGGCGGAGAAGGTGGGGCTGTCGGTCTCCGCGGTGCACCAGCGGGTCCGCCGGCTGGAGCAGCGCGGGGTGATCAACGGCTACGTCGCCCGGGTCTCGTTCGAGGCGCTGGACCTGCCGCTGACCGCCTTCGTGGCGATCCGCCCGTTCGACCCGTCGCAGCCGGACGACGCGCCGGAGCGGCTGGCCCACCTGCCCGAGATCGACTCCTGCTACTCGGTGGCGGGGGAGGACTTCTACCTGCTGCTGGTGCGGGTGGCCGGCCCGGCCGACCTGGAGCGGGTGCTCCAGGAGATCCGCACCGCGGCCAACGTCACCACCCGCACCACGGTGGTGCTCTCGACCCCGTACGAGGGGCGGCCGCCGAAGATCGACCTCGATCCGCGGACCCGGGTGCGGCCCCGCGCCAACGGCGAGGCCGGCTGAGCGGGCTGGTCAGCCGCCGTTCCAGCGGAGGATGACGCGGCGCCCGTGCTCGTGTCCGAGCACGCTGACCGTGGCGGTGTCCAGCCGGAGCTTTCCGCCGCCGGACGGGGGCAGCCCGATCCAGCGCGCGCCCACGACGCGCAGGTTGTGCGCGTGCCCGACGAGGGCGACGCTGCCCTGGTCGAGCAGGGGAGTGACCCGGTCGAGCAACCGGTCGACCCGCTCGCCGATCTGTTCGGGCGTCTCGCCGCCGGGACAGCCGTCGGTCCAGATGTTCCACCGCGGATCGTCCTTGTGGATGTCCACCGTGGTCCGGCCCTCGTACTCGCCGTAGTTCCACTCGGTCAGGTCGTCGTCCACCTCGTCCACGGTGAGGCCGGCCAGCTGCGCGGTGGCCCGGGCGCGCTGGCGGGGACTGGACAGCACCCGGGCGAACCGCCGGCCGACCAGCACCGCGCCGAGGGCGCGGGCCTGCCGCTCGCCGTCGGGAGTCAGTGCCAGATCGGTGTACGAAGTGTGTTGGCGGCTGGCGCTCCAGGTGGTCTCGCCGTGCCGGACCAGGAGGATCTCGCTCATGCCTCCAGTCAACCAGTACCGGACGCCGTCGGCCGGACAGTGACGAACCACCTATTGTCCTAGGACGGCGCAGCGGGTGTGACGTGACTGCCCCGGGGCCGCCCTGACGCCGGCTCTGGCGCCCATGCCTTGTCGTCGGGCCGCTGCCGGCGGTCGAGTCGGTAGGGCAGGAGGCGGCCGAACCAGTACGGCACGGTGCCGCCTCCTGGCCGACGCTGCGCGGCTCGCCCCCGTTCTCCTGGGGGGACCGCCGTTCCCGGTGTTCCTTCCCTGGCCGGGCTGACCCGGCATGCCGTGCACGCCACGTTCATCGCGCCCTTCACGTCGCAGGCCAGGGATGGCGCTTCCCGGTATGACTCACAGACCAGCATCCTAGGACGGACTACGCGGCGCGAGCCGAGTCACGCCGGAGGAAGACCGCAACAGCGCGGGCACCGTTTCGGGCCATGGTGACCGGGGACGCACCGGGGGAGGCGGGGCGGAGCGCCTCGCACACCGCCGGAGCAGCAGGAGGCGACATGAGCTTCACGGAGAAGGCGAAGAACAAGGCCCAGCAGCTCACCGGCGTCGCAAAGGAGCGGATCGGCGACGTCACCGACAACGAGCGGATGCGGGGCGAGGGCGCCACCGAGCAGAGCACCGCCCGGGCCAGGCAGGGTGTCGAGGACGCAGGTCGCCGGGCGCGGGACGCGTTCCGCTGATCCAGACGAGTGCCGAGCGGTCCCCGGGGCGTCCCCGGGGACCGCTCGGTTAGCGTGGCGGGCGTGACGGTCGCCCGGTCCCTGCTGCTGTTCGGTCTGGCCGCGCTCGCCGAGATCGGCGGGGCGTGGCTGGTCTGGCAGGGCTGGCGGGAGCACCGCGGCCTGTGGTGGATCGCGGCCGGGGTGATCGCGCTGGGCTGCTACGGCTTCGTGGCCACCTTCCAGCCGGACCCGCACTTCGGTCGGATCCTGGCCGCGTACGGCGGTGTGTTCGTGGCGGGGTCGCTGGCCTGGGGGGTGCTCGTGGACGGCTTCCGGCCGGACCGGTGGGACCTGGCCGGCGCGGCCATCTGCCTGGTCGGCGTCGCGGTCATCATGTACGCGCCGCGCGGCTGACCGGTCGCCCCTGGCCGCCGGCGTGGTGGCCGTCGACGACCAGCATCGCGGTCACCGAGGCGATCACGATGACCAGGTGCAGGGTGGCGTTGACGTAGGCGCCGATCGGGACGGTGACCAGGACCAGGGCCGCGGTGACCAGGCGGCTGGCCGGGCGGCCGTGGTGGACGACGCGGCGGATGTCGGCGATGCCGACCAGGAAGAGGGCCACTCCACCGGAGAGGGCGAGCGCGGCCGGCCAACCGGTCGGGGCGTCGGGATGGGCGACGGTGGCGTGCAGGCCGGTGGCGGTGGCGATGATGCCGAGCAGCAGGACGAAGTGGCTGAGGATGTAGACGCGGGCGGACAGTCGGCTCCGGGCGCCGGGTTCGGCGCGGTCGAGGATTGCCTCGCCGGCGCCGGCCTCGGTGAAGTAGGTCCACCAGAGGGCGGCGGGGAGCGCGAGGGCCAGCACGATGGCGCCCGCGGTGCTGGGAGTGAGGTGGTTCAGGGGCGCGCCCATGCCGATGGTGACCACGGTTTCGCCGAGGGCGACGATGACGAGCAGGCCGTGCCGTTCGACGAAGTGGGTCGGGACGATGCGGAAACTGGCGGCGACGCCGAGCCACGAGTGGCCGGGAAGCAGGTAGGGCAGCGCGGTCTGGACGAAGACGGCGGCGGCCCAGAGGGCATACACGGCGGGTCCGGAGAGCAGGCCGGCGGCGAGGACAAGCAGGGCGGCGCCGAGGTTGTAGGGGGCAAGCCGGCGTACGCCGGCGCGGGCGGTGCTCTGGCTGAACAGCGTCAGGTGGACGGTGACCACGACGAGGTAGCCGATGCCGAAGAGCAGGCCGCTGCCGGTGAAGGCGTCGGGGATGGCGACGGCGGTGAGCAGGAAGCCGGCCATCCCGCCGAAGAGGAGGAGTTTGCGGGCGGGCCGGCGCGGTGGCACGTGGTTGGTGAGCCAGGCGTAGCCGCTGTAGAGGTACCAGAGCAGGCCGAGGATCAGGACGGTGCTGCCGAGGCCGGTCCAGTCGAGGTGGTCCTCGAGCAGGTGGGCGAGTTGGGTGATGGTGAGGACGAAGACGACGTCGAAGAAGACCTCGACGGGGGTGGCCCGGTCGGCGGTGTCGGCGTCGTCTCGCGCGGGTCCCATGGGTGCAGGGTAGTCAGCGCGTCGTGCCGGGGTTTCCCGGATCGGCTACGCCGCACCCTCGGTCGCCGGCGGGGCGGCGACCGAGGGTGGTGCGGGTGCCGTTCAGTCGTCGCGGTGCGCGACCCACCACTGCTGCCCGCCCTCGGGCAGCGTGTCGATCGGGTCGTAGTAGGCGTAGCGCTTGTTGAGCGCCTCCAGGTCGGCGGACTCGATGGAGGTGCGGTAGTTCTTGGTCCAGTACGAGATGCCGCGTTCGCGGTCGTACTCGGTGAGCATGTGCACCCAGCGCTTGCCGACGAACGGGACGTCGCAGACGATCCGCGGGGTGGCGTAGCCGGGCAGGTAGCCCATGATGTCGTGCTGGAGTTGCTGGGCGTGCCAGACGGGGACCCGCCAGTGCTCGGCGTTGGGGATCATGTCGCACATGTAGAAGTAGTACGGCAGGATGCCCGCCTCACCCTGCAGGGCGAAGCAGAGGTCGAGCAGGTCGGGGGTGGTGGCGTTGACGCCGCGCATGAGCACGCCCTGGTTGCGTACGTCGCGGACGCCGACGTCGAGGGCGGTCTGGGCGGCCTTGGCGACCAGTGGGGTCAGCGACTGGGCGTGGTTGACGTGGGTGTGGATGGCCAGGTTGACGCCGCGTCGGGCGGCGGTGCGGGCGACCCGCTCCAGGCCCTCGACGACGTCGTGCTGGAGCCAGTGCTGCGGCAGGCCCATGAGGGCCTTGGTGGCGAGCCGGATGTCGCGGACGGTCTCCAGTTCCAGCAGCCGCATCAGGTACGACTCGAGGTTGCGCCACGGCACGTTGGCCACGTCGCCGCCGGAGACGACGACGTCGCGGACGCCGGGGTGGGCCTTGAGGTAGGCGATGTGGGCGTCGTAGCGGTCGACGGGCTTGAGGGTGAGCTTGAGCTTGTCGACGGCGGGGGTGGAGTTGCCGACCAGGTCCATCCGGGTGCAGTGCCCGCAGTACTGCGGGCAGGTGGAGAGCAGTTCGGCGAGGACCTTGGTGGGGTAGCGGTGGGTGAGGCCCTCGGCGACCCACATGTCGTGCTCGTGCAGGGAGTCGCGGCTGGCGTAGGGGTGTGAGGGCCAGTCGGTGCGCCGGTCGGAGGCGACGGGGATCATGTAGCGCCGCACGGGGTCGGCGAGGAACGCCTCGGTGGTCATCGGGGCGAACGGGACCATGGTGTTGAGCATCTGCGGCGGCACCAGCATGGACATGGTGGCCAGGGCCTTCTGGTCGGCCTCCAGGTCGGCGTAGAAGGTCTCGTCGACGAGGTCGCCGAGCACGGTGCGCAGCTGCTTGATGTTCTTGACGCAGTTGACGCGCTGCCACTGGGCGTTCTCCCACTGCTCGCGGGTGACGTGGCGCCAGCCGGGGAAGCGGGTCCAGTCGGGCTCGACCAGGGGGCTGCGGCGGTATTCGTACGGCTGCCCGGCGGTCGGCGTCGCGACCGGGGCGTGACGGGGTTGAGGGATGGTCTCAACCGGTTGGGTCTGGGTCACGGCCCCTCCTCGGTGCGTAGTGGTGCAGATGATCAGCGGCCCGTAGGCTACTGGAAAATATCCGGTGAAGAAATTAGTCTGCCGGAAGTTTTCCCGCGATGCGAGCCCAAGCCGGGGCTTCACGCGGCTGACAGGGGAGGTCGGCGTGACGTCACCGGTGGGTCTGCACCGCGTTGTGGAACCGGCGGGGGTGCTGCCGCAGGCGGCGTGGCGGCTGGACGCCGACCCGCGGATCGCACCGAACGAGGTGCGGATCCGGGTCGAGCGGCTGAACCTGGACGCGGCGAGCTTCCGGCAGTTGTCGGAGAAGCACGGCGGCGACGGGGCGAAGGTCCGCGCCGAGGTGCTGGAGATCATCGCCAGCCGGGGCAAGATGCAGAACCCGGTGACCGGGTCGGGCGGCATGCTGATCGGCACCGTGGAGGAGGTCGGCCGGCGCTCGCCGCTGGAGCTGACGGCCGGTGACCGGGTGGCGACGCTGGTGTCGCTGACCCTGACCCCGCTGACCATCCTCGACGGGCTGGCCCGCTGGGACGGGCGCAGCGAGCAGGTGCCGTGCGACGGGTACGCGATCCTGTTCGCCCGGTCGATCGCGGCGGTCCTCCCGACCGACCTGCACCCGGAGCTGTCCCTGGCGGTGCTGGACGTGTGCGGGGCGCCGGCGCTGACCGGCCGGGTCGTCGCGGAGCACGTGGCGCGCAGGCAGCGCGAGAACGACCCGACGCCGGTGACCGTGGCGGTGATCGGTGGGGCCGGTAAGAGCGGGTCGCTGTCCCTTGCTGCGGCGCGGCGGGCGGGCGCGGGTCGTACCGTCGGGGTGGTGCCGGTGGCGGCGGAGCGCGACGCGCTGACCGAGGCCGGGCTGGCCTCGATGGTCGCGTTGGCCGACGCCCGGGATCCGGTGGCGTTGTCGACGGCGGTGACGTCGGCGCTGGGGGTGCCGGCGGACGTGACGGTGGTCTGCGTGGACGTGCCGGGTTGCGAGCACGGGGCGGTGCTGGCCACGGCGGACGGCGGCACGGTGATCTTCTTCTCGATGGCGACGAGCTTCGCGGCGGCGGCGTTGGGCGCGGAGGGTCTGGCGGCGGACGTGACGATGCTGGTGGGCAACGGCTACGTGCCGGGTCACGCGGAGCTGGCGCTGGGTCTGCTGCGGTCGGAGCCGGGGGTCCGCGCTCTGTTCGAGTCCCGGCTGGCGGCAGACTGAGTGTCATGACGAACCCCTCGACTCTGTACCGCGGCGGCGTGCTGCACTGTCCGGCCGATCCGCGCGCGACGGCCCTGCTGGTGACCGACGGCCGGATCGCCTGGTTGGGTGCGGACCGGGACGCGCCGGTCGCCGACCGGGTGGTGGAGCTGGACGGCGCGCTGGTGACGCCGGCGTTCGTGGACGCGCACGTGCACGCCACGGACACGGGGTTGGCGCTGTCGGGGTTGGACCTGTCCGGGGTGCGGTCGGCGGCGGGGCTGCTGGAGGCGGTGGCGGCGTTCGCGGCGGGGTTGCCGTCGGACGCGGTGGTGCTGGGGCACGGTTGGGACGAGTCGAACTGGCCGGTGCCGCAGCTGCCGGACGCGGCGGCGCTGGACCGGGCGGCCGGGGGTCGGCGGGTGTACCTGTCGCAGGCGTCGATCCATTCGGCGCTGGTGTCGGCGGCGCTGCTGGCGGCGTGTCCGCAGGCGGCGCAGGCGGCCGGGTACGACGCGTCGGGCTGGTTGCGTCGGGACGCGCACCACGTGGTGCGGGCGGCGGCGTTCGCGTCGGTGACGCGCCCGCAGCGGGTGGCGGCGCAGCGGGCGGCCCTCGAACACGCGGCGTCGTTGGGCATCGCGGCGGTGCACGAGTGCGGTGGTCCGGAGATCTCCGACGAGGAGGACTTCACCGGTCTGCTGGCGGTGTCGGCCGACGGCGTGCCGGAGGTGTACGGCTACTGGGGTGAGCTGCTGGGTGCGGCGCGGGCCCGGGAGCTGGGCGCGGTGGGGGCCGGTGGTGACCTGTTCGCCGACGGCGCGTTGGGGTCGCGGACGGCGCACGTGTCGGCGGCGTACCTGGACGGTGACACGGGGTCGTGCGGGCACGGGTACGTCTCCGCGGACGAGGTGCGCGATCACCTGCTGGACTGTGCGGCGCACGGGATGCAGGGCGGTTTCCACGCGATCGGGGACGCGGCGATCTCGACGGTGCTGCAGGGGTTCGCGGCGGCGGCGGAGAAGCTGGGCACGGACCGGGTGCGGGCGGCGCGGCACCGGGTGGAGCACGCGGAGATCATGAACAAGCGGCTGATCGCCGGGTTCGTGGAGTACGGGATCGTGGCGAGCATGCAGCCGGCGTTCGACCGGTTGTGGGGTGGCGCGGGTCGGATGTACGAGTCGCGGTTGGGGTTGGACCGGTCGTTGGAGTCGAACCCGATGGGGGCGATGCACGCGGTCGGGGTGGCGTTGGCGTTCGGGTCGGATTCGCCGGTGACGCCGCTGGACCCGTGGGGTTCGGTGCGGGCGGCGGCGGCGCACCACAACCCGGTGCAGCGGATGAGTGCGCGGGCGGCGTTCGCGGCGCACACCCGGGGTGGCTGGCGGGCGGTGCACCTGGACAACGAGGGTGTGCTGGCGTTGGGGGCGCCGGCGACGTTCGCGGTGTGGTCGACGCCGGCGGGGGTGGAGCGGGGTCTGCCGGTGTTGCAGGCCGAGGATCCGGAGCTGCGGGGTCCGCAGGATCCGACGCCGTTGCCGGTGTGCCGGCGCACGGTGCTGCGCGGTGAGGTCATCTATGAGGAAGGGTCTGCGTGAGCGAGCGAAGGATCGAGGCAGCACGGGCGCGGGTCGCGCCGGCGGCGAGCGGGGCCGGGGTGCCGGCGTGACGGGCAAGCTCGACCTGGATCCGGTGCTGGTGGCGCGGGCGCGGGAGTTGGCGCGCCGCGCCGGGCAGCCGGTGGTGGATCTGGCGCGTAGCCACACGACGGTGTCGGTGGAGCGGGCGGTGTTGCGGCTGGCCGGGGTGACCGGCGCGGACCCGGACGGCATTCCGTGGGTGAACCGGCTGGTGGACGCGGTGGTGGCCGACGTCGGGTTGGGGCACGGGGTGGCGGTGCCGGTGTTCGACGCCCTCGCGCGGGAGCAGATCAGCGACGTGACGTTGCTGGCGCAGAAGGCGGCGGCCGGGTCGGTGCGCTTCACGCAGCCGGCCGGGAAGGCGGCCACCGCCGCCCGGAAGGCGGCCCGCAAGGCGGTCGGGGCGGGTGTCCGGTTGATCGACCGGCGGCGCGCGGAGCGGGACCGGCTGGTGAAGCGGTACGGGGATCCGGCGCAGCGGCCGTGGATCTACCTGATCGTGGCCACCGGTGACATCTACGAGGACATCCCGCAGGCGCAGGCCGCGGCGCGGGCCGGCGCGGACGTCATCGCGGTGATCCGGTCGACGGGGCAGTCGCTGCTGGACTACGTGCCGGAGGGGGCGACCCGGGAGGGTTTCGCCGGCACGTACGCCACGCAGGAGAACTTCCGGTTGATGCGGGCGGCGTTGGACGAGACGTCGAAGGAGTTGGGCCGGTACGTGCGGCTGACGAACTACGCGTCGGGGCTGTGCATGCCGGAGATGGCGACCCTGGCCGGCCTGGAGCGGCTGGACATGATGCTCAACGACTCGATGTACGGGATCCTGTTCCGCGACATCAACCCGATCCGCACGTTCGTGGACCAGCGGTTCTCCCGGCAGGTGCACGCCCGGGCGGGGATCATCATCAACACCGGTGAGGACAACTACCTGACCACCGCCGACGCGGTGGACGAGGCGCACACGGTGACGGTGTCGCAGTTGCTCAACGAGTTCTTCGCGCACGAGGCGGGGTTGGCCGACTGGCAGTTGGGGCTGGGGCACGCGTTCGAGATCAACCCGGATCTGCCGGAGTCGTTCCGGTTGGAGTTGGCGCACGCGCTGTTGGCGCGGGAGTTGTTCCCGGACGCGCCGTTGAAGTGGATGCCGCCGACGAAGCACATGACCGGGGACGTGTTCCGCGGCAATCTGCTCGACGGGTTCTTCAACCTGGTGGGCACCATGACCGGGCAGGGCATCCTGCTGGTGGGGATGATGACCGAGGCGGTGGTGACGCCGTGGCTGTCGGATCGGGACATCGCCCTGCAGAACGTGCGGTACGTGCTGGGCGCGGCCGGTGGGTTGCACGAGGACTTCGTGCCGGCGCCGGGCGGGTTCATCCAGCAGCGCGCCAACCGGGTGCTGGGTGAGGCGCTGGATCTGCTGGAGCGCATCGGTGACCAGTCGCTGTTGACGGCGATCGCCGAGGGCACGTTCGGGATCATGAAGCGGCCCGCGGACCGGGGCAAGGGCCTGGCCGGGGTGGCCGCGCACGACGCCGACTACTACAACCCGGCCACCGAGATCCTGGAAGGGGACCGCGCGTGACGGCCGCGGCGGAGAAGAAGATCGTCCGGCCGTACGGGGACACCACCGGTGACGGCATGGTGCAGGTGTCGTTCACGTTGCCGGTGCCGCACGACAAGCGGGCCGAGGGCGCGGCGATCCAGCTGGCCAACAAGATGGGCATCGACCCGGCGATGCTGGTGCACGCCAAGCCGATGAGCGACGGGTTCACCTTCTTCGTGGTGTACGGGCGGGTGAACCATCTGGTGGACCTTTCCGCGGTGCAGGTGGTGGAGCGGGACTTCCCGCTGCTGAGCGCCAAGGAGGTCAACGCGGTGGTGAAGCAGCGGTTGCGGCGCAAGCTGTCGGTGGTGGGGGCGTGCATCGGCACGGATGCGCACACTGTGGGCATCGACGCGATCCTCAACGTCAAGGGCATCGCGGGGGAGAAGGGCCTGGAGTACTACCGGGAGCTGAAGGTCACCAACCTCGGCGCGCAGGTCAGCGTGCCGGAGCTGGTGGAGGCGGCCCGGGTGGAGAAGGCCGACGCGGTGCTGGTGTCGCAGGTGGTGACGCAGCGCGACGCGCACCTGCACAACACGCGGGAGATGTCCGCGGCGTTCCGGGAGGCGATGCCGGCGGGGAAGCGGCCGCTGCTGATCGTGGGCGGGCCACGGTTCGACGAGACGATGACCGGCGAGCTGGGCGTGGACCGGATCTTCGGCCGGGGCACCACCCCGGGTGAGGTGGCCAGCTACCTGGTGCACGCGCTGATCACGAACAAGAAGGCGAAGGCATGAGTGATTCCCGGGTCGGGCTGACCGTCACCCACCGGCGGTATGTGCCGTACTCGCACGCCCACTACGCGGGGAACCTGGTCGACGGGGCGTACGCGCTGGGGTTGTTCGGGGACGTGGCGACGGAGGTGTGCATCCGCACCGACGGCGACGAGGGGTTGTTCGCGTCGTACTCGGATGTGCAGTTCCGCAGCGCCATGCGGGCGGGTGACGTGTTGGAGGTGACGGCGACGGTGACCCGGGTGGGTACCCGCAGCCGCACCATCGACTTCGAGGCGCGGGTGGTGTGCCGGGGTCGTCCGGACCGGTCGGAGTCGGCGGCGGAGGTGCTCGAGACGCCGATCGTGGCGGTCACCGCGACCGGCACCGTGGTCGTCCCGCCGCCGGCGTGAGCCTCGCCGTCTGCGCCGACGTCGGGTCCACGTACACGAAGGTCGCGGTGGTGGACTTCGACGCCGCCGCGCTGGTCGCGGCGGCGTCGGCGCCGACCACGGTCGGCACGGACGTGCTGCACGGCCTGGACGCCGCGGTCGGCGCGGCCACCGCCGGGCTCAATGCCCGGGACCTGCCGTGGTACGTGTGCTCGTCGGCCGGTGGTGGGCTGCGCCTGGCGGTGGTGGGCTACGAGCCGCTGGTCACCGCGCAGGCGGGCCGGCGGGTGGGGTTGTCGGCGGGCGCGAACGTGGTGCACGTGGCCGCGGGCCGGCTCGGCGCGACCGACCTGGCGGCGTTGCGGGCGGCCCGCCCGGACGTGGTGCTGCTGGTCGGTGGCACCGACGGTGGGGACGCCGAGGTGTTGACGCACAACGCGACCCGGTTGGCGAAGGCCCGCTGGCGGGTGCCGGTGGTGCTGGCCGGCAACGTCGCGGTCCGCGACGAGTTGTCCGCCCTGCTGGCCGGGGCGGGGGTGCCGGTGACGGCGGCTGACAACGTGCTGCCGCGCATCGGGGTGCTGGCCCCGGCGTCGGCGCGGGCGGCGATCCGGGAGGTGTTCCTGCGGCACGTCATCGGCGGCAAGCGGTTGTCGCGGGGTACCCGGTTCGCGCGGCTGGTGCGCGCGGCCACCCCGGACGCGGTGCTGACCGGCGTGGAGGTACTCGCCGACACCCTCGGCGGTGACCTGGCGGTGGTGGACGTCGGTGGGGCCACCACCGACGTGTACTCGGTGCTCACCCCGGACGAGCGGGCCGACGGGCTGGGCCGGGAGGTCGCCGGGACGCTGTGGCGGGCCCGCACCGTCGAGGGGGATCTGGGGATGCGGTGGAGCGCGCCGGGGGTGGTCCGCGCCGCCGCCGAGGAACGCCTGCTCGCGGTGGGGGAGCAGGACGTTCTGGCGCGGGCGGCGGCGGTGCGGGCCGCCGCCCCGGGGTTCCTGGCCGAATCCGGCGCGGAGCGGGCCGCCGACCGGCGGATCGCGGCGCTGGCCGCGACGGTGGCGCTGCGCCGGCACGCCCGGGGCGCGGCCACCGGGGAACGCGCCGGCCGGGACCTGCGGGACGTGCGGCTGATGGTGGGTTCCGGTGGGGTGCTGCGGCATGCCCCCGCCGACCACGCCGCCGGGGTCCTCGCCGCGGTGCTGGCCGACCACGCCGGCGGGTGGCCGCTGCCCCGGGAGGCGCGCGCGGTGGTCGATGTGGACTACGTGCTGGCCGCCGGCGGGCTGCTCGCCGACGAGCATCCGGGGGCGGCGCGGGCGTTGCTGCGCCGGCATCTCGGCACGGATTGAGACGCGCCGACGCGACACGCCGTGTCGCAACACAAGACTGGCCGGGGGTGGGTTGACAGCGGCGGGGGTGCAAGCCGTACCGTCTTTGAGTCCTACTACGGGAAGCGGCTGTTGTTCGCTTCGTCCCTTCGTCCGCTGGCCGAGCGACACGGTGCAACTCGTCGCGGCGGCCAGGTCCAGCGGGCGGGGGTCGGCGGGGCGGCGCGAACCGGCCGCGGTTACCGGTGTACGGGCAGGGTGAGAGGCACGGCCAGTAGACAACGGCCCGGCGGGGGCAGCCAGTCCGCGTCCGGTCGGTCCGAAGGTCGGCGCACCTCACTCTCGCCCCACCGGCCGGGAAGGGCCTGGGAGCATCGGGGCGCGGCGTATGCCGCGCCCCGATTTCTGTTCCCGCCCGCCCGTTCAGATGGCCCGGGCGTAGGACTCCAGCAGGTCGGCCAGCCGGCGTGGCTGGCTCAACGCCAGCAGGTGCCCGCCGGGCAGCTCGTCGGGGCGCACGCCGAGGCGCTCCACGGCCAGGCGGCGCTGGAAGTCCGCCGGGAAGAACCGGTCGTCGCGGCCGGTCACCACCCGGGTCGGCACGTCCGGCCAGCGGCGCAGCGGGTTCGGCCGGACGAACACCGCCTCCGACTCCGGCTCGCCCGCGCCGTCGAGCAGCCGGGCGGTCACCTCGGCGGGCACGTCGTGGAAGAAGTCCACCGCCAGGTCGACGTCGGCGTGCGGGTCGCGGCCCTGCGCGGCGGCGTACGCGGCGCGCGCCGGGCCGTGGCCGGTGGCCGCCCACCAGTCGCCGGCCGTCTCACCCGGCGCCGGCATCATCGGGTTGACCAGCACCAGCAGCCGCACCGCCGGATGGTCGGCGACCAGCGGGGCGGTGAAGGCGCCCAGCGACTGCGCCACCAGCACCACCCGCGGGTGCGGGTCGACGGCGGCGCGGACCACGGCCGCGTACTCGGGCAGCGCGGCGTGCGGGTCGGCGGCGGGCAGCGCCACCGCCACCGCCTCCCGGCCCCGCCGGCGCAGCTCGTCGACCAGCAGGTGCCAGTAGTCGGCGCTGCCGCCGGCGCCGGGTATCAGCACGTACGTCACGGTCGGGGGCGCTGTCATGCCGGTCACCCTGCCAGCCGGGTACGACACGACCTGGTCCGGCCGGCGGCACCGGCCACCGCCGGCCGGGTAGCCTTCGCCGCGTGATCGTGGTGAGGTGCCGGTGACGACGCTCGACCGGGATGAGACCCGGGCCGCCGAGGTGGTTGGCCGCGCGGACGCCCCGCGCGCGCTGCCGCTGCGGCTGGCCGTGCCCGCCGCCGTGCTCGCCGGGCTGGCGATGCTGCTGGCGTTCCCCCCGTACGGGGTGTGGCCGCTGGCCCCGGTGGGGGTGGCGCTGCTGGGCGCGGCCGCGCACCGGCGGCGGCTGCGTGCCGGCGCCGGGCTGGGCTTCCTGACCGGGGTGGCGCTGTTCGCGCCGATGCTGGAGTGGACCAACCTGCACACCGGCTACCTGCCGTGGGTGCTGCTGTCGCTGCTGCAGGCCGGCTACCTGGCGCTGCTCGGCGTCGCCACCGCGTGGGTGTCGCCGCTGGTCGACCGGCGCCGCTGGGCGTGGCCGGTGGTAACCGGGCTGCTCTGGGTGGCGCAGGAGGCGCTGCGCGACCGGACCCCGTTCGGCGGGTTCCCCTGGGGGCGGCTGGCGTTCAGCCAGGACACCTCCCCGCTGCTGCGGCTGGCCTGGCTCGGTGGCGCGCCGCTGGTGACGTTCGCCGTGGCGCTGACCGGTGGGCTGCTGCTCGCCGCCGGGTGGCGGCGCTGGCCGGGCCGTGACCGGCGCGGCTGGGCGCCGGTGGCGCTGCTGGTGGCGTCGGCCCTGGCGCTCACCGGCGGGGCGCTGCTGGTGCCCACCGGCGCCGCCGGCACCGGCCGGACCGTCACCGTGGCGGTCGTGCAGGGCAACGTGCCCCGCCTCGGGTTGGACTTCAACGCCCAACGTCAGGCGGTGCTCAACAACCACGTCGACGCCACCCTGGAGCTGGCCGCCGGGGTCGACGCCGGCACGCGGCCCCGCCCCGACCTGGTGGTGTGGCCGGAGAACTCCTCCGACATCGACCCGCTGCGCAACGCCGCCGCCGGGGAGCGGATCTCCCAGGCCGCCGACGCGATCGGCGCGCCGATCCTGGTCGGCGCGGTGCTGCTCGGCCCCGACCGGGGACAGGTGCGCAACGCGGGGATCCTGTGGCGCCCGGGCACCGGGGCGGACCTGTCGCAGCTGTACACCAAACGGCACCCCGTCCCGTTCGCCGAGTACGTGCCGTTGCGCACGATCGCCCGGATGGTCAGCAAGCAGGTCGACCTCGTCCGCAACGACTTCGTGGCCGGTGAGCGGCCCGGCGTGGTCCGGTCCGGACCGGCGGTGCTCGGCGACGTGATCTGCTTCGAGGTCGCCTACGACGGCCTGGTGCGCGACACCGTCGACGGTGGGGCGCAGCTGCTGGTGGTGCAGACCAACAACGCCACCTTCGACGTCGCCGAGGCCCGCCAGCAGCTGGCGATGGTGCGGCTGCGGGCCGTCGAGCACGGCCGGGGCGCGTTGATGGCCTCCACGGTCGGGGTGTCCGGGTTCGTGACCCCCGACGGGCGGGTAAGCGGCGCCACCGGGTTCAACACCCGCGCGGTGGTGCTGCGTCAGGTGGCGCTCGCCGACGGGCGTACCCCCGCCACCCGGGCGGGCGTGTGGCCGGAGCTGGCCCTGGCCGGGCTCGCGGTGGCGGTCCTGGTGGCCGCCGGGGGGCTGCGCCGCCGCCGGGAGGTCGACGCCGGCCGGTGAGGCCGGGGGCGGATGCGCGGAAGGGGTGCGGTGAGCGAGCCAGTGCCGGTGGGCCACCCCGGGGTGGGGCGCGTGCTGGTGGTGATCCCCACCTACAACGAGGCGGAGAACCTCCCCGACGTCGTCGCCCGGGTCCGCGCCGCCGCGCCGGCGGTGGACATCCTCGTCGCCGACGACAACAGCCCCGACGGCACCGGCGCGCTCGCTCAGGCGATGGCGGCCACCGACCCGCACGTCAACGTGCTGCGCCGCCCCGGCAAGGAGGGGCTCGGCGCGGCGTACCTGGCCGGGTTCGGCTGGGCGCGGCGGCGCGGCTACGACGCGGTGGTGGAGATGGACGCCGACGGCTCGCACGCCCCGGAGGACCTGCCCACCCTGCTGGCCGCCGCCCGCGACGCCGACGTGGTCATCGGCTCCCGGTGGACCCGCGGGGCGCGGGTGCTGAACTGGCCGCTGCGGCGGCTGCTGCTGTCGCGCTGCGGCAACCTGTACGCGCGGTTGGCGCTGGGTATGCCGGTCTCCGACGCCACCGGCGGCTACCGGGTGTACCGGTCGACGGCGCTGACGGCGATGGAGCTGGAGTCGGTCTGCTCGCAGGGCTACTCGTTCCAGGTGGAGCTGTCGCGGCTGGCGCACCGGGCGGGGGTGCGGATCGTGGAGGTGCCGATCACCTTCGCCGAACGGGAGCGCGGCGCGAGCAAGATGAGCCCGCTGATCGTGGCGGAGGCGCTGTGGCGGATCACGACGTGGGGGCTGCGGGACCGGCGGGCGGCGGCGTGGCCCGGCCGGCGGGTCGCGGGCCGGTGGCCGTGACGCCCGGGCGTGTCATGCTGGAGGGGCGGGGTTTCCGCCCCGTGTCCGGTTCACGGCGGCGTCGTCGACCGGGCGCCGCGCGACGCGGATGAGGTGAGATGCGCCGATACCTGAGGTTCGTGCCGCCGGCCCTGCTGCTGGCGGTGGTGCTGGAGCTGGCGGTCTTCGTCGGGGTGGGCCGGGTGATCGGGTTCGGCTCGGCGGTGCTGCTGGTGTTCGCGGCGTCGCTGCTGGGGCTGGTGCTGCTGCGCCGGGAGGGGATGCGCGCCTGGCGCGGGTTCCGCTCGTCGGTGGAGGCCCGGCAGCCGCCCGGTCGGCAGGTCACCGACGGGCTGGTGGGGCTGCTGGGGGCGCTGCTGCTGGCCACCCCGGGCCTGGTCAGCGGCGTGGTGGGTCTGTTGCTGCTGGTGCCGCCGGTGCGCCGGCTGGCCCGCGCCGGGGTGCAACGTGCCGCCGAGCGCCGGGTGTCGTCGATGGTCGCCGGTGACCTGTTCGGGCCGCGCACCGTGCGGGTGCGCCGCGGCGCCAGCCGGCCCGCGTCGGAGCCGACGGTCGACGGGCAGGTCGTCGATGCGGGCCCGCCGCAGGTCGTCGACGGGGGCCGGGCCATCGAGGGTGAGATCGTCGAGCCGCGCCGCCCCTGACACACACGACGGCGCCCCGGGAGGTATCTCCCGGGGCGCCGTCGTCCGTCAGGTGGGGCCGCTCAGGCGCGGCCGCGGCGGGTACGGACCTCCTGCAGCCGCTCGGCGAGGATGTCCTCCAGCTCGGCGATGGAGCGCCGCTCCAGCAGCATGTCCCAGTGGGTACGCGGCGGCTTGGCCTTCTTCTGCTCCGGCTCGGTGCCGTCGACCAGCCGGGCGACGCTGCCGTCGAACTTGCACTCCCAGGTCGTGGGGACCTCGGCGTCGACGGCGAACGGCACCTCGAACTGGTGACCCTTGGCGCACAGGTACTCGCGGGTCTGACGCGGCGCGAGCTCCGTGTTGCGGTCGGATTCGTAGCTGACCGCGCCCAGCCGGCTACCGCGCAGCATACGCTCGCCCATGATCGACTTCCCCTCGTTCGTGGTGCTGGTCTTCTCGGTGTAACGGCCCGTCGCCCCCGCGGCATTCCCGCCCGGCTGGGTGATCCGGCCGGTGGCCCCTGCAAGGGTAACCGGCCACGGGCGAGACCCGGCGGGGTCGTCCCCGGCCGGGTCGAATCGGTGGAGTGTTTCGGCGCTCACCGGGGATGTTAGCCGCCCCAGATCGGGAGGAGGTGACGATGACCAGTGACACGCCGGTCGACGCCCGACCGCCGGGCGGGAAGACCTTCTTCGGTCATCCCCGGGCGCTGTCGACGCTGTTCCTCACCGAGATGTGGGAGCGGTTCAGCTTCTACGGCATGCGCGCCATCCTGGTGCTCTACCTGACCGCCGCGGTCGCCGAGGACGGCCTGGGCATGCGGGAGTCCACCGCCAACGCGGTCTACGGCACCTACAACGCCATGGTCTACCTGATGGCGCTGCCCGGCGGCTGGGTCGCCGACCGACTGATCGGCGCTCGCCGCAGCGTGCTGTGGGGCGGCGTGATCATCGCCGTCGGGCACTACGTGATGGCGATCCCCGCCCGGTGGAGCGTGTTCGCCGGGATGACCCTGATCGTGCTCGGCACCGGGCTGCTCAAGCCCAACATCTCGACCATGGTCGGCTCGCTCTACGACCGCGACTCGCCCCGCCGCGACGCCGGCTTCTCCATCTTCTACATGGGCATCAACCTGGGCGCGTTCATCGCCCCGCTGGTCACCGGCTTCCTCGGCGAGAAGATCAACTGGCACCTGGGGTTCGGGGCCGCCGCGATCGGCATGACCTTCGGCGTGCTCCAGTACGTCCTGGGCCGGCGCAACCTCGGCGACGCCGGCGAGCGCCCCGCCGACCCGCTGCTGGGCGCCGACCGTCGCCGGGCGCTGACCCGCATCGGCGTCGGCGTGCTGGTGCTGCTGGTGGTGCTCGCCGCGCTCGCCGTGGCCGACCTGTTCACCGTCAACACCGTGGTCAACTCCCTGACCATCGCCACCGTGCTGATCACCATCGGCTACTTCGCGCGGATCATCACCGACCAGGAGATCAGCAACACCGAACGCAGCCGGATGAAGGCGTACCTGTGGCTGTTCGTCTTCGCCGCCGCCTTCTGGCTGATCTACGACCAGGCCGGGTCGGTGCTGAACATCTTCGCCGCCGACCGGACCGACCGGGACGTGCTCGGCTTCACCTTCCCCGCCTCCTGGCTCCAGTCGGTCAACCCGATCCTGATCATCATCGGGGCGCCGCTGTTCGCCTGGCTCTGGCTGCGCCTGGGCCACCGGGTGTCCACGCCGGTGAAGTTCGCCGTCGGCCTGGTCCTCAACGGCCTGTCGTTCGTGCTGATGGCCGCCGCCGCGCAGGCCGCCGTCGGCGGGGACCTGGTCTCCCCGTGGTGGCTGGTGGCCGTGTACGCCATCCAGGTCGCCGGTGAGCTGTCGCTGAGCCCGGTGGGCCTGTCCGCCACCACCAAGCTCGCCCCGGTCAAGTACGCCAGCCAGATGATGGGCCTGTGGTTCCTCGCCACCGCCGTCGGCGACGCCATCGGCGGGCAGGTCGCCCGGCTCGCCGAGACCTGGCCCGAACCGACCTACTTCCTCACCTTCGGCCTGGCCTCGGTCCTGCTCGGCCTCGGCGCGGTGATGTTCACCCGGCACATCTCCCGGCTGATGGCCGGCATCCACTGACCCCGGTCCGGCCCGCGCCCGGCGCGCGCGGGGCCGCCCCGCCCGGCGTGGTGGGGATACGATCCGCGCCATGGCCCGCACCACGATCCACCCCGGCGCCTGCCCGCTGGACTGCCCGGACACCTGCACCTGGCAGCTCACCGTCACCGACGGCAGGGCGGTGGCGCTGCGCGGCGACCGGGACCACCCGTTCACCCGGGGCGCGCTGTGCGGCAAGGTCAACCGTTACCTCGACGCGGTCAACGGAGCCGACCGGCTCACCCGGCCGCTGGTGCGGGTCGGGCCCAAGGGCGTCGGGCCGGTGTCGTACCGGCCGGCGAGCTGGGACGAGGCGCTGCAACGGGTGGCGGCCGGGCTGCGCGCCACCATCGACGCCGACGGGCCGCAGGCGATCCTGCCGTACTACTTCGCCGGCACGATGGGCCTGGTGCAGGGCTGGACGATGGGGCCTCGGCTCTTCGCCCACCTGGGCGCGTCGCGGCTGCGGACCACCATCTGCACCGCCGCCGCCCGCGCCGCCCTCCAGTCGATCTACGGCGGGTCGGTCGGCTTCGAACCGGAGTCGATCGTGGACGCCCGGCTGATCGTGCTGTGGGGCGCGAACCTGCTCTCGACGAACCTGCACCACTGGCCGTTCGTGCAGGAGGCGCAGCGGCGCGGCGCGTACGTGGTGACGATCGACCCGCTGCGCACCGACACCGCCGCGCGCAGCGACGAGCACGTCGCGCCGCTGCCCGGCACCGACGCCGCCCTCGCGCTGGGGTTGATGCGCCACATCCGCGACCTCGGTGGTGTCGACCGGGAATGGCGGGACGCGCACACCACCGGCGGGGAACGGCTCGACGCCCGCCTCGACGAGTGGCCGGTGGAACGCGCCGCCGCCGAGTGCGGTCTCGACGCCGACGTGCTGCGCCGGCTCGGCGCGCGGATCGCCGGCACCCGGCCCACCGCCATCCGGGTCGGGCTGGGCCTGCAACGGCACGCCGGCGCCGGCCAGGCCGTCCGGGCCATCGCGGCGATCCCGCTGCTGACCGGGGACTTCCGCTACCCGGGCGGCGGGGCGCTGGTGACCACCTCCGGGCACCACCGGATCGACCCCGACCGGGTGGCCCGCCCGGCCGACCTGCCCACCCCGCCGGCCCGCTCGATCAACATGAGCCGGCTCGCCGCCGCGCTGACCGGCGAGGCCGACCCGCCGGTCACCTCGCTGGTGGTGTTCGACGCCAACCCGGCCGCCACCGTCCCGGACCAGAACCGGCTGCGCGCCGGGCTGGGCCGGGCCGACCTGTTCACCGTGGTGCTGGAGCAGCGCTGGACGGACACCTGCGACTGGGCAGACGTGGTGCTGCCAGCCACCATGCAGCCCGAACACCTCGACCTGCACACCTCCTACGGGCACCACTACGCGACGCTGAACCTGCCGGCGAGCACCCCGCCGGGGGAGGCGCTGCCGAACACGGAGATCTTCCGCCGCATCGCCGCCGCCCTCGGCCTGACCCATCCCCGGCTGCGCGACACCGACGAGGACCTGGCCCGGCAGCTGCTCGACGGCGCCGGGGTCAGCTTCGAGGAGCTGCGCGAGCACACCTACGCGCGGGCCACCGGTGTGGACGTCGGCGCCGCCCCGTACGCCAAGGGCGGCTTCCCCACCCGCGACGGGCGGGCCCGGTTGTACGACCCGCAGCTCACCGGGCAGGGCGTCGACCCGCTGATCGGCTACACCCCGCCGGTGGAGGCCGCCGACCCGCAGCTGGCGCGGCGGTTCCCGCTGGCGCTGATCTCCCCGGCGGGCCGGTTCCTGATGAATTCCACCTTCGCGTCGCTGCCCTGGCACCTCGACCGCACCGGCCCGCCCCGCATCCACCTGCACCCCGTCGACGCGGCCGCCCGGGGGCTGGCCGACGGCGACGCGGCGCGGGTGCACAACGACCGGGGCGCGTTCCTGGCCACCGTCGCGGTGGACGAGGCCACCCGGCCGGGGCTGGCGTTCACCTACAAGGCGTACTGGGCGCGGTTGAGCCCCGGCGGCAGCACCGTCAACGCCGTCACCGCCGTCCGTGACACCGACCTGGGTGGCGGGCCGACGTTCCACGACACGAGGGTGCAGGTCGAGGCCGCACCGGCCGAGGTGCCCGCTCAGCCCGCCTGAGGCGGCGCGCCGAGCCGGGCCAGCGCGGCGGCCAGGTCGCTGACCTGGTCGGCGAGCTGCGCGGCCCGCCGCTGGGCGGCGTCGCGGTCGGCTTCGGCGGCGCGCAGCCGTACCTCGGTCTCGGTCAGCCGGGCCTGCGCGGCGTCGCCGCCGCGGCGGGCCTCGGCGAGCTCGGCCGCGAGCGCGTCGCGCTGCGTGGCGGCCCCGGCGGCCTCCTCGCGGGCGCGGGCCGACACCGCGGCGGCCTCCTCGCGGGCGGCGTCGGCCGCCGCCCGCGCGGCGTCCCGGTCAGCGGTCGCGGCGGCGGCCTCCGCGTGCGCCCGCCGGGCCTGCTCGGCGTGCCGGTCGGCCTCGGTACGCGCCCGCGCGGCCTCGGCCTCGGCCCGCTCGGCCTGCCGCACCGCCTCTGCGGCGGCGGCGGTGGCCCGCTGGGCGTCGGCGCGGGCGGCGTCGCGTTCGACGGTCAGGTCGGCGGCGCGCCGCCGGTCGGTGTCCCGCTCGGTGCGCAGGCCGCGCAGCTCGTGGCGGGCGGCGTCGCGGTCCCGTTCGGCCTGGGCGCGCAGCGCCTCGGCGGCGCTGGCCTCGCGGCGGGCGACGTCCCGGTCCGCCGCGGCGCGCTCGGCGTGGTCCCGCGCGGCGGCGGCCCGCGCGTCGGCCTGCTCGGCGCGGGCCAGGGCGGTGTCGCGGTCGGCGGCGGCGGCGCGGGCCTCCTGCCGGGCGCGGGTGGCCTCGGCGGCGGCGGTCTCGGCGTCGGTGCGGGCCTCGTCGCGCTCGGTGTGCGCCCGGGCGATGTCGGCGGCGGTCTCGGCGCGCAGCTGGGCGAGCTGGCGTTCCACCCCGGCCGGGGAGAGCTCGGCGTGCAGCGCCTCGGTAAGCGTCTCGACGATCTGGTCGAGCCGGTCCACCGCCTCCCAGGTGCGGGCCACCTGCCCCGGCAGGCCGGGGGCGTTGCGGTGCCGCATCCGGGAGTTGCGGGAGGCCCGCTGGCAGGCGCCGTCGTTGTCCCGGCAGTAGCGGAACGGCCGGCCGGCGCCGACGCGCTGCGGCACGTCCCGTCCACAGTGGGCGCAGGGGCGGGTGTCGGCGGGGGCGGGCTGGGCGTCCATCGAGGCGGAAGTCTAGTGCCGGCGTCGGGACGGTCAGTCCCCGGCGCGGGCGGCGCGGTCCAGGGTGTAGCGGCGTTGCAGCAGCAGCGCCGCGAGCATCGCCGCGGCGGGCAGCAGCCCGAAGCCCCAGCGGATCGCGTCCAGCGCCGCGTCGGGCTGGGTGACGCTCTGCCCGGCGGTGGAGGCGACGAACCCGCCGGCGGCGAGGCAGAGCGCGTACGCCCAGGGGCCCGGCGCCGTCGCCGGCCGGATCGCCGCCGGTGACCTCGACGCGGCGCCGCTGGCCGCCGGGATGGTCCGCCGGCACCGCGACGCCACCGGCTAGCGTGTGCCGGTGCCCGTCCCCTCGTACGTGACCAGGCTGCGCGCCCACATCGGCCACGACCTGCTCCTGCTGCCCGGCGTCAGCGGCGTGGTACGCGACGACGCCGGGCGGGTGCTGCTGGCCCGGCGGGGCGACAACGGCCGCTGGTCGGTGCCCGCCGGCATCGTCGACCCGGGCGAGCAGCCGGCCGACGCCGTCGTGCGGGAGGTCTTCGAGGAGACCGGCGTGCGGGTCCGGGTCGAGCGGGTCGGCGGCGTCGCCACCCACCCGGTGGTCTATCCCAACGGCGACGTCTGCGAGTACCTCAACGTCTGGTTCCGCTGCGCGCCGGTGGGTGGCGAGCCGCGCGCCGACGGCGACGAGTCGACCGAGGTGGGCTGGTTCGCCCCGGACGACCTGCCGGACCTGGACGAGTGGGCGCGGCTGCGCATCGACACCACGCTGCGCGAGGACGCCCCGACCTGGCACGCACGGCTCGGCGAGCGGCACCCGGCGCTGCGCCGACCGGACGCCCTCTGAGGGTCAGCGCCGACCCTGGCGGCCGGGACGGGTCAGCCGGTGGCGACGGCGGCCCGGGAGCGGTCGGCGGCGATGCGCACCGCGAGGCCGGCCAGCACGGTGCCCATCACGTACCGCTGCGCCCGCGCCCAACCCGGCCGGCGGAGCAGGAACGCCGACACCGAACCGGCGGTCAGCACGATCAGGGCGTTGACCGTCAGCGCGATCACGATCTGGGTCAGCCCGAGCAGCAGGCTCTGCACCGCCACGTGGCCGCGCGCCGGGTCGACGAACTGCGGCAGCAGCGACACGTACAGGATGGCGATCTTCGGGTTGAGCAGGTTGGTGACCAGGCCCATGGTGAACAGCCGGCGCGGTCGGTCCGGCGGCAGCGGCGTCGGGGTGAACGCCGATTGCCCGCCTGGGCGCAGCGTCCGCCAGGCCAGCCACAGCAGGTACGCCGCGCCGGCCAGCTTCACCGCCGTGTACAGCGGCGGCACCAGCACAAAGACCGTGGCGATGCCGGCCACCGCGGCGGCCAGGTAGACCAGGAAACCGACCGCCACCCCGAGCAGGGAGACCAGCCCGGCGCGGCGGCCCTGGGTCACCGACCGGGACACCAGGTAGACCATGTTCGGCCCGGGCGTCAGCACCAGGCCGAGCGCCACCAGACCGATCCCGACCAGCGCGCCCACCGTCACCATCGCCGCACCGCCCCTCCCGTGTCCGCCCCGACCCTACGCCGGGAACCGCTGCGCCGTGCGCACCGCATCTTTGCGCCGGCCCGTTCAGCGGTGACACTGCTGTGATGTCCGTCGTCCTGCGGGTGCCCGCCACCACGTCCACCGCCGAGTTGGTCCTGCGCCCGTGGCGCGACGACGACGTCGACGCGCTGCTGGAGATCTACCGCGATCCGGAACTGCGGGCGCGCACCCGGCGCCCGGTGCGCACCGCCGCCGACGCCCGCCGCTGGGTGGCGCGGCACCGGCAGGGCTGGGCGGCCGGCCGCCGCTTCTGCTTTGCCGTCTGCGAGACGGACCCGGTCGACGGCGGGCAGCGGCTCGTCGCCTGCGTGCTGCTCAAGGACGTCACGCCGGGACGGCCGGACGCTGAGGTGGGCTACTGGACGGCCGCGGCGGCCCGGGGCCGCGGGGTGGCCCCGCGTGCGGTGGACGCGGTGAGCCGTTGGGCGTTCACCCGCTTCGCCGCCACCGGACTGACCCGGCTGGAGCTGCTGCACGAGGTCGACAACCCGGCGTCCTGCCGGGTGGCGGAGAAGAGCGGGTACCCGTTCGTGGAGGTGCTGCCCGCCCGGCCACCGTACCCGGGTGACGGGCACCGCCACGTGCGCCGGCGGGACTGATCGTCTCCGGCGGGGATCAGGCCGGCGGCGTGGCGGGCGGGCCGAGCAGCCGCAGCAGCAGGCGCGGCTCCCCGGGCCAGGCGGCGAGCAGCACCTCACGCGGCACCTGCCGGCCCGCGTAGCGCAGCGCGAGCGCGACCACCACGATGTCGTCCAGCGGGCCGATCACCGGCAGGAACTCCGGGATCAGGTCGATCGGGCTGGCCAGCCAGAGGCCCGCCACCACGATGGCGATCTTCGCCTTGCGGGGGACCCGGGGGTCGGCGCGCAGCCGGCGGACCGTGGTCAGACAGTCGGGGATGAACGCGGCCAGATCGCGCAGGATGCCCGGCGGCAGCCGCCGGGCCAGCAGCACCAGCAGCGCCCAACTGGCCAGCAGGCAGGCCACCGCCACACCGAGCCCGATCAGCCAGTCCCGCACGCTGCCCTCCTCCGCCCCGCGTCGACCCTGCCGGGAATCTACGCTCCGGCCGCCACCACCCGCCGGCGGGGAATGCCCGGCCGCGCCGGGGCGCTGAACCTCGGCGGTACGGCGGATACCGTGGTTCGGGGAGGTGGGTGACGTGAGCAACGCGTGGGAAGCGGCGGTCGAGGCGCAGATCCGCACCGCAGTGGAGCGCGGCGACTTCGACAACCTGCCCGGCATGGGCAAGCCGATCCCGGGCCGCGGCGCCCCCTACGACGAGTCGTGGTGGATCAAGAGTTTCCTGGAGCGGGAGGCCCTGCCCAGCGATCTGCTGCTGCCGACGCCGCTGCAACTGCGCCGCCGGGTCGAGCAGGTCCCCGACGAGGTCCGTGACCTGCCCACCGAGGAGTCCGTCCGGGCGTACGTGGCCGCGCTGAACACCGAGATCGTGGCCTGGCTGCGTACCCCGACCGGCCCCCGGGTGGTGGTCCGGCCGGTCAACGTCGACGAGACGGTACGACGCTGGCGGGCCGACCGGGAACAGCGCTCGGCGGCTGTCCTGGCCGCTGCCACCGAGCCGGCGACCACCGCCGGCCGCCCGGCCCGGCGCCGCCGCTGGCGTTTTCCGTGGCGGCGCTCGCGCTGACCGCACCCCGTCACGGGCGCCGGCCGTACGGTTGGCCTCCTCCGACCGGGAGTGGCGGATGGCCCACTGGCTGGTTCATCCACTCATCCACCGGGCATAGGTCACCGTGCCGGACCCCGAAACCGTGAAGTACCGCGTGCACCTCGATCTCGCCACCACCTCTGCGGCCCATCAGGCGGAGTTGGTCGCGCGCCTGATGGATCTCGGTGCGACGCCCGCGGATGTGGGCCAGGGCGATGTCCCGTGGACGGTTCTGGCCGACCCGGAGGGCAACGTGTTCTGCGTGTTGGAGCCTCGGGAGATCTACCGGGATACCGGGCCGATCGCCGCGGTGGTGGTCGACTGTGCGGATCCGCGGGCCATGGCCCGGTTCTGGGGCGAGGCGATGGACTGGACCCTGCACGAGGTGACCGATGATCATGCGGTGCTGCGCTCGGCCAAGGGTGTCGGGCCGTATCTGGAGTTCCTTCGCACGCCCGTGAAGACCGTGTGGAACCGCGTCCATCTCGACCTGAAGCCGTATCCCGGTGATGATCAGGCGGCGGAGGTGGCCCGGCTGGAGGCTCTCGGTGCCACCGGCGCCGACGTCGGCCAGGGCGATGTGTCCTGGCGGTGCCTCGCCGACCCCGAGGGCAACGAGTTCTGCGTCCTCTCCCCGGGCTGACGAAGTCTCGGTCGAAAACCGTTTGAGCCCTCCTTCCGCGTTCCCATAGGGTGCCTGCGGCCCGTCGCTGTGAGGACAGAGGACAAAACGCGTGACCCCGCCTGCTCTGTAGACCTGACACCTTTTTCCGCTCACCTGTAGCCGACGCTCTCCGTCGGTTCTGCCGGGCTGCCCTTGTGCGCCCGGTCGTACAGCGTCTGAGGCCGCGCGCGTAATCGGCCTCGTGTCAGGTCCAGAGAGAGAGATCATGTCTTCACAACCTCATATCGTGCTGCCCTGGGTCGTTCGTCGGACCAGGCTGCCTCTGCTGTCGTTGCGGTGCGTGGACTGCCGGTCGGAGTCGGCCACCACCGGCGAGGGCAAATTCCGCGTCAACGCCAACGGCAAGTTGCTGGACGTGTGGCTGCTGGTCCGCTGCGTGTCCTGCGACCGGACGAGCAAGCTCACCGTCCACGAGCGAGCGCCGGTCAGATCCTTCGATCCGGCCGAGCTCCACGGCTACGGCGTCAACGATCCGGAACTGGTGGCGTCCCGGCTGTTGGATCCGCTGCTCGCCCGGCGCAACCGCTTCACCCTGGACTGGACGGGGGCCTGGCGGTTGGACACCCCGCCGGCCTGGCCGGACGAGGCGTGGCCGGTCCAGGTGGAGGTCGTCTTCGAGGATCCGGTACCGGTGCGCCCGGAACGACTCATCGCGCAAGGGCTGGGCCTCAGCAGGAACGAGGTACTGCGCCGGATCAAGTGCGACATTTCGCTGCGCCGTCCGACGAGCGCCGGATTCACCTTCACGGTGGTGGCCGGGGACTAGCGGGGATGTAGCCGCGGCGGGCCACCCGGCCCGCCCGGCTTCATCCCCGAACCATGCCGGATACCGGAGGCGCAAGCCACACCCGTCATAGAACGTCGTGCCCGACGGCGCGCAGTTGGGTCAGGGCTTGGCCTTTGTTGGGCTGGCGCTGCCAGGAACCTCTACAGCCCGCCAGTCAGCAGGGCTTTCGGTTTATTGAATAACCGGTAACGATATTCCAGTATTCAGGCTGGACGTAACGGGCAAAGCGGCGATGCATCATAATGTCTGTTCTGTTGCTTCCTATCGCCGTGCACACCTACGACGCCCAGGTCGCCGTGGGCGCCCCGCAGCCGCTGCCGGACGAGGTGGCCCTCGACGGTGTCGACCAGTTCCTGACCACCTGCGTCGCGACGACGGCCGCGTGGCCGCACAAGCCCGCGGTCATCGACTACCACGCCACCGAGGGCCGTTCCTGGCGGCTCTGGTTCTCCGCCGACGGCGCCCGGACCGCCCGCCTCCCCACGCCGGTCGCCGGCGAGGGCCCGGAGGCGGCCTATGTCTCCGCCCGGGGCACGGCCAATGAGCTGGTCATGTTCTGCTACGGCCGCATTCCGATGGACTCGCTGCGGCTCGACGGCGACCGGCGCGTCCTCGACCAGCTGATCGCCTGGGAGCCGGAGGAATAGGACGCGACGACGGACCCACCGCCCTGCGCCGACCTCGGCCTCAGCGCACGGCGGTGGGTCCGCGGCCCGTCACTCGTAGCGGTATTTCAGCGAGTCCGCCTCCACCTGTTCGATGTCGGCGATCGTCAGCGCCGGCATCCGCAGCTGGGCCAGCGTCACCTCGGCCGAGGTCGGCTGGGCGTCCGCCGGCAGCCACTGCTCCGGCTTCCAGGCCCCGCCGCGCAGCAGCGCCTTGGGGCAGTGCGGGTAGACCTCCTCGATGCCCAGCACCAGCGCACTGGCCGGTGGCTTGCCCACGGCGGTCAGCTGCGACAGCAGCTCGGGGCGAGTGGAGACGCAGGCCCGGCCGTTCACCCTGAGTGTCGTGGTGGGCCCCGGGATGACGAACAGCAGCCCGGCCCCAGGGTTGGTTCGACCGTCGGTGTTGGCCACGAGGTAGCGCAGCGACGCCCTGCTGGCCGGCCCACCAGCTGCACAGGACAGGCAGATGAGCCACGACGGCGGAACGGGCGGTCGTTGTTGGGCAGTTCAGCTCGTTCTCGACCACGATCAAGTCGCTGCGGCGACCGCCTGATTCTGACGGCTTGCGGTGGCCCGGCTCGGACGGTCTGTGGTGGCCCCATCGCGGTGGAGGCGTGCGATGGTGTGACGGCCCGATTTGGCCCCACCCCGGTTTGCCGCAGGAACTCAGATCAGTGACTGTGCGTTAGGTATGTAGGCGCTCGGCTTCGGGCCGAAGCTGCCATCCGACCTGTTCGATGACTTCGCGAGCTGCCTCCGCAACAGGCCTTGCGTGGGTCGACACTTGAAAGTCTCGGATCCTCGCAAGATCGCTCCGCTGCTGGTAGAGATCGACGAAGTTGCGTAGCCGGCTGCGCCAGTACTCGTTCGGTTCCCGTGCGGTGACCCGTTCCTTCAAGACCGTCTCAGGGGCGGTCAGCTCGCAGACGACAAACCGTGAGCCCGGCACGGCAGCGCGAAGCTGCACCCGTTCGTCCTCGTCCGCGATGACACTGGGAATGATGAGCCGCAGGTCCGCAATAGTCGCGCAATTGGGCCACATTGCCCTGAGATTGTTGAGCGCGAAAGACCGCTCGGGGTGCGGGTAGACCATGGTGAGGTCATCGAGGTCGATCACCGCGTTCGCCAAACCGGACTCACGCAGCAGGTCCGCTATGGCGCCCGACAGGGTGGACTTTCCCGAGCCTGGCGATCCGTGCAGGACGAGCACATCAACGTTGTTCACGAGCGTAGCCACCCGAGCCGGATACCTGCGACTTCGCTGCGGCCTCGGCCTCGGGGCGCAGGAGATGGCGTGTCGTCGGTTGTCACACGGACGGGTCCCAGGCTACGAGCTGATCGAAGATACGACGGTCGCCTTCGAACTTCAGCGAATCCAGCGGTATGCGGCCGTAGAAGAACAGGACCAGGTCACTGGCCGTGCCCTGGGCGGAGGCATCGGCCGTGTCGGAGTCCTCGCCGGCAGCGGGCGTGAGGTGGGCGACCTGTGCGCCGTCGTGGGACAGCCGAAGGCGCCAGGAGTGGCCCTCGGTGGCGTGGTAATCGACGACGGCGGGTTCGTGTGGCCAGGCGACCGTCGTTGCGCAGAGGGTGAACTGGCAGTCGTCGAAACCGTCGAGGGCGATCTCCTCCGGTATCGGCTGCGGGGCACCCCCGGTGAGCTGGACGTCGTAGGTGTGCACCGCGATCTCGTGGAGCTGGCGCCGCGCCCAGGCCCCGGAGGTCTGCGGTGACGGCGAGTCCCACCACCATGTCCAGCAACCGCGATCCGGGCCCGCCTCGCGCAGCACGCTCGCCAGGTGCTCGACGGACTCGACCCACCAGGCCAGGAGAGCCTCGCGCTCCCGAGGTGCACCCGTGCCGCCTCCCCATGCGGACTCCTCCGGCGGAGCGTCCGCGGGCCCGGCGGTGACGATGGCGGCTGCCTTGCGGCGACCCATGCCCACGTGTTGCACGTGATCGAACAGCGTCCGCTCGGGATGGGTCGGCATCTGAACGTCGAGGCTGGGTGCCGCGGCGACCGCAGCGCGGAAGGCGGCCGACCGTTCGTTGATCAGCCGCAGCTGATCAGGGAACGTGAGAATTTTGTGCACCCCGGCTTTCTATCACTGTGCTCCGACGACCGGACAGCGATTTTGGCAGCCGACGCGGCGGCCGCCCCGGCACTGATACGTGCCCTTGGATGACGCGCGGGCGCCCCTTCCTCAGATCGGTGATCCTCAGAAGGCAACAGCATCGCTCACGCTGGGGTGCGCGGGGGGTGGCTGCTCTGTTGCGGGTGTCCATTCGTCGATGTCGTCGGGCCAGGGTGCGGGGCGGCCGGTGTCGTCCCAGAAACCGGTCTCAGTGCCGGTGGCGAGCAGGGCGGCGTTGAGCGCGGCCCGTTCGGCAGGTGTGGGGATGGTCGGGTCGCTCATGGCGTGGGTCAGTCCGCGGCCATGGCCAGGTTCTTCTGGTGAGCGTGGGCGAGGCGGTAGGAGCCGGTGCCGGTCTCGATGATGTTGCCGCCGAAGGTGAGCCGGTCGACGATCGCCGCGCAGAGGCGAGGGTCGGTGAAGGTTTTCGTCCAGCCGGAGAACGACTCGTTGGACGCGATCGCCACCGAGTTGGTTTCCTCGCGTTCAGTCAGTACCTGGAACAGCAACTCGGCGCCGTGCCGGTCGAGCTCCATGTAGCCGAGTTCGTCGATGCAGAGCAGATCGACGCGGCCGTAGCGGGCGATGGTCTTGTTGAGGATCTTGTCGTCGGCGGCTTCGACGAGTTCGTTGACCAGTTTCGCGGCCAGCACGTAACGGACCCGGAACCCGGCCATCGCGGCGGCGCCCAGGCCGATGAGCAGGTGGGACTTGCCGGTGCCGGAGTCGCCGACGAGGCAGAGCGGTTCGCCGTTGCGGACCCAGCCGCAGGTGGCCAAGGTATTGATCATCGCTGAGCTGATGTTTGGGTTGGCGTCGAAGTCGAAGTCGCTCAGCCACTTCTGCCGGGGGAAGCCGGCGGCCTTGATGCGTCGTTCGGAGCGGCGCCGGTCGCGGTCGTCACACTCGGCGATGAGCAGTTCGGCGAGGAACCCGCGGTAGGACAGTTGTTCCTTCTCGGCAGCGGTGGCCAGGTCGTTGACGCGGGTGCGCATGGTGGGCAGCCGCAGTGCTCGGCAGGCTTGGTCGATCGCGGCTTCGGCGGCGGGTTCGGTCATGGGGCGGCGGGCTCGGCTCACGAGACGGCTCCTTGCGACGGTGGTGGCTGTCCTGCTCGCCGGAGGCGCAGCAGCTGGTCGTAGTGGGCGACCGAGGGCAGCGGCCGGCTGTCTTTCGGCAGCGCGGCCAGGCGCCGTTCGGTGAGGCTGACGACCCGCCGTTGTTCACTGCTGCCCGCGGCAGCGTCGGCGTCGCCAGAGGGAACGGACTGGCTGACCTGCCGGGCCCTCCGCGCTTCGACGGCCACCACGTCGGCGCTGGTGGCCCCGGCTGACAGGGCCAGGGTGATGCCGGCGATGACGTCCGCAGCGGGCAGCCGGCGATGCAGCAGCAACACGTCGATCAAAGCGCGGTCCCGTCGGCGTCGCCGTGGGCCTTCTTCGCCGCCGCCCAGAACGCCTCGTGGGCCATCGTGAACACGCCAGTCTCGCGGGCCTGCGCTAGTGCGGTGGAGCCCGACAGGGCACCGGGCTTGCGCAGCAGCACCTCCAGATAGTGGTCCAACACCAAGGTCTGCGAACTCTTCGTCACCGACCGCTCGTGACGGGCGATCTCGGTGCGTCCGTCGAACACGACCACCTCGCTGGCGTGCAACATCACCCGCACCGTCTGGCTGATAAACCGCGCCGGAACCGAGTAGAACGACGAGCGCACCCCAATCAACCCGTAACGGTTGACCTTCGGAGTCAGCTGCCGGCCAGCCCCGAACGGCTCGACAGGTAGCGGCGCCAGCAGTGGCTGCTCGACGCCGAAGTCCTGCCCGATGGTGCGCACTCGGTGCTCCAGCCGCCGCTCGTCCTCGGCGCGGTCGATGAGTGCGATCCGCTCGTTGAGCTCGGCCAGGGTGGCGACTTCCGGCACCGGGACCAGGTGGTTTACGTCGAAGACGTCATGGGCGGGCAACCGCCGCCGGTACTCGTGCTCGATCTGAGCGGGGTGAGCTTCTTCTCCGCCGCCGGGATATCCGCGCTGCTGACCGTACGGCGGAGGGCCGCCTCGGACGGCTGTGCGTTGCTCGTACGCAACCCGTCCCGGATCACCGCCACCGTCCTCGGCCTGGTCGGCCTGGCCGACGAGTTCCCGACGGCGTGGATCGGTGATCGGCCGGGATGAGCGGGTGCCCGCCTGGCACTCCCATGTGCCAGCAGCGACCGCTGCCCGGAAGGACGAGCATCCTGCCGGGGCCTGGCGCGGGCGCCGGAAGGACTTGAACCCCGAGGCTCTGTCGAGACCGAAGGGGTTCGAGCCTCCCGGCGAACCCAACCAGAAACAGTGACGTGGTCACCCGGTATCAACCCCCGGTGCGGGCCGAGCTGATGCGTCCGCGGGCGTCAGCCGACCCCGGCTCCCGCCGGTGCGGTCTCGGCCGGCGGACAACGGGGCAGCGGCTCGGCGATCGGGTGCAGCACCGGCCGTGCCAGGCGGACGTAGTCGTCGGTGTGCAGGGCGACCGAGCGGTCCAGTGTGGCGGCGTTGAAGAACAGCTCCGGGTGCCGAAGCAGGTCGGGGTCGACGACCAACTCCAGCCCGGGGTCGAAGCTGAACGGGATGATCGCGCCGCTGACCGCATCTGCCAGCCGCTCCGCGGTCTGCCGGTCGGCGAAGACGGCCTCCCGGGCCTGGCGCAGTCGGCAGACCCGCTCCAGGTCGACCCGCCGGTCCCCCGGTACGACGGCCAGCACGTACCGGGACACCTTCTTGGTCATCCTGGTCCGCACCACGATGCACTTGGCGGCCTGCTCCACCGGGTGCCCCCGCAACCTGCTGGCCAGGTCGGTACGCCCCTCCGGCGGGTGCGTGATCAGCCGGTACCGGGCACCGCCGCAGTCCAGCAGCGCCAGCAGCCGGTCCGCGGCCGACGCGTGGGCGCGGGTCGCGTCGTCAATGGGCCGGGTCATCCCCACACCACCGCCGAGTCGAGGGCGTCGTCGGCGAAGCCGATGAAGAAGCCCATGGTCAGCCGGTCGGTGCCGGAAACCCGCTCGATGGCGTGGTAACGGGTCGGGTTGATGAGGTACACGTCGCCGGTGCGGGGCTTGAACTCGTGTGCCGGCACGCCGGCCACCACCTGCTCGTCGTACCCCAGGTGGCCCGGGATCTTGTGCTGCTCGTCGGTCGCCTCCCACGGCTTGCGGTACATCCACAGCTCGCCACCGCTGGTGCACTCCTGAAGGCAAACCACGCAGCTGAGCTGGTAGGCGAGGTCCCGGAGGACGATGTCGACGTTGCGGGCATCACGCATGATGTTGTCGTTGTGCAGCGGGTTGCGTACACCGTCGGCGTGAATGCGCACCACCGAGCCGGCGTACTCGCGTCCGTCAGGCTCGCGCGCCGGCTCCAGGCTCTGCAGGCCGAACTGCTCCCGGAGTTCCTGCCGGGTTCGTGCCGCCAGGTCGAAGGAGGCCTCGGCCAGCATCGTCTCGGACTCCTTGGCGGCCTGGAAGTAGCCGTCCAGGTCATCCAGGTACTTGTTCAGGTAGGGGCCGATGGTGGTGAGGGTGCCGTTGACGTACTGCGTCGTCGAGGCGCTGCCGAACAGCTCCCGGACGCGGGCCAGGTTGCGGGTGAACGCGTCCTCCCGCAAAAGTCCCCGCAGGACGACGACGGCGGCGCGGCCATTGACCAGGTCACGGAGCAGTGCCGGGTCCGGCCGCTGCTCACGGACGTCGACGACAACGCGGTCCCAGGTGTCAGACGTGGGCATGGTGGGTGTCCTTTCCGAGGTGCGCGACACGAGCGGTCGGGGCGAAGGGGATCTCGAGAACGTGGTCGGCGGGGAGTGGACGCCAGTCCGCGGCCGACGCGAACTGCGGCAGGATCTCCGAGGAGACGAACGTCGCCGCCGCCGTGTCCAGGCGGGACATGCCGAAGTAGCGCGGCCGCGCCTCCTGCGGCGGCGTCCAGTGGATGACGTAGGCGGCGTACGGGTTCACCGCGAAGGCGTTGCCGGAGCTGCCGCCGACGGGGATGTCCCGAAGCAGGGCGAGCGTGGCGACAGGGTCCAGCGCTCGGGCCTCCGCCGGCACGATGTAGTCGAAGTACTCCCGCGAGTCGAAGACGGAGTCGCTCAGTCCCAGCCGCAGGTGCACGGTAGGCAGGAAGCCGTTGTGCATGAAGTACCAGGGCACCACGTCGACCCGCTCCAACGGATGGGTGAACTCCAGCCCGAGCTTGGTGGGGATGGTGGCGTGCCGGGTGTGGATGGCCAGCACGTCAGTCCGCAGGTCCACCAGGGGTGAGTCCTGGAAGCTCTCCTCGATGGGCCGGACGTCACGGTGGACCCGCAACCGCCCGGAACCGTCGGGGTCGCGCCAGACCGCGCCCCAGCCGTTGGGGTGACGAAAGATCGGCCCTTCGTGGTCGGCGGTCCGGCCGCAGGCCATGTCGACGGCGGCCTCCAGCACCTGACCGGCGTCGAAGCGACCGGTGGCGAGCAGCAGACGGCACACGTTGATCAACCTCGCAATCGATGACGGACCAGGGACTCCAAGGCGGCCCGGACCTCGTCGACGTGGTCCCCGGTTACGACGACGCGACCCAGTGCCCCGGTGTGTCGCAGCAGGTCCGAGCCGAGAGCGGCCCGGTCCGCGGCGGCCGGTGCATCCGCGGCGGGCACCGGTGCCGGCCTCAGGTCCACGCCGAGCCGCGCGGTGTCCAGGGCCCGCGCGGCGTCCCACTCGGCCGGCGCGGTGACGGCGACCTGCCCGGCAACGCCGCGCCGGCCGGCTGGTGGTGCGGGCAGACGCGGCGGCCGACCGTCCAGGTGCGCCTGGAACACCACGGACGGCCAGGACACCCCGGTCGCCCGCTCGACGAGTGCGACCAGCCCGCCGCCGGAGAGCCGGAAGCCCATCTCCAGGAAGACCGGCCCGGCGGTGCCGCGGATCGCGTCCACGTGGAACGGCCCCTCCCGGTACCCGACCGCGTCGATCGCGGCCTGGGTGAGTCTCCGCAGCTCGGGATCGGCCAGGCCGCCATGGCGCGCGACGTGCCCGACCTCCCGGAAGCTGACCAGCTCGGCGCCACCCGGACCGGGATGCCGCTCGATCGTGGTGATCTTGTCGCAGACGCTCACCAGCACGGCCCGCCCGTCGTGGGCGACGGCTTGGACCGACACCTCCGGGCCCTTGACGAACTCCTCGGCCACAACTGCGCCGAAGGCCCCCCCGCCGTAGTTGCTCAGCGCGCCGATGGCGGCCAGAGCCCGGCCGCGTTCCTCGGCGCCGTCAACCAGCAGGACGCCGAGCCCGCCGCCGCCGTCCACCGGCTTGACCACCTGCGGATAGCACAGCTCCGGCCCGTCGCAGCGGCCGTGCCGGTCGAGGAGGGCGATACCGGGTTGCGGCAGGTGGGGCGCCTGCCGGGCGAGGGCCTCGCGCTGGCGGAGCTTGTCGAGCGGGTGGAACGTCTCCCCGACCCGCGGCCACGGCGGCACCCGCAACCGGCGCGCCGCCGCGAAGGCGGACCCGACGTAGCGCTCGAAGCCGCACAGCAGCAGGGCCGGCGCGACGTCGTGGCCGCGCAGCGCCGCGATCACCCGCTCGACGTCCTGCGGCTGGTCGACCGCCATTTCGACGTCGAACGGCCGCCGCCCGAGTGCGCGGCGCCACCGCAGGTAGGCCGGCGTCTCGACAAGTACCGCCCGCATCCCCCGCTGCCGGGCCTGGTCGAGATACGGATCCAGCCCGTCCCTGGTGGCGCCGACCTGCACGAAGTCGGTGCCGCTCCGGTCGCCCATCGGGTTCATCGCCCGGAAAGCAGTTCGGGAACCAGATCGCCGCCCGCCTCGCGCCTGGTCATGATGACGTCCTTGTGCGGGTCGCCGGACAGGATGGCGTCGATGAGCTCTCCCTCGGCGGGTTGCAGCGACGGCAACCGCAGGGAACTGCGGTAGAGCACTCGCAGCTGGGCCAGGGTCAGCCCACTGAGCCGCTCCAGGCGGGCGGTCAGTGCCACCTCGTCGTCGGCCGCGGCCAGCAGCTCGTGGATCCGCGAGGCCTCACCGACCAGGTCGGGCTGCTCGGCGGCCAGGTACCGGGCCAGGCCCACGCCCTTCTCCGCGAACGGCGCATGCACCATCGCCACCAACTGCTCTTCGGTCAGGCCATACGCCTCCGAGGCGTACGCGTCCATCGCCGCGCGCATCCGCTCGACCGCGCCGGGCATGGTGTAGCGCTCCTGCATGATGGTCACCAGGCGCTCGGGGAACTCCTTGCGCCGCATCAGGGACACGGCAAACTCGACGTATTCCAGCAGGCCCTCGGCGTACGAGCGGCCGTGGCACCGCTCGGCCTTCAGCGCCCGCAGGTGCGCCATGAGGGAGGGGTTGCCGCAGTCGGACTCGGTGAAGCTGAAGGCGATGTCGTCGAAGACGAAGCCGAGGAACTCGGTGAGCAGTTCCCAGTGCTCGCCCGCGGCGTAGGCGGTGTCGTCGTAGATCGAGAAAAACTGCAGATCCGGGTGGACGTCCGTGGTGATCGCGTGCTCGGCCACGGTCTGCTGAGCCTCCGCACCGTGGATGTCGGTGAAGTAGGCCCCGGCGATGCGGTTGAGTGAGCCCAGGAATCCCTTGAAGCCCTGCCGCTCCCCGGTCGGCGGCTGCAGGCCGAAACGGCGGGCGAGTCGGTTGACCCAGAGGACGTAGTCGCGCTGCTCCCGGCGCGAGTCGCCGGTGATGATCAGATCCACGCCGTCGCCGTACGCCGCCGCCAGGCCGAATGAGTTCACCATGCTCAGGTTGCAGGCATTGCAGAAGGTGGGACGGGCATCCCCGGCCGTACGGTGCCCGGTCATCAGGATGTCGACCCGGTTGCGTTCGATCACTGCGGGGCTCTGGGGCAGGTCCACGTCGAAGACCGAGACGGTGGTGCCGTCGATGAGCAGCAGTTCGCAGTCCGGGTCGGCGGAGAGCGAGAGCGCCCGGTACGCGCGGTCGATGTTCTCCATCACCGCGCGCGGCATGCCGGCGTGCCGGTTGGTGGCCACCCGCATCCGGAAGGTGGCGCCGTGGATCTGAAACAGGATGAGCTGCATCGCCCGCACGAAGGTGAGGGTGTAGGAGCTGTCCTTGCCGCCGCCGTACGCCACCAGCACGACGTTTCGCTCCAATGTGGACTGATGGGGCAGGGCGGCATGCAGGCGTACGGCGCACCGCGCGGCCCCGGCGAAGTCGGCGGCGGAGAGCACCGACCTGAGTTCGGCGAGGGCGTCCCGACGGAGCGTGTCCACGGCGGACCGCTGCGGGGTCTCGATGACCATCTTGTCGTTTCCTCTCTACAGGATGAGGACGCGCGTCATCGCCTGCGCGTGCCCGGCGGACACGGGCGCGCGCAGGAACGCGCTCCAGGTGGTTGCGAGTGGTGGTAGGGCTCGGGCGGGCCACCGGGCAGGAGAAGCGGAAGGTGGCGCGATGAAGGGATTCTGCGGCCGCACTCCACCGAGCGGCACAATCAGAAAGTCAGAAATCGTTTACCCGAACCACGCCGCGCTTTACATCGCGCACGGTCTCGTCCAGACAACACCCCCGTTGGCTATCCGGCTCGGGATCACCTTGGGGCACGGTCCGGGAAACGTCAACCCGTCGTCTCACGATTTGAGCCGGCGCAACCGCATTGAATGACGCCGCAGTGTATTGAGGGCAGGTGAACGGGAAATTGTGTGCTCGGACATTCGGTGCCCGGGCTTGGCCGGCAGCGCCGTCACATATCTGACTCGCCGCCGCCGGCTCGCGCGCGGCCGTTCAGCGGGCGGCCCGGGTCAGGTCGGCGCCCGGCCGCGGCGAAGGGTCGGGCCACCGCCGACGCAGCGCCGCCAGCGCCGCGGCGACGGCGGGGCGGAGGGTGCTCTGCGGCCGCCAGATGGCGATGATCCGCCGAGAGGTGGCCGGGTGCAGCGGCACCACCCGCACCCCCGGCGGCACAGCCCCCCGGCCGAGTCTCGGCACCAGCGCGACCCCCACACCGGCCGCCACCACCGCCATCTGGGACTGGTACTCGTCGACCTGGTAGGCGACGTCCGGCCGCCGCCCCTGCTCGGCGAAGGAGCGCAGCAGCCAGTCGTGGCACATCGAGCCCGGGTGCTGGCTGACCCACCGCTCGTCGGTCAGGTCGGCCACGTCCAGCGCGGCACGAGCGGCCAGCGGGTGGCCGGCCGGCAGCACCGCGTCCGCCACGTCGACGCCGACGGTCTCCGCGCGGAGCGTCCCCGGCAGGATCAGCGGGGTGTTGTCCCAGTCGTGCACGACCGCGACGTCGACCTCACCCTCCACGACGAGGTCAACCGCCCGGTACGGGTCGATCTCCCATAGTCGGATGTCCAGTTCGGCGTGCTGTTCGGCCAACTCCGCGACGACCTCCGGCAGCAGGCCCCGACAGGCGGTCGGGAAGGCCGCCAGCACCAGGCGGCCGGCGGGAACGCCCCGCTGCCCCTCCAACCGGGCCTCCGCCTGCTCGAGCGCCGCCAGCACGTCTCGGGCCGCCTCGGCAAGCAGCCGTCCCGCCGGGGTCAGGGCCGCCCGCCGGCCCTGGCGGTCGAGCAGCTCGGTGCGTACCTCCCGCTCCAGCTTGGCGATCTGCTGGGAGACGGCCGACGGGGTGTAGCCGAGGGCCGTGGCGGCGGCGGCGATTGAGCCGTAGGTGGCCACAGCGTGCAGGGCCCGGAGCCGGCCGAGATCGAGCATTAAGCCATGCTAATGGCATTCGTTTAGCAGGTCTCGCTGGCGGACGGGGACGTTCTGTGGTTTTGTTCACCCTCAGGTGACCACCGTGAAAGAGACAGCAGAATGAAGCCCGCTCACGTCTTACTTGCCGTTCTCGTCGCGGCCATCTGGGGAGTCAACTTCGTCGTCATCGACGTGGGGCTCGACGATTTCCCGCCCTTGCTGTTTTCCGCGTTGCGTTTCCTCCTGGCGGCCGTTCCCGCAGTTTTCTTCGTCGGTCCGCCACGGGTGGCATGGCGGTGGGTGGTCATCGTCGGGATCGTGCTCGGCGTGCTCAAGTTCAGCTTCCTCTTCATCGGGATGCACATCGGCATGCCGCCCGGGCTGGCGTCGCTGGTGCTGCAGAGTCAGGCCGCCTTCACTGTCCTCTTCGCCGCAGTCCTGCTGCGCGAGCAGCCTCGAGTGGCGCAGTTGGGCGGCATGGCGATCGCGGCCGCCGGCATCGTCCTGGTCGGGCTGCGCCTCGGCGCCACCGCACCGGTCGTCGGCTTCCTACTCGTCATTGTCGCCGCCGTCTGTTGGGGGTTGTCCAACGTCGCCACCCGACGGGCGAGCCCTCCGGACATGTTCCGGTTCATGGTCTGGGTGAGTCTGGTCCCTCCGGTGCCGCTGCTGGTGCTTTCGCTGCTGTTCGAGGGAGCCGGGAAGGACCTGGCCGCGTTGCGGTCGATGACGCCGTCCGGCGCCGCGGCCACCGTGTACGTCGCCTGGGTGGCCACCCTGCTCGGGTACGCCGTGTGGGGTCACCTCATCAAGGTCCACGGGGCCACCCCGGTGGCCCCGTACGCACTGCTGATCCCGGTCTTCGGCCTGGCGGCCGCCGCGCTCTTCCGCGACGAGCCGGTCACCATGGTCACCGTCGTCGCGGCCGTTCTCGTGATCGCCGGCATCGCGATCGGCGCGGTGCGCCCGGGCCGCCCCCGACTCCTGCCCGTCGCGTCGGTGACCGGGCAGGACCGCGTGCCGGCCGACACGAACTGAGGCGCGGCTCGTCAGAGCAGACCCGCAGCGAGACGGCATCGACTCCCCGGGCCGAGGTGGGTCACGAGCCGGGACCGTCGAGACGAACGTCGGTCGGGCCGCCACGTTGTCGGGAGGGCCGCGGTGCGGGACTCGGATCATCCCGGGCGGGACCGGCGCTCCAAGCTCGCCACAGCGCCGCATACGGACCATCCGTCTCGACCAGGGCGTCATGGTGTCCCAATTCAACGATCCGGCCATTCAGCAGGACGGCCACCCGGTCGGCCCGTCGAGCGGTGTCGAGTCGGTGCGCGATGACGACGACCGTGCGGCCAGTGATCAGCGCCGCGAGCGACCGTTCGAGGTCCCGGGCGGCGCGGGGATCGAGCATGGCGGTGGCCTCGTCCAGCACCACGACGGCCGGATCGGTGAGGACGACGCGGGACAGTGACACCTGCTGCGCCTGAGCCGGGGAAAGGTCGACGCCTCCGGCGCCGACCCGTGTGTCGATCCCGATCCGTTGCGCCCAGTCCCAGGCGCCCACGGCGCGCAACGCGTTCTCGATCTCGTGATCCGCGGCATCGGGCCGGGTCAGGTTGACGTTCTCCCGCAGCGTACCGGCGAACACATGGACTCCTGCCGGACGAGGACGACTCGCCTGCGCAGCTCGTCCGGGGGCAGCGCGGTCAGCGCCACGCCGCCGACGGTGACCGCACCGGCGCGGGGCGCTTCAAGTCCGGCGATCAGCCGCCCCAGCGTGCTCTTTCCAGCACCGGACGGACCGACGACGGCCAACGTCTCACCCGGCCGTATCTCCAGGTCCACCCCGTGCAGAACGTCGCGGCCCGGCTGGTACGCGTGCCGGACCCCGCGGAGCTGGATCACCCACTCTTCGCCCGGCGGCGTGGCCGCCGACCCGCCATCGCGGCGTCGGGGTCGGACCCCGAGCAGCCGGGCCATCGAAGCGCCGCCGAGCTGAAGGTCCTCCAGCCGGCCCAGCAGCAGGTTGACCGGCTGGATGAGCTGGTGGGCGTAGAGCGTCGCCGTGGTCACGGTCGACACCCCCACCAGACCGGCGGCGTGCAGGTAGCCTCCGATCAGCAGGGTGAGCACCACGGGCACCATGGTCGCGGTGTCGAGACAGGGCAGAAACGCCGTGCGTAGCCGCAGGGTGTACCGCTCGGCGGCGGACGCCTCCGCGACGTCGCGACGCGCCCGCCGCACGCGGCGGTCGGCGAGGCCGAACGCCTCGACCGTGCGCGCACCGTCGACTGTCTCGGCGAGGCCGTCAGTGATCCGGGAGTACGCCGAGCTCTCCCGTAGGTACGCGCCGCCCGCCCGTGCGAGGTAACGGCGCGCCACCAGCCACACCAGCGGCACACCGACCAGGCCGGGAACGGCCACGCGCGGGTCCAGCAGCAGCATCGCGCCCAGCCCGACGAGGATCGCCGTTCCGGCGGTCATCGCGTCCGGCACGGCCGTGCGGACCTCGGTGGAGAGCAGCGCGACGTCCCGCGTGGTCCGGGTGACCAGGTGATGTGCGAGCTACCGCTGCCCGCCGCCGCCTCGGTCTATAAGCGGCGCATCACGACCGACCCGATCTGCCCGGACTGCCACGCCGTCCGGAAGCAAGCGCTGAAAGAACTCCGCGAACTCGACCGCCTACTGCCGCCCCCGGCACGGACGGCGATGCGGCAACCACCCCGTCCGCAGATCGTCCGCGGCGGTCTGCCCACGCTTGGACGAGACCGTTGAAAGATCCAGTTAGTTCACCGTCCGCCCCGTACCCGGCGGACGTGGACGCCTACACCACCTGCGCGGCCAACCATGACCAGCGATCGATCACTGAAGATCGGCGTCGTACCGACTGAAGACCACATGTCGTTCAACAGCGACGTTGCCAGGCGGTCACGGGAGTTGGGACGGCACGAGCCGGGTCACGCTTGCTTCGCTGCGGTGGCAGACTGCACCGATGATCGACGAGGCAGGTGACGAGGACGCCCTGGACCGCAGCGATTTCGTTCCGGCCGAGGGCGGTGAGTGGCGGGGGCTGTTGTTCGAGAACCGGACGCTAGGACTGCCACCGCAGCTGACCTGGAGCTTCCACTTTCCCTTCCAGCCGGTGTCCCGCGATCATGGGAGCAGCCCACTCACCCTCGACCTCGAGTGGCTGCCGATCCAGGCGGACGGGTGGCGCAGCATGGCAGGCCGGAGTGCCAGCAGCTCACGATTCGCCGAGCCGGGCGAGGCCAGTGTCTACTACTTCGCGCACCACCGCTACGACGCGATCCAGCTGCAGATACTGGAGCAGCGCGATCTGGCCATCCAGGTCCGGGTGAACGTGTCCGGTGACCTGGACAGGCTGGGACTCGAATCGGTCGCCGCAGACGCGTGGTTGCACTTCGCCGGCATCACCGTGTCGCTGAGCGACACCCTGACCGCCGACGTGGCCCTCGCTCGGCTCAGCGAATTCAGCGACATCACCGGGCTGACGCATGACGCCCTTCCCAACGGGATCCACTTCCGGTTTGCTCCCGCTGGCCCCGTGGGATAGGTGCGGCGGTGCGCAATGCGGAGTTCACCGATCCCCGTCTCGTCGCGGTCTACGACGTCGAATGCCCGTGGGGCCCCGACGACGACTTCTTCCTCGCCGAGGTCGGCGTCGACCCGGCCCGGGTGCTGGACTTCGGCTGCGGCACCGGCCGGCTGGCGCTGGCCCTGGCCGCCGCCGGGCACACCGTCACCGGCGTCGACCCGGCCCGCGCCTCACTGGACGCGGCCCGCGCCAAGCCCGGCGCGGACCGGGTCACCTGGATCGAGGGTGGCGCGGAGGTGCTGCCCGGCGGGGCGTACGACGTGGCGGTGATGACCAGCCACGTGGCGCAGTTCGTGGTGGACGACGACGAGTGGCGGCGGGTCCTCGCCGCGCTGCGTCGGGCGCTGCGTACGGGTGGCCGGCTGCTCTTCGACTCCCGGGATCCGGCCGACCGGCGTTGGGAGCGGTGGAACCGGGTCGACTCGCGCCGGTCGGTCCGTCTGCCGGACGGCTCCGTCGTGGTCACCTGGACCGAGGTGACCGACGCGCGGGACGGCGTCGTGCGGTTCACCCGGCACTTCGGCTTCGCCGACGGTGAGCTGCGCGGCGACGCGGTGCTGCGGTTCCGTACCGAGGGGGAGTTGCGGGGCTCGCTCGCGCAGGCGGGTTTCCGGGTGCAGCGGATCCACGGCGGCTGGCAGGGAGAACCGGTGGGCGCGGGGGACGACGGCGAGTTCGTGGTGGTGGCGACGGCGGTCTGACGATTTCCGGCGGTACCCCGCTCAGCCGGCGTGGCGTACCTCCTGCTCCCAGATCTGGTCCCACGGGCGCCGCAGGCCCTGACAGAGCCAGATCGGGCCGCCGTTCTCGTCGTTGTCCACGTCGACGCGCTGGTCGACCCGACCGGCGAGGGTGACCTGCCGGAACCAGCCGCGCAGCTGGTCGGGGCGGTCCCAGCCGACCGCGATCACGGTGTCGGCGTCGGCGTCGGCGGGCGGCCGGCCGAACTCGGCCATGCTGTTGTGCCCGGAGTAGGCGCGGGGCAGGTCGCGTGCGGGACCGTAGCGGGCGACGGCGCCGGCCTCGCCGTAGTTGCCGGTGAGGATCACCGCGCGCTGCCGCTGCTCCGGCGGCAGGCCCCGGTGCACGGCGGCGAGCGAGTCGGCGAACGCCGGCCAGCCGATGGTCTCCCCGGCGTCGTAGTTGACCTCGACGACGAAGCCGGCCAGCCGGTCGGCGGGCAGCGTGGGCAGCAGCAGCACCGCGCTGCCGGCGACCGCGACGACAGCGGCGGCGGCCAGCAGGACCCGACGCGGCACGGTACGAGCCCAGTCGACGGTGACGACCGCGCCGGCGGCGGTGAGCACCAGCAGCAGCGGCGCGTCGTAGTAGCCCTTGCCGCCGGCCACCAGCACGATGCCGAACACCACCAGCCACGCCCAGCCCAGCGCCCGGAAGGCTCGCCACCGGGGGTGGCGCAGCAGCGCGATCAGCCCGGCGACCCAGATCGGCACCGCCATCGGGCTGATGATGAGCAGTTGCAGCACGACCGAGTCGAGGCGGCCGCTGTAGGAGCTGTCCCCGTCGGCGATCGACGAGGCGACCGCGAGCTGCGGGAAGTCGTGCGCGGCCTGCCAGGCAAGGTTCGGCGCGGCGAGCAGCGCGGCCAGCGCCACGCCGGCGAGCACCCACCGGTCGCGTAGCAGCCGGCGCGGCCCGGCGATCGCCACCCCGGCGAGCAGGCCCACGCCGAGCAGCGCGGGCAGCAGCTTGTTGAGCATCCCGACGCCGAGTACCGCGCCGAGGCCGAGCGTCCAGCGCGGGTCGCCGCGCAGCACCCGGACCGCGCAGTACGCCGCGGCCAGCCAGACCAGCAGGTCCACGGTGGTGGTGCTGAGCAGGTGCCCGGTGGCGAGGACGACCCCGGCCACCGCGGCGGTGCCGGCGGCGAGGAGCTGCCCGCCGCGTCCGGCGCCGAACTGGCGGGCCAGCGCCGCCACCAGCAGCACCGCGGCGCCGGCGATCAGCGCCGACGGGGTACGCAGCACGACGAGGTTGCCCGGGGCGAGGGTGTCCATCGCCCGGGCCAGCGCCGGGACGAGCGGCCCCTGGTCGACGTAGCCCCAGTCCAGGTGCCGACCGCAGAGCAGGAAGTACAGCTCGTCGCGGTGGTAGCCGTACCGGTGGGCGAGCGCCAGCAGCACGACGGTGACCACGCCGGCGACCAGCCATGGCCCCTTCGTGCGGGGTCCGGGTGGCGGCGGCCCGGCGGGAGCTGCCGCGTCCGGGCGGTCGGTGACGGGTACGGCCACGCTCCCATGGTGACCGCTCGGGTGCGTGCCGCGCTGTCCCGTACCGGTCACGGTTCGGCACCGTCGAACCCGGTTGGCGTGGCGGCCACGCTGCGGTTAGCTTTGCTCCAATGCTGATCAGAGAGTTCGCCGACGCCGACTGGCCGCAGGTGTGGTCGATCGTGCGGGAGGTCGTCGTCGCGGCCGACACCTTCGTCTACGACCCGGGGCTGACCGAGGAGTCGGCACGCGCCATGTGGGTGGAGGCACCGCCGGGCGTCACCGTGGTCGCCCTCGACGGTGACCGGGTCCTCGGCACGGCGAAGATCGGCCCGAACAAGCCCGGGCCCGGCGCGCACGTCGCCACAGCCAGTTTCATGGTGTCCGCCGACGCGCGGGGCCGCGGCGTCGGCCGGGCGATGGTCGAGTACGCCCTGGACTGGGCCCGCCGGCAGGGGTACGCGGCGATGCAGTTCAACGCGGTGGCCGAGTCCAACACGTGGGCGGTGGAGCTGTACCGGCGGCTCGGGTTCACGGTGATCGGCACCGTGCCGGAGGCGTTCGCGCTGCCGGACGGCAAGCGGGTCGGCCTGCACATCATGCACCGCTTCCTCTGAGCCCTGCGGGAACACCCGCGCGCCCTGCGGGGGGACACCCGCGCGAGCGCGGCGGTGCCAGGATGGGCCGATGAGCGATGAGCCGATCGACCTGGCGGTGGCGCTGGCCGGTTTCGACCAGCTGTGGAGCCCGCGGATCGTCACCCGGGTCAACGACTACGACGTACGGATCGCCAAGGTGGCCGGGGAGCACGTCTGGCACGTCCACGACCACACCGACGAGTTCTTCCTGGTCCTCGACGGCGAGCTGCGCATCGCGCTGCGCGACGGCGAGGACGAGCGGACGGTGGTGCTGCCCCGCGGCGCGGTGTACGTGGTGCCGCGGGGGACGTCGCACCGGCCGTCCTCGCTGGACGGGGCGTCCATCCTGATGTTCGAGCCGTCCGGCACGTCCAGTGTCGGGGACCGGCACGACGAGGTCCCCGAGCACGTGGACGCCACCACCGGTCACGCGCTCTGACCGGTCAGCCCACCGCCGCCCCGGCCCGCTCCGCCGCCGGGGCGGCGGGCCAGGTCAGCCGCCGTACGCCGGGCACGGCGGCGGTGCCGGCGCAGGCGAGCGCGACCAGCAGCGCCGCCCCGGCCAGCGGCGCGGACGCGCCCCAGGCTCCGGCGGCGAGCGGGGCGACCGCGTAGCCGATCGGCATCGCGCCCAGCGACATCAGCCAGTCGTACGAGGTGACCCGGGCGAGCACCTCGGGCGCGAACTGCCCCTGCACGACGGTCTCCCAGACCGGGTTGAGGAAGCCCAGCGCGGTCAGCGCGAGGCAGTACGCGGCGATCACCGCCGGGGCGGGCGCCGCGGCGGCCAGCAACACCAGCGGGACCGCGTACGTGGCCAGGGCCAGGTTGCCGACCAGGACGGGCCGCCGGGGCCGGAACCGGCCGGCCGCCAGCGAACCGGCCAGCATGCCGACGGCCCCGCCCTGGAGCATGAGCACCCACACGCCCTCGCCGCCGAGGCGGTCGACGGCGACCGCGGGGCCGAGGGTCATCAGCACGGCCGCGGCGCCGTTCCACACGCCGTGCCCGACCAGGCTGGTCCAGTACCAGTCCCGGGCGCGCACCTCCCGCCAGCCGCGCACCAGGTCGGTGCCGAGGGAGCGGTGCGGCACCGGCACGTGCCGGACCCGGATCGCGGCCACCAGCAGGGCGCTGACGGCGAAGGAGATCCCGTCGAGGACGAACGCCCAGCCGGGGCCGGCGGCCCAGATCAGCAGGCCGGCCAGGGCGGGACCGGCGAGCCGGCTGGCGTTGGCGGTCACCCCCAGCAGGGCGTTGGCGCGTTGCCGCCCGTCGGCCTCGACGGTGCCGGCGACCAGCGGCGCGGCGGTGGGGATGGCGAAGGCGGAGGCGGCGCCGCCGACCGCGGCGGCCACCGCCACGAGGGTCAGCGACGGGGCGTCGGCGAGCAGTTGCACCCCGACCACCAGTTGGGCGGCGCAGCGCACCAGGTCGGTGGTCACGGCGACCCGTTGGGCGTGGAACCGGTCGGCCACCACGCCGCCCAGGGGCAGCAGGAGCAGCCGGGGGACCAGCGCGCAGGCCAGCACCAGGGCCAGCGAGCCGGTGGAGCCGGTCGCGCGGAGCACCGCCAGGGCGAGGGCGACCGGTACGACCGCGTCGCCCAGGCCGGAGACGGTACGGCTGAGGAACAGCAGCCGGAAGGAGCGTACGCGGAGGGGATGAGTCACCCCGACAACTTATTTCGACGCCGAACATTTCGTCAACGAATATTTAGCTGTCGACGTACAGTGGCCGGCATGACGGCACGCGACCGCACCGATCGGCACATCGAGCGCTGGCTGCCCGTGCTGCCGGAACTCGACCCCGATGTCGAGGGGGCGGTCACCCGGATGTCCGTTCTCACCCGGCACCTGCGCACGGTGAAGGACCGCTCCCTGGCCGAGCTCGGCCTGCCCGCCCACGAGTACGACACCCTGCACGCCCTCGCCGGGCGGCGCGGCCGGGCCACCCCCGGCGAGCTGGCCGACGACATGGCGATGGCCCCCGCCTCGGTGACCGCCCGGCTCGACGCCCTGGAGCGACGCGGCTTCGTGCGGCGCATCCCGTCGACGGTGGACCGGCGCCGGGTCGACGTGGAGCTGACCGACGCCGGGCGCGCCGCCTGGCATGCGGCGATCGAGGTGATCGGCCAGGAGGAGCACCGCCTGCTCGGCGTGCTCACCCCGGACGAGCGCCGACTCCTGGCCGACCTGCTGCGGCGGGTCTCCCTGCACGCCGAGCGCAGCACCGGTTGAGTCGGGCGCGAAAACGCCTGGCCTCGCCCGTGAGCGGGCTGGCAGGGTGGCCGGCATGACGGCCCAGACTCTGGCGGGCGCCCTCGCCGACCCCGTACGGCGACAGGTCTTCGCGGCGATCGTGCTCGGCGCCGCCGACGCGACGGCGGTGGCGGACCGCACCGGTCTGCCGACCCGGCAGGTGGTCACCGCGCTGCGGCGCCTGGTCGAGGCCGGGGTGATCGCCGACGCGGGCGACGATCTGCGGGTCGACGCCGACCGGTTCCGCGAGGCCGCGCGGACACCGGCACCGGACGCCGGCCCGGAGGAATCGACGGACCGGGTGCTGCGCACGTTTCTGCGCGACGGGGTGGTGGTGCGGCTGCCGGCGCAGCGCGGCCGGCGGCGGGTGCTGCTGGCCCACGTCGTGGCCGCGTTCGAGCCGGGCGTGCGCTACCCGGAACGGGCGGTCGACGCGATCCTGCGGCGCTGGTGCGACGGTGGCGGCTCGGACCACGTGACCCTGCGTCGCCACCTGGTGGACGAGCAGTTGCTCGCCCGTGAGCAGGGGATCTACTGGCGGATCGGGCCGTGACCGTTCGGGCCGCAAACCATCCCGCGCGGGACGGTGTTGTTAGCCTCGGGGCATGACCTCGCGCTCGCCCGGTGGCTCACCCGACCTGATGTTCCTGCTCTCCTGGGCGAGCCACGCCTTGATGGCGGAGCACGCCACCGGCCTGGCCCGGCTGGGCATCTCCCCGCGCGCGCACTGCGTGCTGCTCAAGGCGCGGCCCGGGGGGCTCACCCAGCGGCAGATCGGCGAGCTGTGCGGGATCGACAAGACCACCATGGTGGTGACCCTGGACCAGTTGGAGGGCGCGGGCCTGGCCCGACGCCTGCCCTCGCCGAGCGACCGGCGGGCGCGGCTGGTCGAGGTGACCCCGGAGGGGGAGAAGGTCCTCGACGAGGCGCAGGAGATCGCCGGCCGGATCCAGCAGGACGTGCTGGCCACCCTGCCCGAGGCCGACCGCGCGGTGTTCCTGCGCTCGATCAGCGCCCTGGTCGGCGGTCGACTCGCCGGCGGCGGAGCCTGCGGCGTCCGCCCCGCCTGCTAGTCCCGAGCAGGATAGTTCCGGACGGAACTATCTGATACGGTCGCACCTGTCTGGTTCCCTGACCGAGGAGCACGCATGACCGCGACCGCGCATCCCACCGCCACGACCCCGTCCCTGCGCCGCCGCGCCCTGGGCGTGGCCGCCACCGTCCTGACCTGCGTCGTGCTCTGGATCGTGGGCGCGGTCGCCGGGGTCGACTACACCGTCGAGAATCCCGGGCAGCCGGCGTTCGTCGTCGGCGTCGTGCCGGTCATCATCTTCTCCCTCGGCTCGGCGCTGGTGGGTTGGGCCGGGCTGGTCCTGCTGGAGCGCTTCGCCGGCCGGCGGGCCACCGTCATCTGGATCGCGCTCGCGGTGCTGATCGCCCTGCTGTCCCTCGTGCCCGTCGTCGCCACCGAGGCGACCACCGGCGCCAAGGTGATGCTGGGGGCGATGCACCTGGCGGTCGCCGCGGTGCTGATCGCCTTCCTGCCCCGACGCGCCCGCTGACGATCGACGCATGACGGCGGCGTCCCCACTACGGGGACGCCGCCGCCGCGTCCCCGGCCAGGTCCCGTCGACGGAATTGCGTTGACCTTGGCGCGAGGATCGACGGGTGCGCACCACTGACCCGACCACCTGGACGCTGATGCCGGCCCGGCCCGCCGACCCCGACGCGGCGGATCTGCTGTGGCGGTACTTCGAGGAGATCGTCCGCCGCTACCACCGTCGCCCCGTCCGGCCCGGCGAGGTCGAGACGGCGATGGCTGAATCACCCAGCGGCGACCTCGTCCCGCCGACCGGGCTGCTGCTGGTGGCGTACCGCGACGGCCGGCCCGCCGGCTGTGCCGGGCTGCGGCTGCGGCCCGACTGGGCCGAACTGACCCGGGTCTTCGTCCACCCCGCCCACCGGGGCCACGGCGGCGGCGCCGCGCTGCTGGCCGGCGCCGAGCGGCACGCCCGCGCGTCCGGTGCCGACCGGATCCGGTTGGACACCCGCGCCGACCTCGTCGAGGCCCGCGCCCTGTACGCCCGGCACGGCTACCACGAGATCCCCGCCTACAACGACGACGTGTACGCCGAGCACTGGTTCGAAAAGGTCCTCCGCGAGTTGACGCCGGGCGCGCGGCGCGCTAAATAGAGAAGAGGAAGTTGAGTCGTATGGACTCAACTACGACACCTTCGGCCAGGAGAACCGAGGAGGCACGACCATGCTGATGCGTACCGACCCGTTCCGTGAGATCGACCGGCTCGCCGAGCAGCTGTTCGGCACCACCAGCCGCCCCGCCGTCATGCACATGGACGCCTACCGCGACGGCGACCACTTCTACGCCGCGTTCGACCTGCCCGGCGTGGACCCCGACAGCATCGACTGCACCGTCGAGCGCAACGTGCTGACCGTCCGCGCCGAGCGGCGCCGCCCCACCGGCGACAACGTCGAGCTGGTCGCCGCCGAACGTCCGATGGGCACCTTCACCCGGCAGCTGTTCCTCGGCGACACCCTCGACGCCGACCGCCTCGAGGCCGGGTACGACAACGGCGTGCTGACGCTGCGCATCCCGATCGCGGAGCGCGCCAAGCCGCGCCGGGTCACCGTCACCGCCGGCAGCAGCGGCAACGGGCACAAGCAGCTCACCTCGTGACGGTGGAATCGCCGGTGGACGCGTGCGGCGCGTTCGCCGGCGCCGGATAGATGGCGGCCATCGCGTGGGCGCTGGCCGCCATCAGCTCCCGCAGCTCCGCCGGGGCGAGCACCTCCACCTGTGCGCCCAGCTTCAGCAGCTCGGTGTGCCCGTGCCGCACCGACTCGATCGGCACCGTCGTGTGCAGCCAGCCCTGCGCGTCCGGTGCGCCCGCCGCCGCCCGGGCCGCCCGGCTCATCGCCGGCGGGAAGACGTACGCCATGAACTCCAGCGCCGCGGCCGTGACCCGCACCCGCGCCTCGTCGCGGTAGACGCCGCGCTCGTACCGGTCGGTCCACTCACGCCAGAACGCGACCAGGTCGAAGTCGGCCGGCCGGTCGAACCGCTCGTCGCGCACGGTCAGCGCCAGGACGGCCGCGACCCGGTAGGTGCGGACCTGCTCCCCGGCCCGGCCCACCAGGTACCAGCGGCCGGCCTTGAGCACCACGCCCAGCGGCGCCAGCACCCGGCTCACCTCGCGAGGCCGCTTCCAGCGCTGGTAGCGGAGATCGACCAGGCGCTCCTCCCAGATCGCCTCGGCCAGCGCGGTCAGGTGCGGGGTGGGCTCCGGGTCCCGGAACCAGCCGGGCGCGTCCAGATGGAACCGCTGCCGGATCCGGTCACCCTGCTCCGCCAGGTCCGGCGGCAGGGCGGCGCGCAGCTTCAACTCCGCCGCGGTGAGGACCGCGCCGAGGCCCAGCTCCGCGGCCGGCCCGGGGACCCCGGCCAGGAACAGCGCCGCCGCCTCGTCGGAGGTCATCCCGGTCAGCCGGGTGCGGTAGCCGCCGAGCAGCCGGTAACCGCCGGCCGGGCCCCGGTCGGCGTACACCGGGACGCCGGAGGCGCCGAGCGCCTCGACGTCCCGGTAGACGGTACGCACCGAGACCTCCAGCGCCTCGGCGAGTTCCTGGGCGGTCATCCGCCCCCGGGCCTGCAGGAGCAGCAGCAGGGAGACCAGCCGGCTGGCGCGCACCCGACGACGGTAGCGCGCGCCACGGATCCGCTCGGGCGCGCCTCGTGGTCATTGGCCGCCGAGGCTGAGAGCCTTTTTCACATGCTGCGTTCTGACGTCCCGGTCCTGCCCCGCGCCTCGGCCCGGCCCGCCCTGCCGACCGGGCCGGTCGACTTCACCGAGGCGTGGCTGCGCAACCGGCGGCTGTCGGAACACACCCGCGCCGCGTACCGGCGGGACATCGGCGGCTGGCTGGCCTGGTGCGCCGCCCGCGAACTGGACCCGCTGCACGCCAACTTCCTCGACGTCAACGCCTACGGCCGCGACCTGGAGGCCACCCTGGGCGCGCGGACCGGCCGGCCGCTGACCCCGGCGACCGTGGCCCGCAAGCTCTCCGCGCTCTCGAGCTGGTACGAGTTCCTGGTCAAGCTGCGGGCGGTGGAGGCGAACCCGGTCTCCGGCGCCGACCGGCCGCGCGTCGACCGGGACCACTCGGCCACCGTCGGGCTCACCCCGGAGGAGGTGGACGCGTTGCTGGCGGCCGCCGACGCCGACGCCGGCCCGACCGCCGCCCGCAACCGGGCCGCCATCGCCCTGCTCGCCGATCTCGGCCTGCGGGTGGGGGAGCTGGTCTCGCTGAACCTCGACGACCTGGGCGCCGAGCGGGGGCACCGCAGCGTGCGGTTCGTCGGCAAGGGCGGCAAGCCACGCCGTCGGGCGCTGACCCCCGGCACCGCGTACGCCGTCGACGCGTACCTGGCCGACCGGGCGGCCGTGCAGGGAGTGGGCGTGGAGCAGCTCACCGGCCCGCTGCTGGCCACCGCCACCGGCGGTCGACTCGACCGGCACTCGGTGTTCCGGCTGGTCCGCCGGCTGGCCCTGGCTGCCGGCATTCCGGCGGCGGCGAAGTTGTCGCCGCACTCGCTGCGGCACGCCTTCGCCACCACCGCTCGCGCCGAGGGCGTGCCGCTGGAGGACGTGCAGGACGCCATGGGTCACGCCGACCCGCGCACCACCCGCCGCTACGACCGGGACCGGCACAACCTCGACCGGGACCCGGCGTACGCGATCTGGGCGGCGCGGGCCCGCCGCCGCGGCTGACCCGCGCCGCACCAGGGAGACGACCAACGTCGCCCCCGGGCCGGCCCCCCTTCCGGCCGGGGGCGGCGGCCGTCAGCCGCGCGGGCGGGGGCAGATGCAGAACGGCTGGCCCACCGGGTCGAGCAGCACCACCCAGCGCCCGTCGCCCGGCTGGAACTCGGGCTTCGTCGCGCCCGCCGCCACGAACTCCTTCTCCGCGACGGTCAGGTCGTCGACGTACAGGTCGAGGTGGTAGCGCTTGGCGGAGGTCTCGTCGGGCCAGCGCGGCGGCTGGTAGCCGTCGACCCGGCCGAACCCGATCGAGACGCCGTCGGGCCTGCTGATCATGGCGTAGTCGGCTTCGCTGTGGGTGATCTCCCAGCCGAGGACGCGGTGGTAGAAGTCGGCGTGCGCGGCCGGGTCGGAGCTGTCGAGGTTGACCATGGCGAGGTCGGCGGTGACTGTCATGACCGCAAGGCTGCCGCAGGTACCTGACATCTTCTGGCAGGTTCAGTCGGCGTGCCGGCGGCGGCGCTGGTTGTCGTGCTTGCGGACGGCGAAGTCGTACGCGTCGGCGAGCAGTTCCGAGACCAGTTCCCGGGTCGCCGGACCGGGGTCGACCACGCACACCCAGTGCTGCGGGGCGTAGACCGGGTGCGGCAGCAGCGTGTCGGCGCGGGTGTGGTCCACGCCGGCCGGCGGCGTCGGGAACAACGACAGGTACCGCGCCCGGGTCAGCCCGATGTTGAGCCGCCACGCCCCCGGCCGGTCCAACGCCGAGGCGGTGTCGTAACGGTCGCCGGTCACGATCGTGGCGAACGGCAGCCACCGGTCGGCGGGCAGGTCACCGGACGGGTCGTAGACGAGGAACGTGTCGCCGCCGCCGTCGACGGCGGTGACCCCCTCGAACGAGTCGCAGATGTGTCGTTTCATGTCGTCGGCGTCCATGGCTTCAATTTTTTCATTGAAGTTCCTTGTGAGAGTTGAGCCGGATTTCGCGCTCGAAGCCCGGCTCAACCCTCAACTGCGGCGGTAACCCGTCAGCGGAGCAGGTCGAGGTGGTGGCGGGCGTCGGCGGCGATGTCCTCGTGCCGCAGTAGACGATGCCGTGGCGAATGCGACAGAGGGCGATGTTCCTGCGCGGACCGGACGGTGCGCATACGGTCGCAGGTGATGGGCGGTGAGCAGGCGTGGACCCGACCGGCCCGGCCCCGCCGGCCGGTACGCACCGGTCTGCTGCTGGGTGGCCTGACGATGGCGCTGTGCCTGGTCGGGGTGGCCGGGCTGGGCGCCTGGAACGTGCAGGTGGTGATGCAGGCCGGCGGCCCGGTGCGGGAGACCGCCGACGGGTTCTTCCGGGAGCTGTCCGCCGGCGAGGTCGACCGGGCGTACGGCCGGCTCTGCGACCAGGCGCGCGGCCGGTGGAGCGAGGTCGGCTTCGCCGGCTGGGTGAAGACGCCGCCGGTGGTCAGCGGCTACGAGATCCTGGACGTGTCGGTGCGTACCAAGGCCGGCCGCCCGATCGGTGAGGTGACCGTCCGCGTCACCCGCGAGGGTGGGGCCGCCGAGGAGCGCCGGCTGCCGGTGGTGAAGGAGGACGGCGAGTGGCGGGTCTGCGGGGACCCCTTCTAGGAGCGGGGGCCCAGGTCGCCGGAGCGGTAGTGCCGCCGGCAGAGCACCTGGTAGCGCACCTCGGCGGTGTCCGCGGTGTCGCCGATGACGACCTGCGCGCCCTCGCGGACCACCCGCCCGTCGACCACTCGGGCGTTGAGCAGCCCCTCCCGGCCGCACCAGCAGAGCACCTCGATCTGGATCCGGGCCACCTGGTCGGCCAGCTCGAACAGCCGCTGCGCGGCGGGGAAGAGGCAGGACCGGAAGTCGGTGGCCAGGCCGAAGGCGTACACGTCGACGTCGTAGCCGTCGACCAGCTCGGCCATCTGCTCGACGTGCTCGACGTTGTAGAAGGACGCCTCGTCGCAGATCAGGTAGTCGACGCGTACCCCCTCGGCCCAGGTGTCGCGGACCAGCGTCCGCAGGTCGAGGGAGTCGGTGACCTCGACGGCGGAGTGTGCCAGGCCGATGCGGCTGGTGACCTGCGGGCCCAGCGACCGGTCGATGCGGGTGGTGACCAGGCCGCGGCGGCCCTGCCGGGCGTGGTTGTAGTTCATCTGCAACGCCATGGTGGACTTGCCGGAGTCCATCGGCCCCCAGAAGAACTTGAGCGCGGCGGCGTGCAGCGGCCGCCCGTCGACACCGCGGGCGGCGGCACAGCCGATGCCGTTCTCGTCCGGGCCCGGCAGCGGTCGGGCCAGGCAGGTGGGGGCGGCAGCGGCGTCGTCGGTCACGTCGGGGCAGCCTAGTCCATCGAGGCGCCCCGATCGGTTCGGCTCAGAGCACCTTCGGTGGGGTGTTGCCGGCCGCGATGATGGCCCGGCGGATCGGCACGGCGGCCAGCAGCGCGAAGCCCAGCACGAAGAAGATCAGCAGGGAGACCAGGCCCACCCGGTAGGAGGCGGTGAGCTGGAACACCAGCCCGAAGGCGAGCGGCCCGAGCCAGCTGGTGCCCTTGTCGCTGATCTCGTAGAAGCCGTAGTACTCGCCCTCCTTGCCGGTGGGGATGAGCTGGCTGAACAGTGACCGGCTCAGCGCCTGGCTGCCGCCGAGGACCAGGCCGATGGCCGCGCCGAGGGCCATGAACGGCAGCGGCGCCTCGGCGGGCAGCCGGAACGCGGCGATGATCACACCGATCCACAACACCAGCGACAGCAGCACCGTCTTCCACGCGCCGATGCGCCGGGCCAGCGCGCCGAGGGCGAGCGCCCCGCCGAAGGCGAGGAACTGCACCAGCAGGATCGTCACGATCAGGGTGTCCTGCTCCAGCTTCAGCTCCTTGGTGCCGTACTGGCTGGCGAGTGTGATCACGGTCTGGATGCCGTCGTTGTAGACCAGGAAGGCGAGCAGGAAGAACAGCGTCAGCGGGTACGCCTTGATCTCGCGCAGGGTGCGGCCGAGCTGCCGGAAGCCGTCGGTGAGCACGTTGCCGCCGCCGGCCAGCGCCGCGACGGTGGGGCGTTCGCGCAGCCAGCGCAGCGGCACCAGGGTGAACACCGCCCACCACACGCCGGCGGACACGATGGACCAGCGGGCCAGGTCCAGGGTGCGCTGCGGGTTGCCCTCCTCGCTGAGCGACCTCACCGCGAGCAGGTTCAGCGCGAGCAGCACGCCGCCGCCGAGGTAGCCGATGGCCCAGCCACGGCTGGAGATGCCGTCGCGTTCGTCGGGGCCGCCGAGCTGCGGCAGGAACGAGTTGTAGACGACCACCGCCGCGCCGAAGGCGATGTTGGCGATCAGGAACAGCGCGCCGCCGAGCAGATACCGCTCGCCGGTGACGAAGGCCATCGCGATGGTCGCCCCCGCGCCGGTGAACGCCGCGCCGGCCAGCAGCCGCTTCTTGTGCACCGACCGGTCGGCGATCGCCCCGATGACCGGCAGCACGAAGACGGTGAGGAACACCGACAGCGAGATCAGGTACGGGTAGTAGGAGCCGGCGGCGACCCGGATGCCCAGCGGGTGCACGTACCCGTCGCAGCTGTCCGCGCCGAGTTCGCAGCCGGCCGCCAGCTCGGTGACGGTGGTGAGGAACGGGCCGAGGAAGACCGTGATGACGGTGGTCTGGAACGCCGAGTTGGCCCAGTCGTAGAGGTACCAGCCGCGGCGTTCCCGGCGGGTGCTCGCCGGCGGTGGGTCCTGCACCGCGGGGGTGACGGTCTCGGCCATGGGGTTCCTCGGTGTTCAGGCGGCCCAGTGGCCGCGGCTGCGGTAGACGTCGCGCAGCACGCCGACGTGATCGGTCATGATGCCATCCACCCCAAGATCAAGTAAGTCGTGCATCTCGGCAGGTTCGTCGATCGTCCAGACGTGCACCTGCAGCCCCAACCGGTGGCAGTAGGCGAGGAACCGCCGGTCCACCACCGGCACCCGCCCGTAGCGCGGCGGCACCTGCGCGGCCACCACCGACGGCGGCAGGCGCAGCCGCCACCCGTGCAGCGACGCCACCCGCAGCCGGGCCACGCCGCGCATGCCGAGGCTGGTCGCGATCCGACCCTCGGTCAGGGCCCGCATCCGGATCAGCCGGGCGTCGCTGAACGACGCCAGCAGCACCCGTTCGGCCGCGCCCGCCCGGGTCACCGTCTCGACCGTCGGCGCGACCCCGCCGTCGGCCTTCACGTCGATGTTGAACCGCACCCGCGGCCACGCCGCCAGGACTTCCTCGAGCCGAGGTACGACCGCGGCCCCGCCGACGCGTACCGACGCCAGGTCCGCCCACCGCAGGTCGGCGATGCGCCCCCGCTCACCGGTGATCCGTTCCAGCGTGGCGTCGTGGAAGACCACGGCCACCCCGTCGGCGGTGCCGTGCACGTCGGTCTCGACGTACCGGTAGCCCAGGCCGACGGCCCGGGCGAACGCCTCGACGGTGTTCTCGTCGCCCTCGGCGGCCCCGCCGCGATGGGCGAACGCCAGCGGCGCGGGCGCGTCGAGATAGCCGTATCGGGTCAGCACGCAGCGCAGTATGCCTCGGCCCGGTGGCCCGCGGACGACCGGCCGGCGAGCACCCCGTGTCGCCGGTCCGGCCACCCGGTACGGTGCCCTGCGACCTCGCGGTGCGCCCGCCGCGACCGGCGTGAGGCGGGGGAGACGCGTGCGGCCCAGCATCCTGTTCGTCACCGACCTGGCCTACCCGGCGCAGGGCCGCCGCTACGGCGACGAGGACGTCTTCCTGACCTCCCGGCTGCGCGAGGACTTCGACCTGGCGCTGTGCCATCCCCGCGACGCGGCCGCCCTGATGGACCGCTTCGACGCGGTCGTGGTCCGCAACAGCGGCCCGGTCCTGGCCTACCGGGAGGCGTACGAGGTGTTCCGCGCCGCCGCGCTGGCCGGGGGCGTGCGGGTGTACAACCCGCTGACCGGCCGGGGCGACATGGCGGGCAAGCGGTACCTGGTGGAACTCACCGCCGCCGGCGAGCCGGTGATCCCGACCGTCGACCGGCTCGCCGACGTCGACCGGCTGCCGCCGACCGACGAGTACGTGGTCAAGCCGGTCGCCGGCGCGGACTCCGTCGGCCTGCGGTTCGTTTCCCGCGATGGGCTCGCCGAGGCGGTCGACGGGCAGTCGCTGATCCAGCCGCGGGTGCCCTTCCGGTACGAGGTGTCCTTCTACTTCGTCGACGACGCCTTCCAGTACGCCCTGCACGCCCCCGACCCGCGGCGGCGCTGGGCCCTGGCCCCGTACGCGCCGACCGGGGCGGACCTGGACTTCGCCCGCCGCTTCGTGCGCTGGAACACCCTCGCCCACGGCGTGCAGCGGGTTGACGCCTGCCGCACCGGCGACGGGACGCTGCTGCTGGTGGAGCTGGAGGACCTCAACCCGTACCTGTCGCTGGACCTGGTCGCCGCCGACGTGCGGGAGGGGTTCGTGGCGGCGCTGACCACTTCCCTGCGCCGCTTCCTGGCCGCCGGCCAGGGGCTTTGACGCAGGCCCTGCGTCGGGTCAGCGCAGCCAACCGGAGGTCAGATCGGTGACCGCCGTCCCCGCGAGGTCGGCCAGTTTCACCCGGACGAACTCCCGCGCCGTCGTCGAGGTCTGCGTGCGCGGCGACGGGGTCGGGCCGGTGACGGCCGCGACGACGACGGTGGCGGCGTCCGCCGGGGACTGCGCCGCCGCGAAGACCCCCGCCGCGCTGCGGTCGAGGTACGCGCGCAGCGCCGGCCCGTACACCCCGGCCCGCTCGATCGCGCGGTCCCGGTCGACGCCGACGTTGGCGACGAACTCGCTGGCCACCGCGCCCGGTTCGATCACGGCGACGGTCACCCCGACACTCGCCGCGACCGGCGCGAGGGACTCCATGAACCCCTCCACGGCGAACTTCGCCGCGCAGTACGCCTCGTTGAACGGCTGACCGACCACCCCACCGACGCTGGTGACGGTGACCAGCCGGCCCCGACAGGCCCGCAGGTGCGGCAGCGCGGCCCGGCTGACGTGCAGCACCCCGAAGAAGTTGACCTCCATGACGGCCCGTACGTCGTCGACGGTCTCCTGTTCCAGGGTGCCGACGTGCCCGGCGCCGGCGTTGTTGACCACCGCGTCGAGCCGCCCGTACGCGGCCACCGTCTCGGCCACGGCGGCGGCGGCCGCGTCGGCGTCGGTGACGTCGAGCGGGCGTACGTCGATCAGGTCGGCCACCCCGGCGGCGTCGGCGGCCTCGCGCAGCCGGTCGGCGCGCCCGAGGTCGCGCATGGTGGCCACGGTGCGCCAGCCGGCGCGCGCGCAGCCCAGCGCGATCTCCAGCCCGATCCCGGTGGAGGTGCCGGTGACCAGCACCGTCTGCTCGCTCATGTCTGCCCTGCCTCTCCTGGTGGAACGCCTGCGGGCAGGGTCTCACCGTTCGGGGCCGCGCGAGGGCAACTCCGGGTTGCCCGGCGCGGGGAGCGGACACTAGGGTCGATGACGTGACTGCCGGGTCGGCCATGGGCCACGAGCGGACAGGGCACCCGGCCGACGCGTGAGCCCCGGGTGGGCCCGAGGCCCGCCACGCGTGTGCTCCGCCCGTCGCCCTCGCCGCGACGCCTCCGCGATCCGCACGCACCACGGCTCGGGCCGTCGGTGCCGCCTGCTGCGCGTGCCGTCCGTCGACGTCCGCGTTCCCCGCTCTTCGCACCCACCGCGCCGCCGCGCGGCGCGCCCATCTGCCCGGAGTAGCCACACCGCATGCCGAACGACGTCAACACCCAGGTCATCGAAGAGTTCCGCGCCAACGCCGGCCGTGTCGGCGGCTGGTTCGAGGGCGCCCGACTGCTGTTGCTCACCACCACCGGGGCGCGTACCGGCGCCCCGCACACCACCCCGCTGGGCTATCTGCCCGACGGGGATCGGGTCCTGGTGATCGCCTCCGCCGGGGGCGCGCCGCGGCACCCGCAGTGGTTCCGCAACCTGGTGGCCGACCCGCTGGTCACCGTGGAGGACGGGGTCTTCACCTACCGGGCCCGCGCCGAGGTGCTCCCCGACGCCGACCGGGACCGCGCCTTCGCCCGGGCCGCCGAGGCCGACCCGGGGTGGGCCGACTACCAGGACCGGGCGGGCCGTCGGCTGCCGGTGGTGGCGCTGGAGCCCCTGCCCGGCCCGCCGAGCCCGCCGCCCGGCCCCCCGGGCGCGGCGCTGATCGCCGTGCACGACGCGTTTCGCCGCGAACTCGCCCTGATCCGGCAGGAGGTGGCGGCGGCGGGGCCGACGATCGGCGCGCAGCTGCGGGTGAACTGCCTGACCCTCTGCGAGGGGCTGCACGGGCACCACCAGCGCGAGGACGGGGGCCTCTTCGCCTGGCTGGCCAACGAGCGGCCGGATCTCGCCCCGGTGCTCGACCGCCTCGCCGCCGAGCACCGGGCGATGGCGGCGTTGCTGGACGAGTTGCGTGCCGTCCTGGCCACTCCCGCCGCCGATCGCGACGCGCTGGGCCAGGAGGTGGACCGCCTGACCGACCAGGTGCGGGCGCACCTGGCGTACGAGGAGGAGCAGCTGGTGCCGGTCCTGAACGCCGCCGTCGGGTGACGTCGTCGCCCGGCGGGGGTCAGGCCGCCGGGCGGCGGCGGTGGGCGCGGCTGGTGTCGACGGGGCGGCCCGGGTCGACGTGGCGGGGGCGGTCCGGCTCGTCGCGGCGCAGCGGCACCAGGGCGTCGGTGATCGCGTCGATGATCCGGTCGGTGCCCCGGCGGGCGGCGCCGGGCGCGCCGTGGGCCAGGTCGTGCAGGTCCAGCGGGTCGCCGAAGCGCACCCGGATCACCGGTCGGCGCAGCAGCGACCGGGCGATGCCGGGCAGCATGCCCTCAGGTGTCCGGTAGGGCAGCACCTCGTGCGAGCCCCACTGGGCGACGGGAATGATCGGGGCGCCGCAGGCCAGGGCGAGCCGGGCGGCGCCGGTCTTGCCGCGCTCGGGCCACAGGCCCGGATCGAGGCCGATGCGGCCCTCCGGGTAGACCAGCACCACCGAGCCGCGCGCCACCGCCGCGGCGGCGTCGTCGAGGGCCCGGTGCACCCCGGCGGTGCCCCGGTCGACGCGCAGGTGCCCGGCGTGGCGCATCAGGGCCCCGACGACCGGGGCGCGGAAGAGCCCGCCGGTGGCCATGATCCGGGGGGCGATGCCGCGGGTCTGGCAGGCCGCGGCGAGGACGGCCGGGTCGAACGGGCTGATGTGGTTGGCGGCCAGGATCAGCGGGCCGCGGCGCAGGTGCTCGGGCACGTCGCCGCTGACCTCCAGCCGGGCCAGTAGGGCGACGAGGAGGCGGGCGAGGACCTGTACGGCGCGCCAGAACAGCGGCGGCCGCCAGGTGGCGGTCGGGGTGTCCATCAGTGCTGGATGGTCGCACGCCGCCGGGTGAGGGCGGGCACCGATCCCGGGCCGTGCGGCAGAGGTGATCAGGGTCATTGGTCCCGGGGCGGGTCGGGGCCCCCGGCCCTGCCCCCATCTCTACGACGCGCAGTAGTATTTACTACGTCTCGTAGTATGAACAGCTGGGGGTTACTGGTGGACGCGTTGGACGTCGCCCGCTGGCAGTTCGGTGTCACCACCGTCTACCACTTCCTATTCGTGCCGCTGACCATCGGCCTGTCGATGCTGGTGGCCATCCTTCAGACGCTGTGGCACCGCACCGGCAACGAGCGCTACCTCAAGCTCACCAAGTTCTACGGCAAGCTCTTCCTGATCAACTTCGCCATGGGCGTGGTCACCGGCATCGTGCAGGAGTTCCAGTTCGGCATGAACTGGAGCGACTACTCCCGCTTCGTCGGCGACATCTTCGGCGCCCCCCTCGCGATCGAGGCGCTGGTCGCGTTCTTCCTGGAGTCGACCTTCATCGGCCTGTGGATCTTCGGCTGGGACCGGCTGCCCAAGCGGGCGCACCTGGCCAGCATCTGGATCGCCGCGATCGGCACCAACCTCAGCGCCTACTTCATCCTCGCCGCGAACTCGTTCATGCAGAACCCGGTCGGCTACCGGATCAACCCCGACACCGGCCGCGCCGAACTCACCGACTTCGTCGCCGTGCTCACCAACAAGGTCGCGCTGATCACCTTCCCGCACACCCTGGCCGGCTCGTTCCTGGTCGCCGGCTCGCTGGTGGTCACCGTCGGGCTGTGGCACCTGATGCGCAACCGCGACAGCGCCGACACCGGGGCGTACCGGTTCGCCACGAAGTTCGGCTCGTGGGTGGTGCTGGTCTCCGCCACCCTGGTCGTGATCACCGGCGACATCCAGGGCAAGATCATGACGCAGGTGCAGCCGATGAAGATGGCCGCCGCCGAGGGCCTCTACACCACCGAGAGCCCCGCCTCGTTCTCCGTGCTCACCGTCGGCAGCCTTGACGGCAGCCGGGAACTCTTCGCCATCAAGATCCCGTACCTGCTGTCGTACCTGGGCACCGGCGACCCCAACGGCACCGTGCACGGCATCAACGATCTGCAGGCCCAGTACGCCAGCCAGTACGGCGCCGGCAGCTACACCCCGATCATCCCGGTCACCTACTGGAGCTTCCGCTTCATGATCGCCTTCGGGCTGGCCGCCGCCGCGATCGCCCTGCTGGTGCTCTGGTCGCAGCGCAAGGGCCGCACCCCCACCAGCCGCTGGCTGCTGCGCGCCGGCCTGGTCATGCCGGTGCTGCCCCTGCTCGCCAACTCCTTCGGCTGGATCTTCACCGAGATGGGCCGCCAGCCCTGGATCGTCTTCGGCGAGATGCTCACCCGCGACGGCGTGTCCCGCAGCGTCTCGCTGACCGAGGTGCTCACCTCGTTCACCGCCTTCACCCTGATCTACGCCACCCTCGCCGTCATCGAGTTCAAGCTGCTCGTCCGCTACGCCCGCGCCGGCGTGCCCGACCTCACCCCCGATCCCGCGATCGACGACAGCCACGACGACGCCGAGCGCCCGCTCGCCTTCGCCTACTGACCCGGAGCCCACCGTGGAACTGACGACCGTCTGGTTTCTCCTCGTCGCCGTGCTCTTCACCGGCTACTTCATCCTCGAAGGCTTCGACTTCGGCGTCGGCATGCTACTGCCCGTCCTCGGCCGCGACGACCGGGAACGCCGCGTCCTGATCAACACCATCGGCCCGGTCTGGGACGGCAACGAGGTCTGGCTGATCACCGCCGGCGGCGCCATGTTCGCCGCCTTTCCCGAGTGGTACGCCACCCTCTTCTCCGGCTTCTACCTGCCGCTGCTGCTGATCCTGCTCGCCCTGATCGCCCGGGGCGTGGCCTTCGAGTACCGGCACAAGCGCCCCGAGGCGTCCTGGAAGCGCCGCTGGGACACGGCGATCTTCGTCGGCTCCGTCGTACCGGCGGTGCTGTGGGGCGTCGCCTTCGCCAACATCCTGCGCGGCGTGCCACTGGACGCCGACCACGAGTACGTCGGCGGCCTGGTCGACCTGCTGCACCCGTACGCGCTGCTCGGCGGGGTGACCACCGCGGCGCTGTTCCTCACCCACGGCGCGGTGTTCCTCGCCCTGAAGACCACCGGTGAGATCCGGGAGCGGGCCGGCGCGCTCGCCGTGCGCCTGGGCGTGGGCACCGCGGTCGCCGCGGTGGCGTTCCTGACCTGGACGCTGAGCATCCGCTCCAGCACCGCCGCCGTCGTGTTCGCCGTCGGCGCGGCCCTGGCCCTGCTCGGCGCGCTCGCCGCCGCCCGGGTACGCCGGGAGGGCTGGGCGTTCACCGGCACCGCCGTGGCGATCGGCCTGGCCGTGGCGACCCTGTTCGCGGCGCTGTTCCCGAACGTACTGCCCTCCACCCTGGACGCCGCCGGCACGCTCACCGCCACCAACGCCGCCTCCACCCCCTACACCCTCAAGATCATGACCTGGGTGGCGGTGATCTTCACCCCGATCGTGCTGGCCTACCAGGGTTGGACGTACTGGGTGTTCCGCAAGCGGATCGGGGTAGTGAACATCCCGCAGCACTGAGAACCTGCGGGGGCGCGGGACGCGGGGCCGGGCGAGGGGGTCGCACCGGCCCCGCGGGCTGTTCCCCGCCGGAAAATCCGTCCACCCTCAAGATCCGCGCCGCTATGGTGGGCCGATGGCCAGCCCCCCGCACGTGCGTGAACTCACCGTCGACGACCTCACCGACGCCAGGCACCTCGGTCGGCGCGCCTTCGGCTCCGACCCGCAACCGGCGCCGCACGCCACCGTCGCGGTGCCCGGCCTGACCCGCTACGGCGCCTTCGACGACACCGGCAGGCTCCTCGGCAAGGCCGTCGACCTGCACCACGAGCAGTGGTGGTCCGGGCGGGCCGTGCCCGCCGCCGACGTCGCCGGGGTCGCCGTCGCCCCCGAGGCCCGCGGCCGTGGCGTGGCCCGCGCCCTGCTCACCGGCCTGCTGCGCGGCGCCCACGATCGCGGCGCCGCCGTCAGCGCGCTGTTTCCCACCGTCACCGCCCCCTACCGCGCCTGCGGCTGGGACGTCGCCGGGGTGATGCGCACCGTCGACGTGCCCACGGTGGCGCTGCCCCGGCACCGCCCGGCCCCGCACCTGAGCGTCCGCGCGGGCACGCCCGAGGACATGCCGGCCGTCGTCGCCCTCTACGAACGCCTCGCCCGGGACCGGCGCGGGCTGCTCACCCGCCGCGGTGACCTCTTCGACCCGCACACCACCGCCGACACCCTGCCCTTCGACGGGCTCACCCTGGTCGAGGACGACGGGCACCTGGTCGGCTACGCCAGCTGGGACCGCGGCCGCGGCTACGGCGACGACGCCGTGCTCACCGTCCACGACGTCCTGGCCACCACCGCCGACGCCGCCCGCGAACTCGCCGGCGTCCTCGCCAGCTGGCACAGCGTCACCCCCACGGTGCGGCTGCGCCTGCTCGACGGCGACGCCGTCAGCGCCCACCTGCCGCTGGAAGCCGTCCGCGAACACGAGCAGGAACCGTGGATGCACCGGCCCGTCGACGTCACCCGCGCCGTCGCCGCCCGCGGCTGGCCCGCCCATGCCCGCGGCACCGTCGAGTTCACCCTCACCGACCCACTCGCCGACTGGAATACCGGCACCTGGCGGCTGGCGGTCGCCGACGGCGCCGCCGAACTCACCCGCGTCACCGCCGAGGTCGACCTGCACCTGTCGGTGCGCGGCTTCGCCCTGCTCTACAGCGGCGCCAGCACCGCCGCGTCCGTCGCCGACGCCGGCCTGCTGCACGCCACCGGGACCGACCCGCGCGCGCTGGACCTGCTGGCGGCCGGGGGAGCGGCGCACCTGCTCGACTACTTCTGAGTGGTGCACCACCCCGCGGCGGCTCGCCCGCCGACCTGCCGCCTCCCGGCGGCGATGGTGCCATCCCCGGGCGGGCCGTGGAGCCCGCCCGGGCGGCGGCCGGGCCGCCCGCCCCGCAGGGTGGTGGCCCGGCCGCCGGGGGTGGCGCGTCAGTGCGCGTGGTGGTAGGCGTGCACGACGGCGTGGCCCTTGCCGCGCGAGATCAGCCACCGGTTGATCGGCGTGGTGAGCACGAACGCCACCAGCAGCGCGAACGCCAGCGACGCCCAGAACACCCAGCTGGTCAGCCCGGCCTCCATCGCGCCGGGTACGGCGAGCATGACGGCGTTGTCGAGGAACTCCATCACGGCGATCGACACGGTGTCGGCGGCCAGCGCCACCTTCAGCGCGGTACGCACGTCCACGCCGGCGCGCAGCACCCCGCGCATCGTCAGCGCGTAGCCGAAGACGAACGCCAACGCGACCGCGAGCACGACGGTGGGCAGCGCGGACCAGCCCAGCGCGGTGCCGATGACCATGCCGAGCACCTCACCGATCGCGCAGCCGGTCAGGCAGTGCAGGGTGGCCTGCGCGGCCACGGCCCATGACGTCGCCGTGGCCGCCGCCGAGGCGGGCGGGTGGTGACCGTGATCGGTGTGCGCGGCGCCGCCGGGGTGGTGATGGATGCTGTGGTTCATGAACGGGCCTCCCTTCAACACCACCGACTATACCCCCCGGGGGTATAGATGGGAAGTGGTCGCCGGGGGAGGGCGGTGCTACGAGGCAGCGGGTGGGCCGGGCAACACCTGGCGGCGGCGGCCGTAGCCGGTCACGCCGCGTGGCTTGTAGATGGCCAGCACGGTGGTGGTCAGCAGCACCAGCAGCCCGCCCGCGGCGTGCACGACCAGCGACATCCGCGCCTCCCGCCACCGTCCGCCCGCCAGGCCCGAACCGACCGCGGCGTCGGCGAGCGCGCCGATCGAGCCCAACTGCAGCAGCAGCACCACCGTGGCCACCACGATCAACCCGAACTTGATCAGTACCCACCAGTGCCGGAGCAGGCCCCACGCGGTGCCCAGCGACGACACCAGGCCGCTGGCCAGCGCCGCGAGCGCGAGCGGGACGATCACGAGCCGGGCGGTCAGGTCCATCGCGACGTACCCGGCCCGGATCACGGCGGTGTCGGTGCTGCGTAGCGCCGCCACCGCGAGGACGAGGAACACCACGACCGCGCCGAGCCAACCCACCGAGGTGGTGACGTGCACGGTCAGCGCCGCCCTGCGCGCGGCCGGCGGCAGGGTCACCGCTGACCCGCCGGCGCCGAGGCGCCGGCCGGGGAGTGTCGGCCCGGGCCGTGCTCGCCGGCGATGCCGGTGAGCTGCACGATCGCGAACAGCGCCAGGAGCGCCACCACGATGATCCCGAAGAGCTTCACCCAGCGCGGCACACCCGACGATCCGGGCTCCTGCGGCTGCCCCGTCATCCACGTCTCCCGTCAAGCTGGCCTGCTACCCGTACGCCCGGCCAGCTTTATCGAGACAGTGTGTAAGTGTCAAGTCATCCTGTCGTGGACGTGTCGGTATGTATGATGCCGAGGTGCCGAAGCTGTGGACCGACACGATCGAGGCGCACCGGGCCGCGGTGCGTGACGCGACCCTCGACGCCACCGCGGCGTTGGTCGCCGAGCACGGGCCGACCGGGGTGACCATGTCGCGCATCGCCGAGGTCACCGGCATCGGCCGAGCCACCCTCTACAAGTACTTTCCCGACGTCCAGGCGATCCTGATCGCCTGGCACGAACGGCAGGTCACCCGACACCTGACCCACCTCGTCGAGGTCGCCGACAGCACCGCCGACCCGGTGACGCGACTGCACACGGTCCTGCACACCTACGCCCGGATGTCGCGACACCGCCACGGCGGCGACCTCGCCGCGATGCTGCACCGCGCCCCACACGTCGACAGCGCGCACCAGCAGCTGTCCACCTTCGTCGCCGACCTGCTCACCGCCGCCGCTGACGCCGGCGCCGTCCGCGACGACATCCCCACCGGCGAACTGGCCGCCTACTGCCTGCACGCCCTCGCCGCCGCGAGCACGCTGGACACCGACGACGCGGTGACCCGCCTGGTCACACTGACCCTCGCCGGCCTGCGCCCCGGCCCCTGACCCGCGCCGGGCCACGGCCGTCAGGTCCGCCGCCCGGGGTGCCGGCGCCGCGCCGCACCCCCGCCCGAGAGAGGGCCAGGGTGCGGCACGCGCGCGAACATGCCGTCAGCGCGCCTCGCGCAACTCCGCCAGCCGCGCCTCGATCTCCGCCAGCTCCGCGCGCAGCTTCTCCGCCTGCTGCTCCGCCTCCGCCCGCTCCGCGGCCATGATCTGCTCCACCGCCTCGTGCACCCCCGGCACGTCCACCAGCGCCACCATCCTCAACGCCTCCGCCGGCTTCACCACGTACGGCTTCGCCAGCGCCTTGGCCCCCTGCTGCGCCGCCACCGTCCACTCACCGTCGGCGTACGCCAGGGTCACCGTCAGGCCCGCCGGGCCCTTCGGCTTCGCCGCCTTCACCGCCCGCCGGGCCGGCTTCGCCTCCACCTGCTGCTCCACCTTCGACTCCTCCCGACGCGGCGCCGGCACCCGGTCCAACACGAACTCCGGCTCCGCCGGCGCGGCCGGCGGCTGCTCCACCTGCGGCTCCGGCTCCGGCTTCGGCTCGGCCACCTTGCGCCCCGTGCCCCGGGGCGCCACCGTCACGTCGGCGGGGGAGAAGGGCAACTCGTCGCGGCCGAAGCGCACCACGACGAACTCCTCGGACACCTCGGGGTCGGTCAGCTCGACCACCTGGCCCACCTGGCCGGCGATCTGCCCCGCCGACGCCGTGAACACCACCTTGGGCTTCCGCCCGGCGGCCAACGCCTCCCGGATGCCGTGCACCTCGTCCTCGGACAAACCCTGGCCCGCCATCACAGCCCTCTTCCGTACATGTGTTTGACAGCTGTCTTGATACCAGCCGGCCCCGACAACCGGAAGATCAACCCCCCAGCGCCCGCAACGCCCCGTCCGCGTGCTCGTTCATCCCCAACTCGTTGTGGATCACCGCGAGCACCCGCCGGTCCGGTCCGATCACGAACGTCATCCGGCGCATGCTCAACGGCCCCAACGGCAACCGCCGCCGCACCCCGAACCGCTGCGCCACCGCACCGTCGACATCCGACAGCAGCGGATAGTCGAACCCGTGCCGCCGGGCGAACTCCGCCTGCTTCTCCACCGGATCCCGGCTGATACCCACCCGCTGCGCGCCCACCGCCGCGAACTCCGCCGCCAGATCACGGAAGTGGCAGCTCTCCGCCGTGCAGCCCCGCGTCATCGCCGCCGGGTAGAAGAACAGCACCACCGGCCCCGCCGCCACCAGCTCCGACAGCCGCCGCGGCGTACCCGTCTGGTCCGGCAGCTCGAAATCCTCCACCAGGTCACCGACACCCACACCCACCGCGCACCTCCACCGATCGACCGACGACGCGCGGTGAGCCTAAGCGATCAGCCCCACACCCCGGCCACGTCGGCGGCAACCGCCTCGGCCTGCGCGAACCCCGCCCGCGCCGCGGCCGCCCGCCGCGCCGGATCAAGCACGTTCCGGCCGATCGCCGCCCGCGCCGCCCGATCCGGTGACACCACCGCCACCCGCGCCACCGACCGCAACGCCGCCACCTGCGCCGACAACCGCGGCATCGGCCCGAACCCCGACGTCATCGGCGCCAGCACCACCACCCGCTCCGCGCCCGCCGCCAGATCCGCGTTCACCACCGACCGCACCCCACCGTCGACGTACCGGCGATCCCCGATCGTCACCGGCGGCCACACCCCCGGCACCGCGCAACTGGCCCCCACCGCGTCCACCAACGACACCCCACTGGCCGCGTCGAACACCACGAACTCACCCGAGATCGCGTCCACCGCCGTCACCAGCAACCGCCGCGCCGGCCACTGCCGCGCCGGCAACCGGGCCTCGATCACCGCCCGCCGCGACGCCTCCGACGGGGTACGCGCCGCCACCGCCATCGCCCCCACCCGTGCCCGGGCCCGCACCGCGTCCCGGGTACGACCACCCGCCCACACCAGCCGCGCCACCGCCGACCACCCGAACCGCGCCGCCACCTCACCCGTCGGCGCCGCCAACTGCGCCTCGTACGACTCGCGCACCGGCCGCCCCGAACACAACTGCGCGCCCACCACCGACCCGGCCGACGTCCCCACCACCAGGTCCGCGTCCGCCAGCACCACCCCTCGCTGCGCCAGCCCCGCCAACAGCCCCCACTCCCAGGCCACCCCGGTCACCCCGCCGCCACCCAGCACCAACGCCCGCGTCATGTGTGACCACCCTCTCCGTGACCGGCCCGTGTCCAAAACGGTAGCGTCGCCACCACACGGGGCAGGGGAGCGGTCCATTGAATCCGGTCACGGTCATCACCGGCGGCAGCCGCGGCATCGGCGCCGCCGTGGCCCGCCGCCTCGCCCACGACGGCCACCACATCGCCATCGGCTACCGACGCGACCACGCCGCCGCCGCCGCGGTGCTGGCCGACGTCCGTGCCCTCGGCCGCCAGGCCGTCGCCGTACCCGCCGACACCACCGACCCCGACCAGGTCGACCGGCTCTTCGACGCCGCCGCCGACCTCGGCCCGCTCACCGGCCTGGTCAACAACGCCGGCGTCACCAGCCCCATCGGCGCCTTCACCGACCTGCGCCCCGACGACCTGCGCCACGTCGTCGACGTCAACCTCATCGGCTACGTCCTCTGCGCGCAGCAGGCCGCCCGCCGCCTCGGCACCGGCGGCGCCATCGTCAACATCTCCTCCGCCGCCGCCACCCTCGGCAGCCCGGGGGAGTACATCCACTACGCCGCCGTCAAGGCCGCCACCGACACCCTCACCATCGGCCTGGCCAAGGAACTCGCCCCGCACGGCATCCGGGTCAACGCCGTCGCCCCCGGCCTCATCCGCACCGACATCCACGCCCTCTCCGGCATGCCGGACCGCCCCGACCGCAACGCCGGCCGGGTGCCGATCGGCCGACCGGGCGAGCCCGACGAGGTCGCCGGGGCCGTCGCCTGGCTTTTGGGCCCCGACGCCTCCTACACCACCGGCGCGGTGCTGCGGGTCGCCGGCGGCATGTGAGCCGGCCTCGGGGCCCGACCCGTCAACTGGTGAGCAACGTCGCCGCCGTGACCAGGGTGCGCGCCACCCCGTAACCGTCACGGACGAAATCCCCCAGCGGATGATCACGACAGGGGGACCGGCTCGGCTGATTCTCCTGTCTCCCGCACGGCCCGTTGCTACCCTCGACACAGCATCTGACCAGGCATAACGCGGTGGAGAGTTCCGAAACAGACCGCACGAAAGCGGCGCGGGCAGGCACCTGTCGCCCGCTCGTCGAGTGGCGGGAAGGCGTGATCAATGAGCGGTCACCAACAGGCGCGGGTCCAGGGAATCCGGTCGACGCAGGCTGCCAATCTCCCCGCGTTGAGACTGGTGTCCCTGACGCGCCTCATGGCGTTGACCACCGGTCGCCCGGAGACCGTGCTCGGGATCATCGACGGCCCCGTCAGGACGGATCACCCCGAGCTCGCTTCCGCGTCCATCCGACAGTTGACCGCACCGCCCATCCCGGCCCAGACGGGGCAGGGCGCCGCATCCGACCACGCGACCGCCATCGCCGGGATCCTGATGGCCGGCCGCGACACGTCCCACCCCGGCATCTGCCCCGACGCCACCCTGCTCGTCCGTCCGATCTTCACGGCGGCGCACCGCGTCGGCGCGGTGCCACCGGCGGAGCTGGCATCAGCGATCGTGGAGACCGTCGACGCCGGGGCGCGGGTGGTGAACCTCAGCCTCGGCCTGGTGCCCCTCGCCACGCCGGCCGCCGACAAGGGGCTGTCACAGGCGCTGGACCACGCGTTCCAGCGAGGGGCCATAGTCGTCGCGGCCGCCGGAAACCAGGCGACGATCGGCAGCACGGAGATCACCCGCCATCATGCGGTGATCCCCGTTGTCGCCTACGACCTGCAAGGACGCCCCCTGCCGGGCTCGAACTTCGCGCACTCGACGGGCCGTCGCGGCGTCGGCGCCCCGGGCGAGGGCGTCACCGGCCTCGCCGCCGACGGCAGGCGCGCGTTCGGCGGCACGAGCGCCGCCGCAGCGTTCGTGACGGGCGCGGTGGGACTGCTGTGGTCGCTGTTCCCCACGGCCGGCCCAGCCGAACTGCTGTTCGCCGTGACCCGGTCGACGGCCCGGCGAACATCCGTCGTTCCACCGCTGCTCAACGCGGCAGCGGCGTTCGAGCTGCTGCGGACCATGCGGCAGTAGGAAGGGGGTTGCCATGACCGAGGACTCGCCGAAAGCCGGTTCCCCGGACACACCGGGTCGAAAGCCTTCCCGGCTGCGCATACCGGGATTCGTCAACGATCAAGACGTCGGACTCGGTGACGTGGTGAAGCGCGTGACCAGCATGGCCGGCGTGAAGACGTGCCGCGGATGCGAGGGGCGGGCCGCGGCCCTGAACAGGTGGGTGACCTTCTCCGGCCGGAACAGCCCGGGGCGATGAGTCAGCGGCCGACCCCGGCAGTGACTCGATTGAGCAGATCTTCGTACACAGGAGCGCGCATGCAAGATCCGACAAGCGGCATCGACCAGATGGAGCAAGCGGTGGTCCCGCAGCAGGCAGGTGAACCCCTGCCCGCATCACCCGGTCATGCACATCTCACGCCGCCGATGGAGCAGCGCGGCATGACCGCCGAGCCGCCGTCCCGGCCGCCGACAGGCCACGGCTGCACCTCGTGCGGCGGGGGCGAGGCCGCGTACGAGCGCCCGGGCGGCCGCGGTCGCATCCCGGCGCCGTACGTGTACGCCCTGGGCCGCATCGAGGCCCGCTTCCCGAGTCTCGCCATCGAGAAGGAGTTCGCGCAGGCCACCGGACGTGCTGAGACGGCAAACCTGACGGACCGGCAGGCGCTGGGCGCGGTGCTGTCCGACCCGCACAACCGCTATCTGAGCCGCCAGCTGTGTTACGTGCTCACCATCCAGGGGCTGGAGACGTACGTCCTGCAGCCCCGAGACCCCGCCGACTTCGACCTGCTCGTCGAGGTTCTCGGCTCGCCGCCGAGGCCGTCGGACCTGCACGTGGTGATCGGCGTCAGGGGGCCGGTGGCCCCGCAGGAGCTGTGCAACGGGTTGATGCTGCCCATGGTCGCCTTCGACCAGATCTACGCGTTCACCACCGATTCGCTGCTGCGCGCCCTGCCCAAGCCGGACCACATCGAGGAACAGCCGTTCCGGTCCGCGTCGGAGGAGATGCTGGACCGGCTGACCCAGCTCACCGACAACGCCGGCGCCACCGACGAGCACCGCGCGCTCAACTACCTGGCGGTGCGCTATCCGGCGATCTACGCCAAGAGCGCCGAGGCGTTCGCCACCGGCTCGTCACTGACCGCCATCGAGACGCGCCCGTCACGACTGAGCGGGGCCCGCCGCATCCTCGACGTCCTCTTCTCCTACACCAACCGGCAGACCGACGTCACGGAGAAGTTCTTCGTCCGTGTCGACGTCACCGAGGAGTTCCCGTTCCTCGTGACCAAACTGTCGCCCTACTACGACCGGTAGCCACGGCCGAAGGAGGAAGCGGCGATGCCAGTACCCGGACTTACCGCGGAGTGCTCGTTGTACCGGACCCGCCAGCAGTACCGGGTCGGGATCGCCTGGGTGCCGCCGGAGTCCGGCGTGCAGCCGGCGAGTGACTGCGTCGAGGACTGCATCGCCGACTGTGTCGCCGCCAGCGCGGACTCGGGCCTGCCGACGCAGCTGCTGCGCGCAGAGTGCCTGCCGGTGTGCCGGGCCCAATGCCAGCAGGGTCCATGGCCGTGTGAGCCCGGAACCAAGTTGTGCTTCCGAACCGGGTTCACACCACACTGCTGCCCGGAGGACAACGAGTGCTGCGAGGTGCTGAACGCCACTCGCGACGGTTACGTACTGCAGTGCTGCCCACCCGGTCAGAAGTGCTGCTTCAAGTACGGCTGCTACGTGCCGGGCGAGCAGCAGTGCACCGATCAGGGTTTCTGCCCGCCCGGTAATCCGATCTGCGACGGCAGGTGCTGCGACGTCGGCGATGTCTGCACCCTGGACGGCTGCACCAAGCCGGAGCTCGTCTGCAACAACCGGCGGTGCAGTCCGGGACAGACGTGCACCCCGCAGGGCTGCTGCCGCAGCGACCGGGTGGCCGAGGGCAACTGTTGCCCGGACGGTCAGGCCATCAGCAACGGCAAGTGCTGTGCGCCCGGCTGGAGTGCCACGAGCCAGGGCTGCTGTCCACCGAACCTGTGCTGCGAGACCGTGCCGTGTCCGCCGGGCCGATCCTGCTGCGGCGGCAAGATCTGCTGCCCACCCGACCGGGACTGCCGGCCGGTGGCCGATACCAGCGAGGTCGGGTGCTTCAAACGGGGGTGAGTAGGCAATGAAGGTTCCTGGACTCACGGCTGAACTGTCGGTGTACCGCACGTCCAACTCGTACCGGGCGGGGAGCGGCGCAGCGGGACCGCCGGCCGACGACGCCATGGTCGTGCCCCAGCAGTACGCCGCGTGCGAGACGCGCACCTGGTGCGTCCCGCCGACACTGTGGCACCGCGACTACTGCTGCCGGTGGGACCGGACCGTGTTCCGGAGTCTGTGGTACATAGCCGGTATCTGCGGGCCCATCCCGTGGTTCGACGACGAACCCGACCCGTGCATCCCTCAGTGGTAGGCGACCGTTCGCCGGACGCTTGGCCAGGTCCAGACGCGGCAGCCGTGCCGCCGGGGGACGGCGACGTCAACGCCGGCCCGGCACGCCGGTGAGCCGAGCCCCGGGGCGCCGCCTCGGGGCTCCGACCCGTCAACTCGTGAACAGCTTCGCCGCCGTGATCACGGTCTGCGCCACCCCGTAACCCAGCAGCGCCGACACCAATCCCCGCCGCCGATCACGCTGTCAGCAGCCTGCCGTGGGATCGACCCCACCTCGAACGTGCCGAACTGACCAGCAGCCCGTACCCGAGGTGGAGCAGCCAGAACTGCCGCGTCGCGATGCCGAGCGCCCCGACCAGGAAGCCGGCAGTGCCTTCACGCGCATCCCGGCCGGTCAGGCGGCTCGGTGAGCGCTCCTCGTTGACTTAGGCAGGCATATGCCTGCATGATGGCCGGGTGAGTACCGACGCGAGCGGGATGGACTCCGCCTTCAAGGCACTGGCCGACCCCACCCGACGGCTCCTGCTCGACCGGCTGCGGGAGCAGAACGGCCAGACACTGCGCGAGCTGTGCGAACACCTCGACATGGCGCGTCAGTCGGCGACGCAGCACCTGGACATCCTGCAGCGGGCCAACCTCGTCACCGTCGTCCGACGCGGACGCGAACGGCTGCACTACCTCAACCCCACCCCGATCCACGAGATCGAGCAGCGCTGGATCTCCTCGTTCGACAAGCCCCGCCTGCAAGCGATCAGCGCCATCAAGAACCAGGCAGAGGAGTACGCCATGACCACCGAATCCACGCCGGTGCCGACCTACGTCTACACCACCTACATCCGCGCCAGCGCCGAGCAGGTGTGGCAGGCCCTGACCGACGCAGACCTGACGGCCCGCTACTGGGGGCACGCCAACGTCTCGGACTGGCAGCCGGGCTCGGCCTGGGAGCACCGACGCGTCGACGGCTCAGGCGCCGTCGACGTCGTCGGTCAAGTGCTCAAGGTCGAGCCCCCGACCCGCCTCGTCATCACCTTCGACGACGCCCCGGACGCCGAGGCGCCACGAGAACCGTCGGTCGTCACCTTCCTGGTCGAACCGCACCACGACATCGTCCGCCTCACCGTGACCCACGAGAACCTCGCCAACCTGGAGATGCTCGGCGGGATCTCCCGCGGCTGGCCGGCCGTGCTGGCGAACCTCAAATCGCTGCTCGAGACCGGCGACGTCCTGCCACAGGCGCCGTGGGAGATGTCCCCGGCGCACACCTGAGCCGGCAGCCCAGCCAAGCCAAGTAAGGAGACACATGGACACCACGCCGCTCCGGGACGCCTACCGCACGCTGCTGGACGCCGCTGCGACAGTGGCCGGCTCCGACGGTACGAGCCCCGCCCCGCCCGCCGGCGAGTGGAACGCCGACCAGATCCTGGCGCACGTCGCCCTCGTCAACGCCGCCACCATCGCCGCCGCCTCCGCCGTCGCGGCGGGAGCGAACATGACGTACGACAACCGCCTGGCGCTCGACACCTGGACCATCGAGCGCGTCATCACCCTCGCCCGCGGCAACGCAGGGCTCCGCGAGCGCATCCGCTGCCAAGGGGACGCCCTCTGCGCACTCGGCGGGCCGGGGCTGAGCGAGGCCGAACTCGACACCCCGGTGCCCACCCTGCTCCTGTCCAACGGCACCGTCCTGGTCGATCAGCCCCTACCGCTGAGGGACCTCATCACCGGGCTCGCCGACCTGGAGCTCCCCGGCCACACGCAACAGCTCCTGGCCCTCCTGCCGGCCGGCGTCGGGGCCGACGTCACGACGTAACGTTCCCGCCGGACAGCCCAGCCACCGACCGGCGTCACGCCAACCCTCTGTCGCTCGTGACGGAACGGCACGCCGACATCGGGGACTGTCCGGCTGTCATCTCTGACCGGGCGATCAGACGAACTGTGGCGCGCGAGACTCGTGGGTCGGTTCGAGCGAGATGTGCGCGGACAGCGCGCGGAGGAAGTCGGGCGCGTCGAAGATCTCGCCGGCGGAGGCGACGCCGCTCGTCCTCGTCTGACCGCCGAGAATGCGGCGGACCGCTTCGACCGCCAGCGGTGCGCTGATGGCGTAGATGTCCTGGCCGCTGGCGACGACGCGTCGTTGCGTGTCGCCGGAGCGCACGATGACGTCGACGGTGAACGTCTGCGCGGACCGGCCGAGCTCGTCGACAGCGGTCGGTGCGGGTGTGCCCGGAGCGGCCAGGTCCCGGGCCGCGTCGGTGGTCATGTACGTGCGCACCTCGGGGATCGACAGGTGACTGGGGACGGTGACGACGTCGGCCATCGTGAACTCGCCGAGGACGGTCCGGCGGCCCACCGGAGCGGGAAAGTCCCACTCCATCCTCGGCAGGTCGCGCTCGTCGACGTAGTACTCCAGCCGGCCACCGGTGTAGCGGACACGTTGGCCAGCGCGCCGTTCCCGCGAGACGGTGCCGGAGACGAGGGTCCCGGCCGTGGGGTGCCAACTGCTCAGTCCGTACGCGACGTGCGCCTCGTCGGCCGCCGTCCAGTCGCCCATCGCCGTCGTGACCAGCAGATCGCCGAGTCCGCCGAAGAAGGCCATCGCCGGGACCACCGCGACGCCCGCGGTCCGAGCGCGGTCGGTGAAGTGCGTGAACGTGTCGAGGTTGGCCTCAATCTCGGCCGCCACATCCACGTACGGGACCCCGGTGCGCAGGGCGGCCTCGATCACGGGGCCCGCGGTCGAGGCGAACGGGCCGGCACAGTTGATGACGGCGGCCGCACCCTCCAACGCGCGGTCGAGCGAGGCCGGATCGTCGACCGACGCCAGCCGGTAATCGAGCCCCGGATACGACGCCGCCAGCGCCTCGAGCTTGCCCGCGTCGCGGCCGAGGAGAAGCGGGACGAACCCGCGGTCGCGCAACTCCGTCACCACGAACCGCCCGGTGTGTCCGTACGCACCGAACACCGCCGCCATCTGACTCGAACCCATCTGCAGTTCCCCCTCAAAAGATCGACTGAGGAGATCCTCTCAGCGCGGCCAGCCCCGCAGTAGTGTCTGGAACGCCATGCCCCATACAATTCCGGACATGGCCACTGTCGCGCTCGCCGCCACCGACGGGATGCTGCACTTCGAGCTCGCCATGGCCTGCGAAGTCTTCGTCCGCGACCCCTCCGGCCTGGCAGACCCGTGGTACGACCTCGTGGTCTGCGGCCCGGGCCCGGTCCGGATCGGCCGATTCCACCTGGAACCCGACGACGGGTTGGACCGACTCGCCCGCGCCGACACCGTGATCATCCCGGCCGTGGAAGACATCGACGCGGACGTGCCACCCGACCTGCTCGACGCCGTCCGCGCGGCCCACGAGGCGGGCGCTCGGATGGTCTCGCTGTGCACCGGTGCGTTCGTGCTGGCCGCCGCCGGAGTGCTGGACGGGCTGCGCGCGACCACCCACTGGGCCCACACCGAGGCGCTGGCCGCCCGCTATCCCCGGGTGAAGGTCGACCCGGACGTGCTCTACGTCGACAACGGTAACGTGCTCGCCTCCGCCGGCAAAGCCGCCGCGATCGACCTGTGCCTGCACCTGATCCGCCGCGACCACGGCTCGACGGTCGCCAACGCCGTCGCCCGCCGCCTGGTCGTGCCGCCGCATCGCGCCGGCGGCCAGGCCCAGTTCGTCACCACCCCGGTGCCCGCCCGCGACGACCATCCGCTTGCCAACCTGTTCCCCTGGGCGATGGAACGGCTGAACCGTCCGCTGACCGTGGAGGACCTGGCACGCCAGGCGAACATGAGCTCGCGCAACCTGGCCCGCCACTTCAAGTCGGTAACCGGCACCACCCCGCTGCAGTGGCTGGCTACGCAGCGGATCCGCCGGGCCCAGGAGCTACTGGAGAACACCGACAACAGCATCGACGCCATCGCCGAGGCGGCTGGCATGGGAACCGCCACGACGCTGCGCCGGCACTTCCACCGCACCGTCGGTGTACCTCCGGACGCCTACCGTCGCACCTTCCGCAATGCCGGGCCCTCGCCAAGATCGTGATCGCCACTTGTCGGCGGCCTGGCAGGGGGAGCGGTGCCCTCCTGCGCGTTCACCGGTGTGGGAGCGGTAAGAGCCCTGTATGTGGACGCAGACGACTCGCGGTCATGCTTCAGTCATCTGTTGCCTCGCGAGTCATCTGCCTCGCGCCACCCCGCTCGGGTCGGTAAGAGCGCTGGCGATCTGCGATCTCTGTCGACATGGCTACTCGGCGCCAGAACGGTGAAGGCAGCCCGATTGTCACTTCTCCCACCCATGATCGCGCTCGAAGCAGAACGCGTCGACCTCACAGTCAACCAGCTCATCAAGTCCGAGCTACTGGAATCGCAGGGCGAGAGCGCGGCGCGGTCCCGGCGAGCAGCACGAGATCCGGCTCTGCGCGCGACGCTGAGACCGGGGCCGGTCCCGCGCCCGGTGGCGCGCGGGACCGGCCCGGCGGTCAGCCCTCGGTGACGGTCAGGGTGAGCGGGCCGCCCGGCATGGCCTCGCCCTCCGGGCCGTACGTGGTGCTCAGCCGGCTGGCGTCGCCGAGCGTGAAACCGTACGTGTACACGCCGGGAGCGATGCCCCACGGCAGGTACCCGTAGATGGTGAGCCGCCCGTCCGGGCCGGCACCGCAGCCGCCGCCCTGCTGGGCCACCACCTGGCCGTCGGCCCCGTACAGGTAGAGCGAGCAGCTGCTCAACGGTGCGACAGGGGCGGTGACGGTCATGGTGACGACCGGCGTGGTGTTCGCCGCCGCGCTGCTGGCCACAGTGGTTGGGGTCAGCGCCACGTCGCTGGCGGTCGGTGGGGTCGTGTTCACCAGCTGGGTGATGGTGAGCTTCGGGTCCGGTGCGTCGTACCGGCTGCCGTAAAGGGCGAGGGCACCAGCGCCGTCGCGGAGCGCGATGCCGGTCACGGTGCACCTCTTCGTGGTGCTGTACACCCGTACCGGCACGCTCACCTTGCCGTCGGTCCGGATCGTCGGCGTCGTCGAGGTCTGCAGGCAGCCGTGGTTGTCGAAGTCGAGCAGGATCTCCCGAACGCCGTCCCGCGCACCGGTGACGGCCATGCCCACCTGGACCTCGACCGTGCTCCGCCAGTTGTCGACCGGGTTCGGGTTGGCCGCGAAGTCCCCGGCGCTCAGCGTCTCGTTGGAGGTGACTGTGATCGACTCCAGGCCGTGCTCGGTGACGACGCCCCGGTTGCCGGCGTTGTCGGTCAGCGCCAGCTCCGTGACCCGCCAGGTCCCGGACGCCGCGTCCGCCGGGATGCGCACCTCGACGTTGCAGCTGGGGTAGTTGGGGTCGTTGGCCGTGTACGACCCGCAGTGCGGGTCCGGCCGGTAGAAGCCCGCCTCGAACCGGCCCACGGCGGTGCGACCGTCCGGGCCGGTGAGCGTCAGGCTGCCCTTCCAGAAGCCTGACTCGGTGTCGATGAGTGAGAGGTCGTAGCGCAGCACCGCCTCGTGGCCACGTACGTATGCGTACGGCCGGGCGCCGCTGATCGGCTCCAGGTAGCCCCAACTCAGGGACGGGGCGGTCGAGTCGACCAGGGTCTTGGCGGTCAGCTTGCCGCCGTACTCCTCCTGCAGTGCGGCCGAGCCGAGGACGAGCGAGCCCCCGCGCTCGTCGTGCGCTTCGAAGCGGGTCACCAGCCAGCGGGCGGAGGTGGTGGCCGCGTACCGCGGCACCACGAAGTCGTACTGGTAGGTCGACTTCTGCGGGGTGCCGGACAACCAGCGGGCCTTGGCGTACCAGGCCTCGTTGAATCGGAAGTCGACCTCGTACGTCTGGCCGACGTAGCTGCCGGGGGTGGGGCCGACCTGCTGGAGCAGGAGAGTGCCGTACATGTCCTGGGCGGCGTCGTCGCCGTTGCGCACGCTGAACGTCAGCGGCACGACGGCGCCGTCGCCGCTGGCGTCCACCCCGGCGGGGGAGAACTGGAGGGTCTGAAGGCTGAGCGTGCTGGCCGCGGCGGCGGCCGGTGGCGCGGCGGCGGCCAGCGCGGCCACCGAGGTGACGACGGCGAGCGCCGCACGGGCCAGCATGCCGAGGGAGGCGTTTGACATGAAGGGGTGTATAGCAGCCGGCCTCAGGTTTCGTTGCCCCGTCGAGCCGCGGCCGGCGGAGAGCCCGGTCAGTAGGCGGCGAAAGACCGGATCGGGGGCGCGCGGGCCGTACTTCGGCGCCTGGATGCCGGCGGCCTCAGATGAGTGAGAGCGGACAACACGAGCCGAGGCCGGCGAGGTCGCTGCCGCCGAGTGTCCTGATTCGATAATGTACATTATGTCAAGTAGCGCTGGTGGAGCCCTCCTCCGGGAGGGGTGGGCGGCGCTGTCGTGGGCCGGCGACGAACCAGGATCGGGTAGCAATTCTCCGACTGCCACCTCGCCGCGTCGCCTCGGAAACTGCTACCCGATCCTGGGAGCGGCGAAGGCCGGCCGGTTCGGCCCCGACGGAGAACCCCTGCACGTGCGCCACGCATCCCCAATGACGGCCGCGTTGGGCACGACATCATCGGCACCGCGCGAGGCGGTGAGCCGAACGGGCCGTCCCCAAAGTGCGCCACCCCCTCGGCTGGGACGCGACCTCGCGCCCATCTTCATGGACGGCGCCGCTGCACCCCCCAGTTCGCCATTCCTCGTGAACCGCTCGCCGACGCCACCGCTCACGGGCGATCCGGAAAGCGAGTCCCCGCCTGCGCCGCTCCCCTCTCTCGCGGGCTGGCCCGAAACCCGAAAAACCTGCATAATATCCCTTATGCATCACAAACGGGACGAATCGGTAGGGCGGCTCATCGACGAGTTCCTGACGGCGCGGGCCACCCGCAAGCCCTCCCCGCACACGCTGGAGGCGTACCGGCGGGACCTGCGGGCGGTCGCCGCCCTGGTCGGCGAGGACGCCACTCCCCTCCCCCTCGACCAGGTGATGATCTCGGACCTCTCCCCCCGGGTCATGCGTGCCGCGTTCGCCCGGTTCGCCGCTCCCCGGGCGGCGTCCTCCGTGCACCGCGCCTGGTCCAGTTGGAACAGCTTCTTCACGTTCCTGGTAGCCGAGGGGGTGGTGGCGGGCAATCCGATGCCGGCGGTGGGCCGGCCGCGCGCTCCGCTCCCCCAGCCCAAGCCGTTGCGGGGCGAGGACACCCCGGAGCAGTTGCTCGCCTCGGTCGCCCGGGAGGACGGCCGGCAGCGGGACCCGTGGCCGGAGCGGGACGTGGCGGTGCTGGCCCTGGCGCTCTGCGCCGGGCTGCGCCTGTCGGAGCTGCTGGCGCTGCGGGTGTCGTCGCTGACCGGTCGGGCCGACGAGCGGCGGGTGGACGTGGCCGGCAAGGGCGGCCGGCCGCGGGTGGTGCCGGTCGAGCCGGAGCTGGACCGGGTGCTGGCGGCCTACCTGGACAGTCGGGCGCGGCGGTTCGGGTCGCGCAGCGTACGGCCGGACTCGCCGTTGCTGGTGGACCGGCGGGGTGAGCCGCTGCGTCGGGGTGGGCTGCAGTACCTGGTGGACTCCTGCTACCGGCGGGCGGGCATCGGTGACCGGGTGCCGCGCGGCGCGCGGCTGCACGCGTTGCGGCACACGTTCGCGACGCGGTTGGCCGAGGACGGGGCGAGCGCCGCGGAGATCATGCGGTTGCTGGGGCACGCGTCGTTGGCGTCGTCGCAGACGTACATCGAGGTGACGGCGGGTCAGCAGCGGGCGGCGGTGCGGTCGAACCGCACCAACCGCGCGCTGGCGGGGCTGGTGCCGTCGTTCGATCCCGTGGGTTGACCGGGGCGTCGGGTCACAGGCCGGTGCAGGGGGTGCCGTCGATCGTGCAGCCCTCGGGTGCCTTGGTGCGCGGGTCCGGGTTGCGGACGTCGAAGGTGATGGTCTGCGACTGTCCGGCCGGGACGGGTGCGCCGGTGAAGGTGACGGCCTGACCGTCCTGCTGCCAGTTGGCTCCCTGGGCGTTGGTGATGGTGCCGTCCTCGGCGAGGGTGACGACGAGGGTCCAGCTCTTCGCCGCGGGGCCGTCCGGGTTGTCGAGCACCACCTGCCCTGTGTAGCCGAAGAGCCGGGTGGCGGTGGTCTCGTAGCGGGCGGTCATGGTGGCGGCGCTCGGGGCGGCGGAGGTGAGTGTGCGCGACGGGGTGGCGGTGGGGGTCCGGCTGGGGCGCGGGGTGCTGCGAGCGGCGGCGGACGAGGGCCGGGAGCTGCGGGTGGTCCGGGGCGCGGCACTGTCGTTGGTGGCGCCGGCGGTGGGTGGTGGGGGCAGCGGGGCCGGTGCGGCGGTCTGGTCCGCGTCGCCGGGCAGCAGGGCCCAGAGGGCCGCGCTGGTGGCGAGGGTCGCCGCGGTGACTGCCGCGATGATCGCCAGCCGGCGTCGGCGGTCGGCCGGTGCGGGTACGCGGCCGGACAGGGCGATGGCGGGCAGCTCGGCGGTTGGCGGGTCCTCGCCGCGGCGCAGGTCGACCTGCTGGAAGGCGAGCCAGTCGAGGATGGCGGGGAGCCGTCCGGTCAGGGTCTGCTGGTAGTACCGCTCGCGGTGGTCGCGGTCCTCGGCGGGCCAGGTGCCGTGTTCCATGGTTTCCTGCACCGACAGTCGGCAGCCTTCGGCGGTGCGGGTGATGGTGCAGGTGAGCTGGGTGCGGCGGTCGCCTTCCTGGCACTGCAGGACGAGCAGCTCGGGTGCCCGCTGGTCGGTCACCTCGGCGTCGACGGCGGCGTGGAAGCCGGGCAGCCCCGCGGTGTGCAGCAGCAGCCGCTGCGGTGCCTGGGTGACCGTCTCGGTCTCGGTGAACCAGCGGCTGAGCAGCTGCGGCTTGGTCAATGCCTGCCAGACCCGGTCGCTTGGGTGCGACAGGTCAACCTGGGCGCTGATCTCGATCACGGCGAGACTGTACGGGTTGTGGCGAGTGGCCGTTGGGGCGCGGGTGCCTGTCCTGACAGGATCATCGCCGTGCGGGTGGGTGCGGCGCGGGCGGGCGGACGCGGTGCTGGTCTGGCTGCCGGGGTGGTGGGCGGTGGCGGATGCGGTCCGCGCCGGTGGTGTGGCAGGCTGAGGGTGGACGCGACTGGCGGCACGGGGATGGGGAACCATCGGGGAGCTCGTCGCGGGGGTCGACCGCCTGGGCCTCCGCGGACGAGGTGAGCTATGTCTGTTTCCGCTTCCCCTGTGACTGCGACGGCCCGGCTGCTGCCCGGTAAGCCGGTGGCGGAGAAGATCCTGACCGAGGTGGCCGAGCAGGTGGCGGCGTTGCGCGCGGCGGGGGTGACGCCGGCGCTGGCGACGGTGCTGGTGGGTGACGACGACGCGAGCGCCGGCTACATCCGGATCAAGCAGCGTCAGGCGGCGGAGTTGGGTTTCGCGTCGCCGCACGTGCACCTGCCGGCGTCGGCCTCTCAGCAGGATCTGCACCGGGTGCTGGCGGATTTCAACGCCGACGCGGGGGTGCACGGGGTGCTGGTGCAGCATCCGATCCCCGGTCATCTGGACTACGACCGGGCGTTGGACGTCCTCGACCCGGACAAGGACGTCGACGGCATGCACCCGGTGAACATGGGCCGGTTGGCGTTGGGTCTGCCGGGGCCGTTGCCGTGCACGCCGGCGGGGATCGAGGCGTTGCTGGCGTACCACGGGGTGCCGGTGTCGGGTCGTGAGGTGGTGGTCCTGGGTCGGGGGGCGACGCTGGGGCGGCCGTTGGCGATGCTGCTGGCGCAGAAGCGGCCGACGGCGAACGCGGCGGTGACGGTGGTGCACACCGGGGTGGCGGACTGGCCGCGGTACACGCGGCGGGCGGAGATTCTGGTGGCGGCGGCGGGGGTGCCGGGGATCGTGCGGCCGGAGCATGTGCGCCCGGGTGCGGCGGTCGTCGGTGGTGGGGTGCGCTACGAGGGGCGGCGGTTGCTGCCGGACGTGGACGAGTCGTGTGCCGAGGTGGCGGGGGCGATTACGCCGCGGGTCGGCGGGGTGGGTCCGACGACGGTGGCGATGTTGTTCCGCAACGCGGTGCGGGCGGCGCAGCGGGCTGTCGGGCAGGGCTGAGGCTGCGACGGCGGCCGGGCCGGGGTCGGGTCGTCGCCGGGTCAGCCGAGGTCGACGACGAGGGGCCGGTGGTCGGAGATCGTCGACAGGGGTGTGTCGACGGCGGTGACCGGGGGTAGCCGGTCCAGGCCGTGCCGGTCGGCGAGGATGTGGTCGAGTTGCACGCGGGGCGCGGCGGCCGGGTAGGTGGGGCGGCGGCCCAGCGGCCGCCAGCCGCTGAGCAGTCGGGCCGCGCCGGCGGGGAGGTTGAGGTCGCCGAGCAGGATCCGCGGGGCGGGCAGGGTGCGCAGCGCGCGTACGACGCGGCGCAGCTGGTGGGCGTTCCAGCCGGGGACGAACGACAGGTGGGTGGCGGCGACGGTGAGTGGGCCGTGCGGGGTGTCGAGGATCGCGGCGAGCACGACGCGGGGTTCGTCGCGCAGCAGGATGAGGCCGCCGCGGGGGCCGGGGACGTAGATCGGGGACCGTACCGGGGCGGGGCGCAGCCGGGTGACCTGCCAGGAGCGGACGGGGTGTCGGCTGACCAGGCCGACGCCGTAGCAGGGTTCGCCGTGGCCGTCGTCGTCGTGGCGCAGGGGGCGGAACTGTTCGCCGGGGGTGCCGACGACGGCGGCGGCGAAGCGGTGTTCGGGGGCGTCGAGGGCGCGGGCGGCGATGGCGGTGAGGTCGAGGTTGCCGCTGCGGGACTGGTCCCGGTCGACCTCCTGCAGGGCGAGGATGTCGGCGTCGAGGGTCTGCACCGCGGCGGTGAGCCGGTCGGGGTCGACCAGGCCGTCGGTCAGGGAGCGGCCGTGCAGCAGGTTGAACGTCGCCAGGCGCACTCCTGCACCCTACGTCGCCGTGGCACAGTTGCCCGATGGTCAAGGCGTTGCTCTGTTCGATGCTGGTGTTTGTGGCGGTGGCCTCGGTGGGGCTGTGGCTGCGCCGTCGGCGCGGTCGGTGAGGGGGTTGCCGGCCGGTGAGGTCGGCCACAGGGTGGCGCGGCGGGTCGGGGCGGGTGGGCAGAATGGCCGGCCGTGGATTCCCTGTCGCTGACCACCCTGCTCGCCGCGGCCGCGATGGCCGGTTGGGTCGACGCGGTGGTCGGTGGTGGTGGTCTGTTGCTGCTGCCGGCGCTGCTGGTGGCCGCGCCGGGGGTGCCGGTGGCGACGGCGTTGGGCACGAACAAGCTGGCCGCGATCTTCGGTACGTCGACGGCGGCGGTGACGTACGCCCGGCGTACGAAGATCGACTGGATGGTGGCGGGGCCGTCGGCGGGGCTGGCGGTGTGCTGCGCGGGTGTCGGGGCGGCGCTGGCGGGGGCGGTGCCGGCGGGGGCGTACCGGCCGGTGGTGCTGGCGGTGCTGGTGTCGGTGGCGTTGTTCGTGGTGTTCCGTCCCCGGTTGGGGGTGGTGGCGGTGCCGGCGCGGCGGACCCGGCTGCGGGTGGTCGCGGCGGTGGCGGTGGCCGGGGTGGGTATCGCCCTGTACGACGGTCTGATCGGCCCGGGTACGGGCACGTTCCTGGTGGTGGCGTTCACCGCGCTGGTGGGTGCGGACTTCGTGCACGGTTCGGCGATGGCGAAGGTGGTCAACGCGGGTACGAACCTGGGGGCGCTGGTGGTGTTCGCGGCCACGGGTCACGTGTGGTGGCTGCTGGGGGCGGCGATGGCGGTGTGCAACGTCGCCGGGGCGGCGGTGGGGGCGCGGATGGCGTTGCGCCGGGGCGCCGGGTTCGTGCGGATCGTGCTGCTGGTGGTGGTGTTGGCGCTGGTGGCGAAGCTCGGCTACGACCAGTGGCGGGCGGGTTGAGCGCCGTGACGGGAGGTGGCTGACCCGATGCCGGTACGGGCCGAACACGACCGCGTCGCCCTGGCGGAGCTGCTGCGCCGCGATCCGGTGCTGCACGCCTACCAGCTGGGCGATCTGGACGACTTCTTCTGGCCGTACACGTCGTGGTTCCGTCGTGGCGACCAGGTGGCGCTGCTCTACCACGGGGTGACACCGCCGGTGCTGCTCGCGTTCGCCGGGCCGGACGGCCTGCCGGAGCTGGCGGCGCTGCTGGCCGACCTGGCGCCGATGCTGCCCGCCCGCCTGTACGCGCACCTGTCCCCCGGCTTGGAGGAGGTGCTGGGCGGCTGGTTCGCCGTCGACCCGGCCGGGGCGCACCTGCGGATGGCGCTGACCGACCCGGCCCGGCTGGCCACGGTCACCCCGGCGGGCGAGGTGCTCGGTGAGGCCGACCTGTCGGCCCTGCGCGCCCTCTACGCGTTGGCGTATCCGGGCAACTGGTTCGATCCGCGGATGCTCGCCACCGGCCAGTACGTGGGGATCCGGCAGGCGGGTGAGCTGGTCGCGGTGGCCGGGGTGCACGTCTGGTCGCCCACCTACCGGGTGGCCGCGCTGGGCAACGTCACCACCCATCCCCGGGTACGCGGGCAGGGCCTGGCCGCCGCCGTGGTCGCCGCGCTGTGCGGGCGGCTGCGCGGCGAGGTCGACCACGTCGCCCTCAACGTCAGGGCCGACAACGTCGCCGCGGTGCGGCTCTACCGGCGGCTCGGCTTCAGCCGGGTCGCCGACTTCGGCGAGTACACGCTGACTGCGGTGACAGACAGCATGTCCAGCCGCCACGCCGGGTCAACAACCCGACCCTGACCTGGGCATGTGTCGGACGGGCGGCTGCCCGTCGGACCCCTAGCGTCTCCTGGCAGAGGCCGTGTCGTGACGCGGCGGAGCCGAAGGAGCACAGATGGCAGTGACATCAGTACGGGGTCGAAGTCGGTTGGCGGTCCTCACCGCCGCCGTGGCGGCCCTGGTGACCGTGGCGGGCGGGCCGGCGCTCGCGGCGCCGGGCGTCGACCCGGCGGTCGTGGACCGCGACGCCGATCCGGGCACGAGCATCGACATCGCCAAGGTGGTCGCCACCCCGCCGATCCCGCCGAAGCCGGACGTGGTCCTGCTGGTCGACACGACCGGCAGTATGGGCACCGTCATCGGGGACGTGCAGGCCAACCTCCAGCAGGTCATCAACAACGTGCGGTCGGTGCAGCCGAGCGCGCAGTTCGCGGTGGCCTCCTACCGGGACGAGGGCGACGGCGCGGAGCTGTTCCGGGTCCGGCAGAACCTCACCGACGACGCGACGGCGCTGCAGAACGCGGTCAACGGGCTGTCGGCCGGCGGCGGCGGGGACACCCCCGAGGCGTGGGTGAACGGGCTGTTCCAGGTCTCCGACGGCGGGATCGCCTACCGCTCCGGCAGTAGCCGGATCGTGGTGCTCGTCGGCGACGCCCCCAGCCACGACCCGAGCGCCGGGCACACCCTGGCGCAGGCCACCGCGGCCCTGCAGGCCGACGAGGCGAAGGTGCTGGCGGTCAGCGTCAGCGGTGGCGGTGGTGGCCTGGACGTCAGCGGGCAGGCCAGCGCGGTGGTCGCCGCGACCGGCGGCCAGTTGGTCGGCAGCGCCCCGGAGACGGTCACCGACGCCATCCTCAGCGGCCTGCGGGACCTCGACGTCACCGTCACCCCGACGGTGACGTCCTGCGATCCGGGGCTGACCGTCACCTTCGACGCGGCCTCGCGTACCCAGCAGAGCGGCACGAACGTGCCGTTCGCCGAGACCATCGCGGTGGCCGGGAACGCCCCGCAGGGCGCCACCCTGCACTGCACGGTGGACTTCCTGCTCAACGGGCTCTCCGGTGGGCCGGCGTTCGTCGAGCAGATCAGCGTCACGGTCAACGACGTCACCCCGCCGGTGGTGGTCGTGGACGACCGGACCGTCGAGGCGACCAGCCCCGCCGGCGCGGTCATCAACTACCCGGCCTCGGCGACCGACAACGTCGACGGGCCGCTCACGCCGAAGTGCGTGCCACCGTCGGGCAGCACCTTCCCGCTCGGCGCCACCACGGTGACCTGCACCGCCACCGACGCGGCCGGCAACACCGGCAGTGACACCGCGACGATGCGGGTGGTCGACACCACCGCGCCGGACACGGCGTGCGTGCCGACGAACAACCCGAGCGGGGACAACATCCCCGGCTCGTACAACCCGGACGGGTTCTACCAGCTCACCTCGACCGACATCGTCGACACGGCGGTGGACGTCTACATCGGTGACAGCGCCGACCCGACGGTGAAGTTCGGTCCGTTCCCCGCCGGCACCAAGATCAAGCTGGTGCAGGCGCCGGGTGCCCAGTCCCGGGTCAAGGACGGCACCGGCGACGTCGACTACAAGGTGACGCTGCGCGGCGACGCGGTGATCACCGGCGTGGACAACGTCGGCAACAGTTCCACGGCGATCTGCCTGGTGGCCCCGCCGCCGAAGTGACCTGCGGCTGATCGGGTGCGGGGGCGGCCGTCGGCCGCCCCCGCCTCGTCAGCGGTGCCGACTGGGCGAGTCGAACCGGCCGGCGCGGATCTCCCGCAACGCCCGGCGGCGTACGTCCCCGGACAGGGTGTCGACGTAGAGGCGGCCGCGCAGGTGGTCGGTCTCGTGCTGCAACGCGCGGGCCAGGAAGCCGCTGCCGGAGATGGTCAGCGGCTCGCCGTGCCGGTCGAAGCCGTGCACGGTGGCGTGCATCGCCCGCCGGGTCGGGAAGTACAGCCCGGGGATGGACAGGCAGCCCTCCTCGTCGTCCTGCGACTCGTCGGACAGTTCGATGCGCGGGTTGATCATGTGCCCGCGGTGGCCGTCGGCGTCGTAGACGAACACCTGCGCGCTCACCCCGATCTGCGGCGCGGCCACGCCGGCCCGGCCGGGCGCGCCCAGCAGGGTGTCCATCAGGTCGTCGACCAGTTGCTGCAACTCGGCGTCGAAGCTGGTCACCGGCTCGCAGGCGGTGCGCAGGACGGGATCACCGATGATCCTGATGGGGCGTACGGTCATGCCGGAAAGGCTATCGGTGCGTCACGGCCGGCGGTGGCGCACCCCGGTCAGCGCTCGCCGACCAGGACGGCGACGCCGTCGAGGATGCGCGCCAGGCCGAACTCGAAGGCCCGCATGGGGTCGCCTGCCGCCTGGTACTCCTGCCCGGCGGCGGTGCCCACCCGGGCGGCGGTGGGGAACCGCCGCGGGTCCATCACCTTCTCCAGGTACGGCGCGTGCGCCCGCCACCACTGCTCGTCGGTCATGCCGGTGCGCTGCGCCGCCTGGGCGGCCTCCACCGCGCCGCGCACCGCGCCGTGGACGTACCCGTCGACGAGGGTGACCACGGCGTCCATCTCCAGGTCGGTCAGGCCGATGCCCTCGACCGCGCGCAGTTCGTACTCGTACTTGGCGGTGACGTTGGGGCCCAGGGGTGGGCGGGTGGTGGCGACCTGCAGCAGCCAGGGGTGGCGCAGGTAGAGCGCCCAGTTCTCCCGGGCGATCTGCTCCAGCCGGCCGCGCCAGCCGCCGGGGACCTCGGCGGGGCGGGCGGTCTCGCCGTAGACGGTGTCGAGCATGACGTCGAGCAGTTCGCCCTTGCCGGGCACGTGGGTGTAGAGCGACATGGTGCCCACTCCCAGGCGCTCGGCGACCCGGCGCATGGAGAGCGCGGCCAGTCCCTCGGTGTCGGCCACCTCGATGGCCGCCCGCACGATCCGGTCCACGCTCAGGTCGCCGCCGCGGCGGCTGGCCTTCTCGCTGGTGCGCCAGAGCAGGGCGAGGCTGCGCGCGGGGTCCCCGGTGCCGCTGTACTCGACGCTCATGCCGCCACCCTACCGACCCTCGTACCGTATGGTGTACGGTACGGCGCACGGCAACGGGGAGAGGGGCGTGCCCATGCGACGCGACGGACCGGTCATCGAGGCCGAAGGCCTGCGCAAGCACTACGGCGACACCGAGGCCCTCGCCGGGGTCGACCTGACCGTGGCCGGCGGCACGGTCTGCGCGATCCTCGGGCCCAACGGCGCCGGCAAGACCACCCTGGTGCGGATCCTGACCACCCTGCTGCGCGCCGACGCCGGCACCGCCCGGGTCGCCGGCCACGACGTGCGCCAGCACCCCGACCGGGTCCGCGCCCACATCGGCCTGGTCGGCCAGCAGACCTCCGTCGACGAGGTGCTCGGCGGCCGGCAGAACCTGGTGCTCTTCGGCCGGCTGCACCACCTCTCCCCCGCCCGGGCCCGCGCCCGCGCCGACGAACTGCTGGCCCGCTTCGGCCTCGCCGACGTCGGCGACAAGCCGGTCGGGGCGTACTCCGGGGGGATGCGCCGCCGGCTGGACCTGGCCGCCGCGCTGATCCTCGACCCGCCCGTGCTGTTCCTCGACGAACCCACCACCGGCCTCGACCCGCGCGCCCGCGGCGACGTCCGCGACGCCGTCCGCGCGCTCGTCGCCGCCGGCACCACCGTCCTGCTCACCACCCAGTACCTGGAGGAGGCCGACCAGTTGGCCAACACGATCAGGGTCGTCGACCACGGCCGCATCATCGCCGCCGGCAGCCCCGACGAACTCAAGTCCACCCTCGGCGGCGACCGGGTCGACGTGGTGCTGCACCACCCCGGCGACCTGGCTCGCGCCGCCGAGGTCATCGGCGCGGCCGCCGCCACCGCACCCCGCGTCGCCCCGGACGAACTGCGGGTCAGCGTCACCACCACCGACCGGGTGAACACCCTCGCCGCCGTGCTGCGCGCCCTGGCCGACGGACGGCTGGAGGCCGCCGACGTGGCCGTGCGCCGACCCACCCTCGACGAGGTGTTCCTGCACCTCACCGCCGACACCGAGGAGGTAAGGGCGTGACCACGCCGACCGTGGCGCTGCACCGGGCCCGCTGGGCGCTCACCGACGCGGCCACCCTGACCGGGCGGGCCCTGGCCCACTGGGCGCGGCAACCCGGCCCGGTGATCGTCGCCCTGCTCTTCCCCGTGCTGCTGGTGCTGATGTTCGGCTACCTGCTCGGCGGGGCGATGGTGGTGCCCGGCGGCGGTGACTACAAGGAGTTCCTGCTGCCCGGCATGTTCGCCATGACCATGCTCTTCGGGGTGGAGACCACCTACACGGCGGTGGCCACCGACGCCGCCCGCGGCGTCACCGACCGGTTCCGCTCCCTGCCGCTGGCCCGCTCCGCGGTGGTCACCGGGCGGGCCGTCGCCGACCTGCTGCACGCCGTCGTCGCGCTGGCCGTCATGCTCGGCTGTGGCGCGCTGGTCGGCTGGCAGTGGCACCTCGGCGCCGGCCGCGCCCTCGCCGCCGTCGGGCTCCTGCTGCTGCTGCGCGCCGCGATGATCGTCCTCGGCATCCACCTGGCGCTGCTGCTGCGCGCGCCGGAGTCGGTGGCGGTCCTGCAGATCCTGGTCTGGCCGCTGGGCTTCGCCTCCAACGTCTTCGTCGCCCCGGACACCATGCCTGGCTGGCTGGCCGCCGTCGCCCGGTGGAACCCGCTCTCGGCCACCGCGGCGGCCTGCCGGGAACTGTTCGGCAACCCCGGCTGGGGCGGCGAGTCCTTCGCCGCGCAGCACGCCGTCGCCCTGGCGGTCGCCTGGCCGCTGCTGCTGATCATCGTCTGCGCACCGCTGGCCGTGCGCCGCTACCGGAACCTGAGCCGGTGAGCGCCGCCGTGACCGGGACCGACCATCCCCCTCCCGCTCCGCGTGGACCTCGCCTCATCCACCGCCACTGCCGCTCCGGCCCGTACCCGCCGCGCCGGGCGCTGTCGACCATGCGGGTCCGCTGCCGGGCACGCCGGACGGCCCAGTGGCCCAGGTCCTGACAGAGCACGCCGGTGTGGGCCCCGCGAGGTGTGAGGAGCCGTGCGGGACGCTGTCGAGCTGATGACGCCAACGGATCACCCTGGTCGGGACGTCGGCGTGAGTCGCTTACGTCATCAGGTCCACAGCGTGCGGAATGCCCCCTTGGCCGGCGACGGCAGCCGTGTCCGCGGGCGCGCGCAACGGAGTGCGGTCAGCCGGTGGCGAGCAGGGCGCGTACCGGGGCGGCCTTCGCCGCCGCCTCGGCGACCTCGGCGTCCGGGTCGCTGTCCCAGGTGATGCCCCCGCCGGCCCAGACGTGCAGCCGGTCGGCGTCGGCGGCCACGGTGCGGATGGTCAGGCCCAGGTCGAGGCGGCCCGGGCCGACCCAGCCCAGCGCGCCCATGCTGGCGCCGCGCCCGACGGGTTCCAGGGCGGCGATCCGGGCCAGGGCGGCGAGCTTCGGCGCGCCGGTGACCGACCCGCCGGGGCAGGTCGCGCGCAGCAGGTCGGCCAGGCCCAGCCCGTCGGCCACCGCCGCGGACACGGTCGACTCGGCCTGCCACAGGTCGCACCAGCGGCGCACCGCGAAGAGCTCGTCCACCCGCACCGACCCGGTGCGCGCCACCCGGGCCAGGTCGTTGCGTTCCAGGTCGACGATCATGACGTGTTCGGCGCGTTCCTTGGCCGAGGCGAGCAGTTCGCGGCGTCCGGCGGCGGTGGCCGGGCGGGTGCCCTTGATCGGTCGGGTGATCACCCGACCGTCGGTCACCTCGACCAGGGTCTCCGGGGAGGCGCAGCCGATCGCCCAGCCGTCGCCGTGCAGGGTGCCGCCGTAGCGGGCGCCGGGCAGCGCGCCGAGGCGGGACAGGGCCGGGCGCGGGTCGCCGAGGTAGCGGGCGGCGGCGTGCCCGACGACGTTGACCTGGTACACGTCGCCGCGGGCGATGGCGGCGCGGACCGCGGTGACGGCGTCGGCGTGCTGCCCGGGGGTCCAGCTCTCCCGCCAGTCGCCCAGCCACCAGCCGGGGCCGGGCCGGCCGGCGCGCGCCGGGGTGGGCGGTGCGGTCGGGGACGGGTGGTGACCGTAAACGACCACGGCCAGCTCCGGCAGGGCCGGCGCGGGGGTGGGCGCACCGGCTGCGGCGCCGATCATGCGGGCGCCGCCGGCGGCGGAGACGTACAGGGCGGCGCCGCAGACGCCGGTCGGCTGGTGGGTGGCGGGCCGGGCCAGGTCGGTCAGGTCGAGCCCGTGCGCGGCGAGGAACTGCTCGGCCAGCGCCGCCGGGTCGCCGCCATCGGCAGGGCGCCACTCGTACCGGGCGCGCTCGACGAGCACGCCGCGGCACGAGGGCGGCGCGCCGGGTACGTCGATCAGCGGTGTTGGGAGCGTTTCCACACCGGTCGGCCCATTCTTCCTCATCCGTTCAGTGGATTTCCGGGGAACATGACGGATGCCTGCTCGATTCCGCGCGCTCGACCTTGGTACTGTGCGTCACTGGTCATGTGAACCATGACACAGTGCCCCCACAGTCCGGAGAACCCGATGTGCCAGCACCAACCCACCTGCCCCTCCGCCGAGGCGACCGACCGCGAAGCCGCCCGCGTCATCGCCTGCTTCCGTGAGCAGGGCTGGAGCCTGCTCTGCAACGGTGTCATCGTCTTCGAGGACACCGGCGAACTGCTCCCCGACGGCAGCACCATCGCCCCGCACCGCGGGCCCGCCCGCCACGCTCTCGTCGCCTGAGTCGACCACGCTCCGTCACAGGAGCAGGTCAACAGCACCAGGCTAGTCCCCGGCCCGGGACCGCCCTCCCCAGGACCCGCCGGCCGGGGCGGCACGACGTCCGCCCCGGCGCAGCGTACGGGTCACTCCTCGAAGGCCTCCGGCGCCGGGCACGAGCAGACCAGGTTCCGATCGCCGTACGCCCCGTCGATCCGCCGCACCGGCGGCCAGTACTTGCCCGCCCGGTCCACCCCGGCCGGGTACGCCCCCACCGACCGCGGATACGGGTGCGGCCACGAGTCCCCGGCGACCATCGCCGCAGTGTGCGGGGCGTTGGCGAGCGGGTTGTCCCCCGCCGGCCACTCCCCGGCGCCCACCTTGTCGATCTCCGCGCGGATGGCGATCATCGCCTCGCAGAACCGGTCCAGCTCGGCCAGGTCCTCGCTCTCGGTCGGCTCCACCATCAGCGTCCCCGCCACCGGGAACGACATCGTCGGCGCGTGGAAGCCGTAGTCGATCAGCCGCTTGGCCACGTCGTCCACGCTCACCCCGGTCGTCTTCGTCAGCGGCCGCAGGTCCAGGATGCACTCGTGCGCCACCAGGCCCTTGTTACCGGCGTACAGCACCGGGAAGTGGTTCCGCAGCCGCGCCGCCACGTAGTTCGCCGCCAGCACCGCCACCCCGGTCGCCCGGGTCAGCCCCTCGGCGCCCATCATCCGCAGGTACGCCCACGGGATCGGCAGGATGCCCGCCGAGCCGTACCGGGCCGCCGAGATCGCCGGCCGGCCCTCGCTGTGCGCGCCCAGCGGGTCGCCGGGCAGGAACGGCGCCAGGTGCGCCCGCACCGCCACCGGACCCACCCCCGGGCCGCCACCGCCGTGCGGGATGCAGAACGTCTTGTGCAGGTTCAGGTGTGACACGTCCGCCCCGAACTTGCCGGGCTTGGCGAACCCGACCAGGGCGTTGAGGTTCGCCCCGTCGACGTACACCTGACCGCCGGCGTCGTGCACCTTCGCGCACAGCGACGCGATGCCCGTCTCGTACACGCCGTGCGTCGACGGGTACGTCACCATGATCGCCGCCAGGGCGTCCCGGTGCTTGTCGATCTTCGCGTCGAGGTCGACCAGGTCGACGTTGCCGTCCGCGTCGCAGGCCACCACGACCACCCGCATGCCGGCCATCACCGCGCTCGCCGCGTTGGTGCCGTGCGCCGACGACGGGATCAGGCACACGTCGCGGTGCCCCGCGCCCCGGGAGGCGTGGTAGGACCGGATGGCCAGCAGCCCCGCCAGCTCACCCTGCGAGCCGGCGTTGGGCTGCACGCTGACCGCGTCGTAGCCGGTCACCTCCGCCAGCCACGACTCCAGCTGGCCGATCATGTCCCGGTACCCGGCGGTCTGCTCATCCGGCGCGAACGGGTGCACGTGCGCGAACTCCGGCCAGGTGATCGCCTCCATCTCGGTGGTGGCGTTCAGCTTCATCGTGCACGAGCCCAGCGGGATCATGCCCCGGTCCAGGGCGTAGTCGAAGTCCGACAGCCGCCGCAGGTAGCGCAGCATCGCCGTCTCGGAGTGGTGGGTGCGGAACACCGGGTGGGTGAGGAAGTCCGACGTGCGCGACAGGGTCTCCGGCAGCGCCCCGTCGACGTCACCGTCGACCTTGTCCACGCCGAACGCCGCCCACACCGCCGCGAGGTGCTCGGCGGTGGTGGTCTCGTCGCAGGAGATCCCCACCCGGTCGGCGTCGACCAGCCGCAGGTTGACCCGCCGCTCGGCGGCCGCCGCGACCACCTCCGCCGCCCGGCCCGGCACGGTCGCGGTGACGGTGTCGAAGAACGCGACGTCCGCGACCGGCACCCCGCCGGCGCGCAGCCCGGCCGCGAGCCGCGCCGCCATGTCGTGGGTACGCCGGGCGATCGCCCGCAGTCCGTCCGGGCCGTGGTACACGGCGTACATGCCGGCCATCACCGCCAGCAGCACCTGCGCGGTGCAGATGTTGCTGGTCGCCTTCTCCCGCCGGATGTGCTGCTCGCGGGTCTGCAACGCCAGCCGGTACGCCGGGTTGCCGTCGGCGTCGCGGGACACCCCGACCAGCCGGCCGGGCAGCATCCGCTCCAGACCCGAGCGGACGGCCAGGTAGCCGGCGTGCGGCCCGCCGAAGCCCATCGGCACCCCGAACCGCTGGGTGGTGCCCGCGGCGATGTCCACGCCGATCTCACCCGGCGGGCGCAGCAGCGTCAACGCCAGCAGGTCCGCCGCGACGGTGACCAGCGCCCCCACCGCGTGCGCCGCCGCCACCAGGGCAGCGTGGTCGCGGACCGCGCCGGACGCGCCCGGGTACTGCAGGTGCAGGCCGAAGAACTCCCCCGGCAGCTCGTCGTGCTCGACGTCGAGCACGCGCACCTCGATGTCCAGCGGCTCGGCCCGGCTGGTGATCACCGCGATGGTCTGCGGCAGGGTGTCGGCGTCGACGACGTACACCGGGCTCTTGCTCTTCGACGCGCGGCGGGCGAGGGTCATCGCCTCGGCCGCGGCGGTGCCCTCGTCGAGCATCGAGGCGTTCGCGGTGGCCAGGCCGGTCAGGTCGGTGACCATGGTCTGGAAGTTCAGCAGTGCCTCCAGCCGGCCCTGGCTGATCTCCGGCTGGTACGGCGTGTACGCCGTGTACCAGGCCGGGTCCTCCAGCACGTTGCGGCGGATCACCGCGGGGGTGTGGGTGCCGTGGTAGCCCAGGCCGATCATCGACACCGCGACGGTGTTGCGGGCGGCCAGGGCGCGCAGCTCGGCGATCGCCTCCCGCTCGCTGGCCGGGTCGGGCAGGTTCAGGGTGCCGTGCCAGCGGATCACCTCGGGGATCGCCGCGTCCATCAGCTCGTCGATCGAGCCGTAGCCGACGGCCTCCAACATCCGGCGCTCGTCACCCGGATCGGGGCCGATGTGCCGGTCGGCGAACTTCTCTACGGTCATGCGCGGCGCTCCTGCGGGGGCGAGGTCGACAGGTCGGCCTCCCCCTGAGTCGCACCCGAAGACGCTCCACAGTGCCTGCCCCCGCGGTCCTTTTGCCTGAGAGGTTCCGGGGAGGATATGCCCCTTCGGCGCCGCCCAAGTGCCGTTTGGGCGGTCTCTCCCGCGTGGGTGGTACCGGCATGGTCAACGCTACCAGCGTCGGTGTTTCCGGCAGATGGCGTACCCCCGCCGGCCGCGTCACCGCTCCGGCCGGGGGTCAGAGCGTGGCGGGGGCCACCGCCGCCGGCACCCGCGCCGACGGCGCGCCGGTGACCCGGTCGGCCAGGGCGGGCAGCAGTCGCCCCAGCGGCGCGTCGACGGTCATCGCCGCGTACCCGTCGCCGCGGGTCGGGCCCTGGTTGGCGATCACCACCGGGATGCCCAGCTTCGCCGCCCGCAGCACGAACCGCCGCCCCGACATCACCGTCAACGAGGAGCCGAGCACCAGCAGCAGCCGGGCCGTGCCCACCATCGCGAAGCAGTGTGACACCCGCGGCGCCGGGACCGTCTCCCCGAAGAACACCACGTCCGGTTTCAGCATCCCGGTGGCGCAGAACGTGCAGTCGACCGTGTGGAACCCGGCCACCTGCTCGTCGGCGAGCTCCACGTCACCGTCGGGGTTGACCGCCCCGACCGCCGCGTCGAACCCCGGGTTCGCCTCCCGCAGCCGGCGGTCCAGCTCCTCCCGCGAGGTGCGGTTGCCGCAGTCCAGGCACACCACCTCGTCGAGGCGGCCGTGCAGCTCCACCACCTGCGGGCTGCCCGCCGCCGTGTGCAGCCCGTCGACGTTCTGGGTGATCACCCCGTCGACCAGCCCGGCGTCCTGCAACCGGGCCACCGCCCGGTGCCCGTCGTTCGGCGCCGCCCGGGCGATCATCCGCCACCCCAGGTGGCTGCGCGCCCAGTACCGCCGCCGCGCCAGCGGGTCCCGGGTGAACGTCTGATAGGTCATCGGGCTGTGCCGGCGGGCCGCGCCGCTGGGCCCCCGGTAGTCGGGGATGCCCGACTCGGTGGACAGCCCCGCCCCGCTCAGCACCACGACACCACCACCGGCGACCAGGCCGGCCAGCGCGTCGATCGTCTCCGTCACCCGTCCATGCTGCCTCAGCGCCACCCCGGGCGGCGAGCGTAAGCCGGTGACCCTCGTCGCCGGCGGCTAGGTTGGCAGGTATGCGCGTCGTCATCGCCGGAGGCCACGGCAAGATCGCCCTCCTGCTGGAACGGGAACTGGCCGGCCGGGGCGACAACGCCGTCGGGCTGATCCGCAACCCCGACCACGCCGCCGCGCTGCGCGCCGTCGGCGCCCACCCCGTCCTGGCGGACCTGGAACACGCCGGCGTCGACGAGATCGCCGGGCACCTCACCGGCGCCGACGCCGTGGTCTTCGCCGCCGGCGCCGGCCCCGGCAGCGGCGCCGCCCGCAAGGACACCGTCGACCGGGCCGCCGCCGTGCTGCTCGCCGACGCCGCCCAGGCCGCCGGGGTACGCCGTTACCTGCTCGTCTCCTCCATGGGCGTGGAGGACCCGCCGGCGCCCGGCAGGGACGAGGTGTGGGCGGCGTACCTGCGCGCCAAGAAGGCCGCCGAGGACGACCTGACCCGCCGTGACCTGGACTGGACGGTGCTGCGACCCGGCCGGCTCACCGACGACGCGCCCACCGGCCGCATCCACCTCGACCGGCGCGTCCCGCGCGGCGCGGTCACCCGCACCGACGTGGCCCGGGTCCTGGTCGCGCTGCTCTACCACCCGGGCAGCGCCGGCCGGATCCTGGAACTCGTCGACGGGGAAACCCCGATCGGCGAGGCCGTCGCCGCCGCATCACCCCCTGCGTGACCGCCCGGCGCGGGCCGTGTCGCCGGCGCCGCCGCGCGGCTGATCAGTCGAGGCAGAACTCGTTGCCCTCGGGGTCGGCCATCACGATGTGACCGGTGCCGAGCGGGGGCGCCGGCTCGTGGCGCCTGAGCCGGGTGGCGCCGTGGGAGACGAGCCGCTCGGCCTCCGCCTCCAGGGCCGCCATCCGCGCGTCGCCCTCGAGCCCGGGGGCGGCGCGCACATCGAGGTGCACGCGGTTCTTGGCCTGCTTCCCTTCCGGCACCCGTTGGAAGAACAGCCGCGGCCGGGAGCCCTCGGGGTCGACCAGCCCCGAGGCGTCGTTGCGGTTCTCGGGCGGCACGCCCATCGCCTCCAGGGCCTGCTCCCACGACCCGAAGCCCCCGGGCGGGGCCTGCAACCGGTAACCCAGGGCCTCGGCCCAGAACGCCGCCAACCCGGCCGGGTCGGCGCAGTCGAAAGTGATCTGTACGTCGCGGGCCATCTCAGCTCGCCTCCTGTCGGATCTGCTGACGAGTGTGCAGGTGCAGGTCGCGCAGCAGGCACACTTCGGCCAGATGGTGGATCAGCTCGCGGCTGATGTGCAGGACCAGCGCCGCCAGCGGACGCTCGGCGTACGGTCCCTCCGCCTCCCCGCACGGGCGGGCGAGGCCGGCTTCGCCGAGGGACTCGACCCCGGCCAGCCACGTGGCGTACTCCGTGTCGAGCTGGGCCAGCGCCGCGCCCGCGGTCGGGGCGTACGCGAACGACTGGTAGTCGGTGGGCGCGCGACCGAAGTGCGCGGCGTTGCGCACCGCGAGCACGCCGACGATGACGTGCCCGAGTCGCCAGGCGATCGTCGTGAACGGCGGCGGGTCGGGCTCCGGCATCGCGAAGTCGATGGTCATCGCCCCGGACCCGGCCCGCACCGGCGCGGCGCCGGAGCCGCGCGGGCGCACGCTCCAGCAGTCGGCTGTCGGCTCCCAGAGGTACTCGTCGTCGGTGAGCCCGTCGAGGCGATCGCGCAGCTGGGTGGTCCAGTGCCAGGCGAGCTGGTCCCGGAGCAGGGGATTCCAGTTCTGGTCGGTCATGGTGCCAGCCTCCCGCAGATAGCGGACAGGGACGTTCCGTGATTCGTGCGACGATGGGCGGGTGACCGTTGAGGCGACCACCGAGCGGGTGCTGCGGTTGCTGGCGATGCTGCAGCGGCGAACGTCCTGGACCGCCCCCGAACTCGCCGCCGAGCTGAAGGTCACCGACCGCTCGGTGCGCCGCGACGTGCAGCGACTGCGCGCCCTCGGCTACCCCGTGCACGCGACGGCGGGCGTCGGCGGTGGCTACCAGCTCGGCGCGGGCACCCGGCTGCCGCCGCTGCTCCTCGACGACGAGGAGGCGATCGCCACCGCGGTCTCCCTGCGGATGGCGTCGGGCGGCACGGTCGCCGGGGCGGGCGAGGCGGCACTGCGGGCGCTCGCGAAGCTCGACCAGGTGATGCCGGCCCGGCTGCGCGCCGAGGTGCGGGCGGTGCACGGCGCCACCGAGACCCTCGTCGGCCCCGGTGTGGAGATCGACGCGGAGCTGCTGGTGACGCTCGCGCGGGCCTGTCGCGACGCCGTGCGGGTGCGGTTCCGGTACGCCGGCCGCGACGGCGGGGAACGCGAGCGCACGGTCGAGCCGGTGCGGATGGTCACCACCGGCCGCCGCTGGTACCTGATGGCCCGGGACGTCGACCGCGACGACTGGCGCACCTTCCGGCTGGACCGGATGCACGAGCCGGTGGCGACGACCTGGCGCTTCCGGGCGAGGGAGCATCCGGACCCGGTCGCCTACGTGCAGCGGTCCGTCACCGAGGCGCCGTACCGGTATCTCGCCCGGGTGCGGGTGCACGCCCGGCCCGACCGGGTGCGGGAGGTGGTGCCGCCCCAGGTGGGGCGCGTCGAGGACGACCGCGACGGATGGTGCGTGCTCGTCGTCGGCGGGGACCACCTCGACTGGCTCGCCGCGCAGGTGGCCCGGCTGGGCTTCGAGGCGGAGGTGCTGGAGCCACCGGAGCTGCGGGAGGCCGCCGCCCTGCTCGCCCGCCGCCTCGCGGCGATGGCCGGGACCGGCTGACCGACCCGGGTCAGTCCCTGCTCGACCGCCCCGGCGACAGCTAGCCGCCGAGGACGGCGCGCAGCTGGGCGCTCGCCCCGCCGGCCGCCGCCGCGTCGGCCCGCAGCTGCTCCGACTGCGCCGACAGGTGCGCCTGCCACCGGTCCAACTGCTGCTGCGCCGCCGCCACCGCCGCCAGCGCCGCGGCGTGCCGCTCCTCCAGCTCCTGCAACCGGCGCTGCACCTCCGGCGACGGCACACCCGCCGGCCCGACCGGCCCCACCGGCCCCGACGTGCTCAGGTCACCGGCGCGCCGGTGCGCCTCGGCGAGGATCTCGTCGGCCTGCCGGCGCGCGTCGGCGATGATCTCCGCCCCCTCGGCGCTGGCCTCACCGATCGTGCGGTTCGCCTCGTCCTGCGCCCGCATCGCCAGCTCCACCGCCATCGGATCCGGCCCCTGCGGGGCGTTGCTCGGCAACGTGCCGTGCCGCAGCATCTCCACCTGGCTGAGCAGCCCGTGGTTCTCCCGACGCTGCCGCTCCAACTCGTTGACCAGCAACGCGATCCGGTCGTCCGCCGTACGGATCACCACGGCGACCTCGTCGGCCGACAACCAGTGACTGCCCCGGAACCGTCGCGCCTCCAACATGGACAACTGGCGGGCCAGCTCTCCCTGGTCGGGCATGCCGGGCACGGCGAGGCGGTCGGAGTGGTCGATGCTCATCGGGCACCTGTCCAGCTGAAGTCGCGCGGGGCAGCGTCGTCGGCCTCGGCGAGGGGCGGGTAGAGAGAGTGATCGTAACTCTCGGTCAGGATCTGCTCGGGCTGGACACCCGAGCGGGCCAGAATCGTGATCGTGTCCCGGGTCATCTCCGGGCTCCCGCAGACCAGCACCTCCGTGTCGGTCCACGGTCCCAACCGCACCGCCGTGTCGGCGGCCTTTCCGATCGCCCCCTGCCAACCCCACCCGATCTCCACCGTCGGCACGTACCGCAACCAGGTCGAGCCGCCGTTCTGCCACGCCGCAGCCGGGGGCATCGACGCCAACTGCGCCAACGCCTTGTCGTCGTACAGGTCGTCCGGGGTGCGACCCCCCACCACCAGCGTGGTGCGCCGCCCCTTGCCCTGCTGCAACGCCTCCACCACCGCCCGCAGCGGCGCCAGACCGGTGCCGCCCGCGATCAGCAGCAACGGCAGGTGCGGCGAACGGTCGTACGACGACAACGCCGTACCCGTGGGATGCCCCAGCAGCAGCCGGTCCCCCGTGCGCAGCTTGCGCACCAGGTGGGTGGAGAACCGACCGGCGGCCCGCACGTGGAACTCGATCGTCCCGTCCGCCCGCGGCGCGTTCGCCGGCGACAGGTACCGCCAGGTCCGCAACTGCGGCACCTGCACCGGCAGCGACTGCCCCGGTAGGTAGTTGCACAGGTAGTTCGGACGGACCGTGAACACCGCGATGTCCGAGCGGCGCCGCTCCGCGCCCAGCACCTCCGCCTCCCAGTACGGCGGGGACGTCCGCTCCGCCTCCGCCGCCCCGGCGAGCATCAGCTTCGCCACCAGCTCGTACGCCGCCGCCCACTCCGCCTGCAACGCCGGCGTCCAGTACGGCCCGAGGAACCGCTCCAACGTCGCCAGCAGCGCCTGACCCACCCAGATGTAGTGCCGCTCCCCCAGCCCCACCGGGTTGCCCCGCTGGTCCTGGCCGTGGAACCGCCGGTGGTCGGCGCCCAACCGCTGCGCGAACGCCGTCAACGCCGTCGGGTCGTCCAGGTTGGTGATGATGTGGCCCAGCGCCTTGAGGAGCTTGTCCTCCTGGTACTGCATGTTCGTGGGGAACATCGACCGCGCCTCCGGCGCCACCACGAACAGCGTCGCGTAGAAGTACTTCGCCGCCTCCACACCGGCGGCCGAGAACTGCGTCCAACTCTGGCGCAGCGCCACGTTGTCCATGTTCGTCAGGCCTCCTGCGCGCGGGCCGTGTCGTGACGCTCCCGCAGCGTCGTCTTCACCACGCCACTGGGGTCGTACACCCGGTCAGTCGGCCAGATGTTCGGGTTCGGCACCGCCGTGTCGTAGTAGCGGTGGTGCACCGCGTGCAACGCCGCCCACCCGACACTGCCGTTGAGCCACGACCAGTCACCGTGCACCGGCCGCCCCGCCCGCTCCTCCTGCGCACAGAACTTCATGAACAGCTCCGACTCGGTGTGCGGGTCCGACACCCGCACCCCCGCCAGCTTGAACGAGTGCAGCACCGCCTGGTTGATCACCAGCACGGCGTGCTCCCGCCACAGGGTGTCCTCGCGGCTGGTGTCCAAACCCAACCCGGCCGCCACCGCCCGCAGCTGGTCGTACCGGTCCCGGTCGCCCATGTTGCGGGTGCCGATCTCGTCGCTCAGATAGTGGCCGTTGAACGGGGCGCAGCTGTAGTCCACCCCACCGATGCGCAGCCGCATGTTGCTGATCACCGGCAGGGCGTGCCACCGCAACATCAGATCCGCGAACCACGGATGCTCCGGATGCGTCAGCGCGACCTCCCGGACCAGCTCCCGGGGCACGCCCACCACCGTCGGCTGCTCCTGCGCCGTCTCGATCACCCACGGCAGCAGGTCGAACCGGCCCGGCACCGGCGGCGGCCGCCAACCCAGCCGCCGCGCCGCCTCCGTCATCCCCACCTGCGCCGGGTCGCCCAGCACCGAACCGTCGTCGCGCTGGTGTCCGCAGTAGCGGATCAACTGGTCGTTCCAGATCCGTGCCCGCGGCCCCACCCCCGGCAGGTCCGGTGCGAACACCGTGACCACCGACTGGATCCGGCCGCCGTTGTCCCCCGCCGCCAGGTGCGCCGCCAACTCCTGCGCGATCCCCGCCACCGACGTCACGTGCCGCCGGTCGCGGACCTTCAACCCCGCCCACCGGATCCGGCCCACACAGCGCACCGACTGCCGCCACGCCACCTTCGCCCCGTACACCAGCTCGTCGCGGGTGTGCCGGTACGACCCGGTCAACGCGATCTCCTCGCGGACCTCCGCCAACCGCGCCGCCAGCCCCGGCAGCCGCCGCTCACCGTGGTACAGCTCCAGGAACTCCGCCGCCTCCGCGGCGACGTCCTCCGCGCGCTCCACGGCGGCCCCGGCGCCCCTCGGCGCGCGCTGCGCCGGCGCTCCGGTGACCGGACAGGAGGGTGCGGCATGGTCGGCGACAGCACTGCCGGCCCGTACGGGGCGGAGGCCGACATGGTGGTCAGTGTGCACTTCGGTTCGTTTCCCCGTCCTCTGGCAGGCCACGACGCGACTCTCGCGCCGCCCCCCACACATCAGCTCGGCACCACCCCACCGGCGGTCACTCACAGTGACGAGCCGGTGCCCTTGGTGATTGCCCTGGACAGGATTCCTGGGAACACCACAACTGTCAACAACACGACTCCGGGCGCGAGCGTGCACATCGGACAGTCGTCGCCGCCCGGCCTTACCGGCCAACGAAACCGGCCCGCCGGCACCGGACGATCAGAGTCGATACGCCGTGCCGCAGGCGCGCAGCGGCGCACCGCCGCGCGCCGCCACCGGCCGCGACACCACCTGACGAAGACAGACTCAGCCCGCCCGACGACGCGCCCGACGCGCCGCCAACTCGTCGCCCACCACATCCGACGCCGGCTCCGCGGGCTCCCCGCCACCAGGCGTCGCCGGCTCCGCCGGCAGGTGCGACAACGATCCCTGGATCTCCTTGAACGCGCCACCGATCGCGATACCGAACACGCCCTGGCCGCCCTGCAACAGGTCGACCACCTCCTCCGGCGACCGGCACTCGTACACCGTCGTGCCGTCCGAGATCAGCGTGATCCCCGCCAGATCCTCCACGCCGCGCGACCGCAACGCCTCGATCGCCTTGCGGATGTTCTGCAGGGACACCCCGGCGTCCAGCAACCGCTTCACGACCTTCAACACCACCAGGTCGCGGAACGAGTACAACCGCTGCGTCCCCGACCCCGACGCGTCCCGCACACTCGGCACCACCAGCGCCGTCCGCGCCCAGTAGTCCAACTGCCGGTAGCTGATCCCCACCGCGTGGCAGGCCGTCACACCCCGGTAACCAACCGAACCGTCACCGTCCGTGCCCACCGGCGACGACACCACACCCGGCTCGCCCCGCTCCACACCTGGCTCAGGATCCCGCGGCTCGTGCATCCCGACAACCTCCCCGTCAGTGCGGTGACACGTCGTTTCCGGGACGTGCACCCCTCGACACGGCAACCCTAACGCCGCACGCAGGGGTTACCGCGGAGGAACGGTCGCGACACGCCGCGCAGCGACCCGACGCACCACCACACACACCCGGGACGTCACCCACAGTGACGCCCGACAGAAGATGACCGGGGCGCGACCCTCAGCCGGCGAAATCCTCCGGACGCACCTGCTCCAGGAACTCGCGGAACTTCTCCACCTCGTCCTCCTGCTCGTCGGGAATCACGATCCCCGCCTCGCTGAGGACCTGCTCGGCACAACGAATCGGAGCACCCACCCGCAACGCCAACGCGATCGAATCGCTCGGCCGGGCCGACACCCGCACGCCGTCCCCGATCAGCAGATCGGCGTAGAAGACGTTCTCCTTCAACTCGATGATCTCCACCGCCCGCAACGGCGCCTTCAACGCCGCCAGCACGTCCCGCAACAGATCATGCGTCAACGGCCGGGCCGGCTTGACCCCCTGCTGCTCGTAAGCGATCGCCGTCGCCTCCACCGCACCGATCCAGATCGGCAGGTAGCGGTCCCCCTCGACCTCCCTGAGCAGGACGATCGGCTGGTTGCTGGGCAGCTCCACCCGAACTCCGACCACGCTCAGCTCGCGCACCGCCGCCTCCGTGTCGTTGTCAACTACGCCCGCACCGCGCCCTTCCCTGCACGGTACACGGACCGCGACACGGTCGTCCCATGCGCACCAGCACCACGCCCCGCGCCAGAAAAGGGTTACCCCGGCAAGCCTACGACACGCTTCCCGGGGCAGATCTTTCCGCACGACACCTCGACGACCGGCTCACCGACCCAACGTCGACCGCAACCCCACCCGTACCAACGCGGCATGCAACTGCTGCGACAACGCCATCAACTCCCGCGCCGTCTCCGCCGCCCGCGCCCGCGCCGCCGGCTCACTCTGCCGCGCCAACGGCGCCACCAACTGAGCGAACAGACCGACCTCACGATCCGCCGCCGACCGATACGCCCGCAGGTGCCGCGGCTCCAACCCGTACGCTGCCAGACCCGCCACCGCCCGCGCGATGATCAACGCGTCCGCGTCGTACCAGCCCGGCGGATCCGACACCAGCACACCGAGGCGCTCCAACTCGGCCAACGTCGACTCGTCGACCCCGCTGTGCGCCACCAGATCCGCCCGCCCGAGCCGCACCTGCGACGACTCGGGCTCCTCCACCGCACGGCCCGGCACCTCACCACCCGGACCCACCGCCACCAACGTCGGCCGCTGCCGACCCGGGCCGTCACCACCGGCGTCCCACTCGGCCAACTGATCACGGATCACCCGCAACGGCAGATACTGATCCCGCTGCGCGGTCAACACGAACCGCAGCCGGGACACGTCGTCCCAGCTGTACTTCCGGTAACCCGCCGCCGTCCGCTGCGGCTCCACCAGACCCTCGGCCTCGAGGAACCGCAACTTCGAGATGGTGACGTCCGGGAACTCCGCCCGCAACTGCCCCAGCACCTCGCCGATGCTCATCAGCGGATGCGCACGGGCCGCACCGGGCGGCGAGGAGGCCGCAGGCTCGTTCACCCCCGGCCGGCCTCCTCCTCCGGGCGCGGACCGGCGATGAACACCACCCGGAACTTACCGATCTGCACCTCGTCACCATTGCTCAACGTGGCCGCCTCGACCCGCTCCCGGTTCACGTACGTGCCGTTGAGGCTGCCCACATCCCGCACCGTGAACGTGCCACCGTCACGGTGGAACTCCGCGTGCCGCCGCGACACCGTCACGTCGTCGAGGAAGATGTCACTGTCCGGGTGCCGGCCACTCGTGGTCACGTCATGGTCCAGCAGGAACCGGGCACCCGCGTTCGGGCCACGACGAACCACCAGCAGCGCCATCCCCGGCGGCAACGAGCCGGACATCCGGCTCGGCACCACGTCGGTGTCCGGGCCCTCCAGCACTTCGTCCAACGAACCGAGATTGAGCGTCGAAGTGACGTCGAGCGGGGGGAACTCGTCGCCTGGGCGCGTCATGGGACCACCTCACGGATCTGTTCGGTCAGCGTCGGGGTAATGGCGGGTCTGGCCGCCGGGCAGTCGCACACCCGGCGGCTGGCTCCCCGTGCCCGGGAAGGCAATTACACAACGCTCAACTATTGGGGTTCTCGGTCGACTGGGCGAGCCTAGCCAGCGCCGAAATGCAGGGCAACCGGACGCGCGGACAACACCCCCGCGCCCGGGCAGGGCAACACTCAGCTCTCGGTCAGCTCTCGGTACGCACCGGCGGTCAGCAAGCCGTCCAGCGCCGACGGATCATCCGGCGTGATCTCCAACAGCCAACCCGCACCGTACGGGTCCGTGTTGATCACCTCGGGGGTGTCGCCCAGCGCCTCGTTCCGCGCCGCCACCGTCCCGCTCACCGGGGCGTAGATCTCCGACACGCTCTTGGTCGACTCGATCTCACCCAGCGGCTCACCGGCCGCCACCACCGCACCCTCGTCGGGCAACTGCACGAACACGATGTCACCCAACGCGTCCTGCGCGAAGTGGGTGATGCCGACGCGGAGCGTGCCGCCGTCGGCGCCGACCACCCACTCGTGCTCGGCGGTGTAACGCAGATCCTCAGGAATCACCAGACGCGTCCTTCATCCATCGGTGCGCCGGAGGTGATCCGACGCGGCCGCGCCGGTCAGGAGACCGGACGGGCGTGTTCCAGCTTCATCGGCGCGTGCAGCGCCGAAACCTCGGCAACCCCACGCTCATCAACGTTCACGGTACCGCCGTCACCCGCGACCGATGCGGCCACCCCGCCCGGAATCTTCAGCGCCGTCTCCATCGTCTTCGGATCACCGATCACCGTGATCGTGAACGGACCCGACAACGACCGCCCGTCCACCACCAACGAGCCGCCCGACCCGTCCAGGAAGTACGTCGACGCGATGATCCGCACCGGCGACCCACCACTGCCGGAGATCTGCATCGCCTCCGCGCCCGCGCCCCGCAACTCCTGCACCGCGTCCAGGATCCGGTCCGCCCGGATCGGCTTGCCCGCACCCGGCCGGAACTCCACACTCAGCCCCGGACCCCGCGCCGGCAACGTCCCCGCCAGGATCCCCAGCTCGTCCGCCCGCCGCCGCGCCTCGTCCAACGCCGCCTGCCGACCCTGCTCACCCGAACGCAACTGCCGCTGGCTCTCCTCCAGCGCCTCGATGTCCTGCTGGAGCCGCTTCTCCCGGGAATCCAGATCCGAGAAGATCCGGACCAGGTCCTCCTGCCGGGTCGCCGCCAGCGTCGGATCCGTCGACGTCGTCTTGAACTGGACCACCAGGGTGAACCCGAGCAACGCCAGCAACACCGTGATCATCACGCCCGCGGACGTCCACCGGCGACCCGCCGGCACCGCGGCCACGACCACCCGCTCGGGGTCGACGCGTTCCGGGTCGGCCGCCGGCCGTTCCGGATCCACCTCGGCGGGCGCCGGCTCGGCCTCGATCCGCTGCGTCTCCGCCTCCTCCGCCGGCGGCGACGCCGGCGGCTCCTGCCGCGCCGGTTCCTCCGCCGGCGGCACCAACGGGCTCAACTCGTCCGGATCCGGGGCATCCGGCCGGGGATCCGGCTCACCCGCCGGCCCCGACGGCCGGCGCGGCTCCGCCGGCTGCGCCGGCCAGCCCGTCCCGGTGTCCCGCTGCTCGTCGCTCATCGCCACAAACCTACGCCCGGAACAGGTGACGACGGATGGCCGCCACGTTGCCGAAGATCCGCACCCCGAGCACGACCACCACACCGGTGGAGAGCTGACCGCCCACCCCCAGCTGGTCACCCAGATACACGATCAGACCCGCCACCAGCACGTTGGAGATGAACGACACCACGAACTGCTTGTCGTCGAAGATCCGGTCCAGCTTCGCCCGCACCCCACCGAACACCGCGTCCAGCGCCGCCACCACCGCGATCGGCAGATACGGCTGCAACGCGGCGGGCACCGTCGGGTCCAGGTAGATCCCGAGAACCACACCGGCGAGCAGCGCCAGCACCGCGATCATCGGACACCTCCGGAGGGGCGGGGGGACGTACCCGAACCGGACGGCCCGGGACTCGACGAACGGTCGGCCGAACCCGACGGCGACGGGCTCGGACTGACCGAAGGCTGCGCGTAGCGTAGCCGCGGCTCCGGCGCCGCCGGCAGCGTGAGGTCGTCCGCGTCCCGGACCTGGAAAGACAGGCCGGTCTCCTTCGCCACCCGCCGCATCAGATACGCCGCCCGGCTCTCCTCGAACTTGTCGCGCATCGACCTCGGCCCGATCGCCGTCACCTCGTACGGGCTCGTCACCGGGCGGAAGTCCACCAGGATCGCCGCACCCGCCGAACGGATCGTCGACGTCGCCGTCAACCGCTGACCGTTGATCGCCACCGCCTCCGCCCCGGAGGCCCACAGGTCGTTGGCCACCTTCTGCAGGTCGGTGTAGATCACCCGGGGCGGACCCGCGTCCGCGTCACCGGAGACCGCGTCGTCGTCCTTCGGCGCCGCGTCGGCCAGCCGGACCACCACCCCGTCGCCCCGTACCCGGCCCAGACCGGTCCCCGCCTCCAGGTTGCGCAACCGGGCCGCCTGCGAACCGCTCAGCGCGGCGTCGCGCTGCCGACCCACCTCCTCGCGCAGCCGGTCCGCGCGGGCGGTCATCTCGTCGGTCTCGCTCTCCCGCTGCTTGATCTGCGCGATCAGGCCGGCGCGGGCCTGACTGCGGCTCGGCTCCTCCGCCATCGTCTCCCGGTAGGCCACCGCGAACAGAAAACCGACCACCGCGATCACCACGACGCTCACCGCGCGCGCGGAGGCGCCCCGCCACCCCGCCGGGGCCGGCGACTCCCGGCGCCGGGCGGCCGCGTCGGCGTAGCCCGGATCCAGCGGATTGCGGAACAGTTCGGTGAGGAAGTCAGGGGTGAACGCCCGGGTGGTACGCCCACCGGAGTCCGGCGGCGCGCTCATGCCGCCGCTCCCCCGGAGCGGGCCCGCACGGACCGGACCAGCCGGACCGCCTGCACCACGTACATGGCGCCGGCCACCCAGTAGAGCACCAGGCCCCACCAGGCCAGGCCCCAGCCGATCGCCCCGGCGGCGGTGGCCGCCGACTCCGACGCGGTGCCCACCAGCAGGATCGGGAAGGCGGCCAGCAGCAGGAAGGTGGCCGTCTTACCCACGTAGTGCACCGGCGGCGGGCCGTACCCGTGCCGGCGCAGCACCGCCAGCGAACCGACCAGCAGCAGCTCCCGGGCCAGCAGCGCGGCCGTGAACTGCCACGGCACCACCTCGCGGGCGGTGAAGGCGAGCAACGTCGCGAGGATGTAGAGCCGGTCGGCGAACGGGTCGAGCAGCTCGCCGAGGCGGCTGACCTGGCCGAGGCGCCGGGCGATCCACCCGTCGACCCAGTCGGTGGTGCCGCCGACCGCCAGCACCACGATCGCCGCCACGTCGGCCTCCACCACCAGGAACAGGTAGAGGAACAGCGGGACGCCGAGCAGCCGGACGAAGCTGATCAGGTTCGGCAGGGTCAGCACCCGGTCGCCGACCGCGGTGCCGTCCGTGCCCTGCGGGTGCTCTGCCCGAGCCGGCCGACGCGACACCGAACCTCCTCCGCAGCACTGACCGGACGCCTCCTGGGCGCCTCGGCGGGACGTGCGCGCTGACGGGCCGGCCAGCGCCGGCGCCTCGGCGGCCCCGGGCTGGGGCCTCCCCTGATGCCGTCCCGGACGTGGTGATCGCGGGCCGGCGAGTTGCCACTATATCGGGCTCACGTATCGGCCCTCGGGGGCCGCGCTTTCGTCGTTTCCGGGTGTTCGGTGTGTGGTGCGTCACCACGCGTAAGGCATCCTAGGACACTAGCGGAGTGTCGCTGTGCCCGTGCCTGGGTGAAGCGGGTCAGGCGGTGCGCGCGGCGGCGGTGTCCGGCTGCGTCGCCTCGCTGGCCTCCACGGCCTGCGCGAAGGCCAGCAACGACAGCAGCAGGTCGTTCTGCGCCCGCGCCGGCATCCGGTCGAGGATCGCCTGCACGGCCTGGTGGCGCCGCTCCTTCAGCTCGCGCAGCAGGGTCTGGGCCGCGGCGGTGGGGACCAGCCGGACCTCCCGCCGGTCACGCGGGTCGGCCACCCGGCGCAGCAGCCCGGTGGCCTCCAGCCGGTCGCAGAGCCGGCTGGCCGAGGAGGGTACGACGTCGAGCAGCTCCGCCAGCCGGTTGACGTTGGTGTCCGGCCGCGCGCTGATCAGGGCGAGCACCCGCAACTGCGTCGGCGGGACGGTGACGTGGTGCCGCGAGGTGGCGGAGTCGAGCACACCGATCAGCGCCTCGGCGGCTGCATCGATCGCCGCGGCGAGGTTCGGAGGTCGCTCCACCCGGTGCCCCCTGCGATTGTTCCGCTCGTACCCGGCTGCCGGTCTGCTACCGCTCGCCCTGACCGCTGACACCGACCCAGTCCAGACAGACGACGACGGCGTCGTCGCGCAGGTCCGCTTCGGCGTGGTAGGCGAACAGTTCGCGCATCACGGTACCAACCGCCTCGGTCGCCGGCTGCAACCGCGTGGACCGCATCGACCGCGCCATCGCCCGCTCCCCGTACGCCTCCTGGCCGCCCGGCTGCGCGTCGTAGACGCCGTCGCTGACCACGAAGAGGCGGTCCCCCGGCTCCAGGTCGAACTCCTGCACGTCGTAGCGCGTCTCGGCGAACATGCCCAGCGGCAGTTGGCGGTCCAGCTCGATCGGCGTCACCGTGGCGCCGCGGACCCGCAGCAGGTGCGGGGAACCCGCGTCCACCGCGCGTACCCGACCGGTGACGGTGTCGACCGTGAGCAGCAACGTCGCCACGTGCCGCCGGCCGCGGTGCTGGTAGTGGATGGTGTCCGAGGCCAGCTCGGCCTGCTCCACCAGCCCGCCGCCGGAGCGCCGGGCGTTGCGCATCGCGTTGACGGTCAACGCGGTCAGCAGGGCGGCGGACATGCCCGTGCCGGTCCCGTTGAGCACGGTGACGGTGAGGCGGTCGGAGTCGACGGACCAGTCGAAGTGGTCCCCGCCCACGCCGTACGCCGGCTCCAACTGGCCGGCCAACAGGAAAGCGTGGTGCCGCACGCTGCGTCCGGGCAGCAGGTCCCACTGCATCTCGGCGGCCATGCTGAGCCGTTCCCGGCGGCGGGCCCGGCGGTACCGGTCGGTCTCCCGGTCGGCGGCGCGCAGTGCGGTGGCCAGCTCGTCGGCGACCTCGCCGATCGACGCCACCGTCGGCCCGTCCGCCGGCCCGGTCAGCTCGACCAGCAGCACCCCGAGCCGCTCCCCCCAGGCGGTCAGCGGCACCCAGACGCGGCAGTGCCCGTCGTCCCGGGCGTCGAGCACCGGCTGCTGGCTGCTGAAGCAGCGCTGCGCGACCCCCTGGCAGGCCAGGAAGCCGGCGTCCGGCAGGTCGGGGTCCAGCACCGGCCAGAGCCCGGTGATCCGGTAGTCGGCCAGGAACACGTCGGTGCGCGAGGCGCCGAGGCGCGCCCGGACGACCCGGTCCGCGGCCTCCACCAGCTGGTCCGGCGGGGCTGCGCGCAGCGCACGGGACACCGCTGCGGGCACGTCCGGCATGTTCGTCCTCCAGAATTCTTGCTGTAGGGCAAGCATCATACGGACGCGCGGCCGGGCGCCGCACCGGCCGGGTCAGTCGGTGGGTTTGCCGGCCAGCCCGCCGTGGAACGCGTCCGGCACTGCGGCCGGCTCGCCGCGGGGCCGCCACCGGGCCACCGGCACGATGCCCTCGGCCGTCGGCACCCACCGCCCCAGCAGCGGGGCGAACGACGCCGGGGTCCGCATCCGGAACTGCGGCCCCATCATGGCCAGCGCCTGCGGGTGTCCGGCCAGCTCCTCGCTGTCGAAGTCGAACGCCAGGAAGCTGCCCGGGGCCACCGCGTCGTAGAGCTCGTCGAGGGTCCGGGCCAGCGTCTCGTCGTCCAGGAAGGCGGCCAGGCCGAGGAAGACCACGCCGACCGGTCTCCTCCCCCAGCCGGGCACGAAGCGGTGCAGCTGGGCCGGGTCGACGGTGCCGATGTCGGTGGCGTCGCCGTAGCCGTAACCGGCGCGGTCGCTGCCGGCCAGGATCCGCTGCCCGAGCCGGATGGTGACCGGGTCGACGTCGGTGTAGAGGACGGTGGCGGAGGTGGCCACCTCGTGCACGTTGCCCCGGGTGGGCAGGCCGGCCCCGAAGACGAGGAAGCCGTCCACCCCGGCCTCGGCGACCGCCCCGACCGCCCGGCCGAGGAAGTCCCGCAGGTCCCGGAAGATCGCCGCGCACGGCCCGTACGCCTCCTCGAAGGCACGGGCCGCCGCCACGTCCACCGGGAAGTGGTGCTCACCGCCCAACCAGAAGTCGATCATGCGGGCGGTGCTCGGCTGCTCCGGCTCGGCCATCGACGGCACTCCCTTCCGACGGGTGGGCGACAGCGTAGCGAGGCGACCGCCCTCGCGGTATCGCCCCGGCGACAGTCCCCGGGCCGCGATACTGGCCGCGGGCAGGAGGTGCGCGGCGGTGAACTCGGCGAACGGCGCGGCGGTGGTGGTGGGCGTGGACGGCTCGGAGCAGGCGCTGCGCGCCGTCCGGCTCGCCGCGGCGGAGGCGGCCCGCCGGCACCGGCCGCTGCGGGTGGTGCACGGGTTCATCTGGCCGTTGCTGCGGGTGCCCGTGGACCCGGTCGCCGACGCCCCGCCCGGCGGCGGCCTGCGCCACCAGGCGGAGGAACTCGTCGCGCGGGCGGTCGCCGAGGCGGAGGCGGCCGTACCGGGGATCCGGGTGACCGGCGAGATCATCGACGGCGAGGCGGCGGCGGTGCTGCTCGGCGAGACGCCCACCGCCGCACTGGTCGTGCTCGGTGACCGCGGGCTGGGTGGCTTCGGCGCGCTGATCCTCGGCTCGGTGGCGGTGCAGGTCGCCACGTACGCGCAGTGCCCGGTGCTGGTGGCGCGCGGCGAGGAACACGGCGGCGGTCCGGTGGTGGTCGGGGTGGACGGCTCCCCGGCGGCCCGGGAGGCCGTGGAGTTCGCCGCCGAGCAGGCGGACATCCGGGGCGCCACGTTGCACGCCCTGCACGCCTACCGCCACCCGGCCTCCGGCGGCCCCGGCGACATGCAGCCGCTGGTCTACGACGAGTCCGAACTGCGCGCCGAGGAGGACCGGGTGCTCGTCGAGGCCCTCGCCGGCATCGGCGAGCGGTACCCCGACCTGCCGATCACCCGCGAGGTGGTGCGGGACCGGGCGGTCGCCGCGCTCACCGCCGCGTCCCGCCGGGCGCTGCTGGTGGTGGTCGGCGGCCGGGGACGCGGCGAGCTGGCCGGGCTGCTGCTCGGCTCGGTGAGCCACGGGGTGCTGCACCACAGCGCCTGCCCGGTGGCCGTGGTGCGTACCCCGGACTGAGCGGTTGACCCGCCGGCAGACGGGTAGACGGCCCGGGTACGGCACGCGGTGACAGCTACCGAGGAGGCGGCTATGCCAGGACCACGGCCGGGAAGCAACGCGTACGACAAGCAACGCGCACGCCTGCGCGACCTGATCGAGCAGTCGGGGCGGGCGGCGGACCAGGAGGCCAACCAGGTCGCCAACCGGATCATGCAGGAGGATCGCGGCCAACGGGGCGTGGTCCGGGGGGAACGGACGTTCGGCCCGAAGGGTGAGCGCGAACCGGGCGATCCGAAGTGAGGGCTTCCGGTGTGGTCGACGGGGCGATCGCCGGCGCGGTCGGCAGCGCCGCGTTGAACGTGGTCGGCTACCTGGACATCGCGGTCCGGGCCAGACCGGCGAGCAGCACCCCGGAGGAGAGCATCGGCCGATTGGCCGGTCTCGCGCACGTGGACCTGGGCCCTGAGGACCGAGCGGCCAACCGCCGCACGGGCCTCGGGGCCGTCCTCGGGTACGCCCTGGGGATCAGTACCGGCGCCGCCTTCGGGGCCCTCGCGAGCGGTCGCCGGCTACGGCCGGCGGTCGCGACCGCGCTGCTCGGCGGCGGGGTGATGGCCACCACGATCGGTTCGCTCGCGACGCTGCGGATCAGCGACCCGCGCACCTGGAGCCGGTCCGACTGGCTAGCCGACATCGTGCCCCATCTGGCATACGGAATGGCGGCCGCTGCCACCTTGAACCGGCTGCGGCCGCCCTCCGCACGGTGCGGTTAGCCCCGGTCACTCTCGTCGTCGGCGATCGGCTCACCGGCCGGGCCGTACGGCGAGACCTGCCCCTTCGGCACCGGCCGTCCGACGTCCGCGTTGGACGTGCCCTTGTGCTGCGGATGCCCGCCCGCGTCCGTGGCGGTCTTCCGGCTGTCCGTACTGGTCGCGCCCTTGGCGTTGCGGCGGAACTCCATCTGCTGCGGGTTCACCACGGGTCTCTCCTTCCGACGGGGTGCACGACCAGCGGGCCGCGCACCCCATTGGCTTACCCGCCGCCGTGGCGCACATTCGACCGGCGGCGGCCCGGCTGATCCGCGACAGGGCGGGTACTGCACGGTGATGGGGGACGACCGACGGGTGGCCCGGGCCCTGCTGGACCGGCAGGGACGCACCTACGCCGAGGAGGCCGGCATCCGACTGACCGACCGGCCGGGGCCGCTGTACCAGCTGCTGGTGCTGGCCACCCTGCTGAGCACCCGGATCCGGGCCGGGGTGGCGCTCGCCGCCGCGCGGGAACTCTTCGCCGCCGGCTGGCGCACCCCGCAGGCGATGGAGACGGCGAGCTGGCAGGAGCGGGTCGACGCGCTGGGGCGCGGGCACTACCGCCGCTACGACGAGCGGACCGCCACGATGCTCGGCACCGGTGCCCGGCTCTGCCTGGACCGCTGGCACGGTGACCTGCGCCGGCTGCACCGGGAGGCCGACGGGCAGCCGACCGCGCTGCGCCGGCTGCTCACCGAGTTCCCCGGCATCGGTCCGACCGGCGCGGACATCTTCCTGCGGGAGGCGCAGGAGGTCTGGCCGGACGTGCGCCCGTACGCCGACCGGCGGACCCTGACCGGGGCGAAGCGGCTCGGGCTGCCGGCGAATCCGCGCGGGCTGGCGGGCCTGGTCGGCGAGGCGGACTTCGGCCGGCTCGCCTCGGCGCTGGTCCGGGTGGCCCTGGGCGAGGAGTCCGCGGGCGAGGTCAACCGGACTGCGGCGGCGCGGTGAGCGTCACTTGACCGGCTTGTCCCCGGGCTTGGTCAGGTTCCACACCAGCAGCGCGGCGGCCAGGGCGAGCAGCACCACCCCGCCGGAGATCCCGCCGCCCTCATCGGCGCTGCGCCCGGTGGCGCCGAAGTAGATCACCGCCAGTCCGGCGAGCACCGCCAGGAACGTCCGCATTCCTCGGTCCTTCACGTTCCGCACGGTACGGCGGGTTCCGCCCCGGTACGGCGGTTTTCGCGGCCGGTAACCCGTCCGGGTCACTCGGCCCGGCCGCCGGCCGCCGGGCCGCGCAGCCGGACCCGCCGTACCGCCCGGTCGGCCACCTCGACCACCTCGACGGTGAGCCCGGGCAGCCGCACCGACTCCCCCGGCCCGTCCGGCAGCCGGCCCAGCCCGGCCAGGACCAGCCCGGCGACGGTGGTGTAGTCGCGCGGCAGCGGGAAGGCCAGCCGCACCCCCACGTCGGCCAGGTCGTGCAGTGGGAAGTCACCGGGGAGCAGCAGTGCCCCGTCCGCCTCCCGCAGCACCCCGGAGACGTCCCGGTCGGTCTCGTCGTACAGTTCGCCGACGACCTCCTCCAGCAGGTCCTCCATAGTGATCAGACCGTCGATGCCGCCGTACTCGTCGACCACCAGGGCGAGCTGTTCGTGGCGTTGCCGCAGCTGGCGCATGGCGTCGGCGACCGGCAGCGTGCCGGGCAGCAGCAGCAGCTCGCGGGCCCGCTGACCGGCGGTGTCGCCGTGGCCGTCGACCAGGTCGCGGATGTGCACCAGGCCCCGGACGTCGTCCAGCCCGCCCGGCCCCACGACCGGGGCGCGGGAGCGCCCGGTGGCGGCCATCCGGCGCATCGCCTCGGCCGCCGACAGCGAGGCGGGCAGCACCGTCACGTCCCGTCGGGGGACCAGGATCTCCCGCAGGGTACGGCCGGCGATGTCGAACGCCCCGGACAGGATCTCCCGCTGCTGCGCCGACAGCCCCCGCTGGCTGACCAGCATCTCCCGCAGCTCCTCCTCGGTCACCTCCTGCCGCTGTGCCCGCGGGTCCCCGCCGGCGAGCCGGACCAGCAGGTCGGTGGCGCGGCTGAGCAACCAGATCGCCGGCCGGGACAGCCGGGCGAGCACGTCCAGCGGGGGTGCGCTCAACAACGCCCACCGCTCCGCCCACTGCATCGCCAGCCGTTTCGGGGCAAGCTCCCCGACGACCAGGGTGACGAAGGTCAGCACCACGGTCACCAGCACCACGGCCACCGGCCGGGCCGCGCCGCCGAGGAAGCCGAGCGGGCCGATCAGCGGCTGGGCCAGCGACACGGCGGCGGCCGCCGAGGCGAGGAACCCGGCGAGGGTGATGCCGAGCTGGATGGTGGCCAGGTAGCGGTTCGGTTCCCGGGCCAGCCGGGCCAGCCGCGCCCCGGCCCGACCGGAGCGGCCCAGCTGGCGCAGCTGCGCCTCCCGCAGCGTCACCAGCGCCATCTCGCTGCCGGACAGGGCGGCGTTGATCAGCACCAGCACGGCCACCAGCGCGAGCTGCCCGAGCATGCCACCCCCTCCCCCGCCACCTTGGCCCCTACTCAACCGCAGCGGCGTCACCGGAGAGGCCGGGTCAGTCGTTTTCCAGGTCGTCGAGGGAGATGGCGTGGGTCATCAGCCAGCGGGCCAGCGCCGACATGCCGAACAGCCACAGCGGGGCCGACTCGGTGGTGCCGTTGGTGGCGAAGATCGCGAACCGCAGGTCCGGCGCCCGGTACGCCTCGATCCGCCAGCGGTGGTTCTTGTCCCGCCAGACCGCCGATGGGTCCATGGCGTCACGGTAGGCGACGCGGCGCCCGTCGCGGTGCGGCTTCGGGCCAGCCCGCGGCACCGCCCCTGCCCGCCGGGCCCGGCGGTGGTCAGGACGGCCGGCCGACCACCTCGCGGGCGTCGTCGGGCAGCCGGCGGGTGGCGCCGCGCCGGTCCAGCAGCTCCAGCAGCGGCACGGCGACCCGGCGGGTGGTGTCCAGCGCCTGCCGGGCGGCGCTGAGCGTGAACGGCTGCGGCAGCCCGGCCAGCACCCGGACCGCGTCGTCGAGCGCGCCGGGCAGCAGCACCACGTTCTCCGCCAGCCGCAGCAGCGCCCCGGCGCGCACGGCAGCACCGATCTCCCGGGGACCCAGGCCGAGGGTGGCGAGGCGGTCCGCCTCGGGGGCGCGGAACGGCTGGGCGGCGTACTCGGCGCGGACCCGCTGCACGGCCCGGGCCACCGGTGCGGGCAGCGCGTCGACCTCGGCGGCGGTGACCCGCCCGGCGCGCAGCGCCAGCGGCGGGCGGACCAGGGCCTCGACCAGCGCGCGGTCGGGCAGGTCGAGACGCCGGCGCAGCACCTCCACCGGGACGCCCGGGTCGAGGGGATGCTCGCGCGCGTACCGGGTGGTCTCCTCGGCCAGCCGGGTGGCCAGCCGCCGCCAGTGCTCGGGGTCGGCGAGCCAGTCGCCGGCGACCGGGGCGACGGTGGCCGGCACCCCCATCCGGGTCAGCTCCCCGGCGCGGACCAGGGCCCGCCGGCGCAGCTCCCCGGCGAGGTCGGGCCGCCCGTCGAGGTCGGCGAGGACGGCCGCCCGGGCCGCGGCGGCGCCGCGCCGGCGCAGGGGCGGTGGGGCCACGTCCAGCACCGTCACCCCGCCGCTGACGTGGTGCCGTCCGGGGTCGCGCAGCAGCGCCCGGTCGCCGACGAGCAGCGGCAGCGGCCGGGCCAGCCGCAGCCGGACGGTGTCGTGTCCGAGCGGGCGGACCCGGGCCGGCACGGCAGCCGAGCCCACGTGCAGGGTGAGGGTGGCGGGCAGGTCGGCGGCCGGGTCGCCGGCCAGCCGCACGTCGAGCAGGTCGGTGAGCCGGAACCGGCCGGGGGTGAGCAGCGCGTCGCCCCGGCCCAGCCGGTCCTTCGGCACGCCCCGCAGGTTGACCGCGACCCGGGCCACCGCGTCCACCCGGTCGTGGGCGGCGCCGAGGGAGTGCAGGCCGCGTACCCGGACCGGCTCGCCGGTGGCGGCCAGCTCCAGCTGGTCGCCGACCCGTAGCCGGCCGCCGCCGAGGGTGCCGGTCACCACGGTGCCGCTGCCCCGGATGGTGAAGGACCGGTCCACCCAGAGCCGCACCGGCAGGTCCGGCGCGGGCGCCGGCAGGCGGGCGACCAGCCGGTCCAGGGCGGCGCGCAGCTCGGGCAGGCCCGTGCCGGTGACCGCGCTGACCGGTACCGCCTCCACCTCGCCGAGGCTGGTGGCGGCGAGCTCCGCCCGGGCCCGGGCCAACGCCGGTCCCGGGTCGGCCAGGTCCGCGCGGGTCACCGCCAGCAGCCCGTACGACACCCCGAGCGCGTGCAGCGCGGCCAGGTGCTCGGCGGACTGCGGCATCCAGCCCTCGTCGGCGGCGACGACGACCAGCGCGGCCGGGACGGGTCCGACGCCGGCGAGCATGTTCGGCACGAAGCGCTCGTGGCCGGGGACGTCGACGAAGGCGATGGTGCCGCCGGCGGGCAGCGTGGTCCAGGCGAAGCCGAGGTCGATGGTCATGCCCCGGCGGCGTTCCTCGGCCCACCGGTCGGGTTCCATCCCGGTCAACGCCCGGACCAGTGTCGACTTGCCGTGGTCGACGTGGCCGGCGGTGGCGACGACGTACATGTCAGCCGGCCGCCGGGACCCGCAGCACCGCGGCGCGCAGGGTGTCGTCGGCGGCCGGGGGGACGCAGCGCAAGTCCAGCAGGAGCCGGCCCCGCAGCACCCGGCCGAGCACCGGCGGCGCGCCGAGGCGTAGCGGCCCGGCGTACGCCTCGGGCAGGCTCAGCGCCCACGAGTCCAGCACGACGCCGGGTGCGCCGCCACCGCCGACCACGGCGCTGCTCGGCACCACCTCGGCCTTGCAGCCGTCGGCGCCGAGCGCGTCGCGCAGCCGTTCGGCCCGCTCCCGCAGCCCGGCGGGGTCGGCGTGCAGGGCGGACCGGGTGGGGGTGTCCGGGCCGTGCAGGGTGGCCGCCAGGGCGGCCAGGGTCAGCTTGTCGACCCGCAACGCGCGGGCGAGGGGGTGCCGGCGCAGCCGCTCGACCAGCGCGGCGTCGCCGAGCAGCAGCCCGGCCTGCGGCCCGCCGAGGAGCTTGTCGCCGCTGGCGGTGACCAGCGCCGCGCCGGCCCGCAGGGTGCTGGCGGCGTCCGGCTCGTCGGGCAGCAGCGGGTCCGGTGCGAGCAGCCCGGAGCCGATGTCGGCCACCACCGGCACGCCGAGGGTGGCCAGCGCCCGGACCGGCACGGCCGAGGTGAAGCCGGTGACCAGGAAGTTCGACGGGTGCACCTTCAGCACGAAGCCGGTTGCCGGGCCGATCGCCGCCGCGTAGTCGGCCAGGGTGGTGCGGTTGGTGGTGCCGACCTCCCGCAGCCGGGCGCCGGTGCTCTCCAGCAGGTCTGGCAGGCGGAACCCGTCGCCGATCTCCACCAGTTCGCCCCGGCTCACCACGATCTCCGCGCCGGCGGCCAGGGCGGTGGCGGCGAGCACCAGCGCGGCCGCGCCGTTGTTCACCACGTGCACGGCCGCCGCGTCCGGCACCGCGGCGGCGAGCGCGTCCAGGGCGTCGCGTCCCCGCCGGGCGCGCCGCCCGGTGCGCAGGTCCAGCTCCACGTCCGTGTGCCCGGCGGCGGCGACGACCGCCTCGACGGCGGCAGCCGACAGTGGCGCCCGGCCGAGGTTGGTGTGCAGCACGACGCCGGTGGCGTTGAGCACCGCGCGCGGCGCTGGCGCGGGCAGCGCGGCGAGGGCGTCGTCGGGTACCTGTTCGGGGGTGATGTCGCCGCGGCGGGCGCGCTCCTGGGCGTGGCCCACGGCTGCCTTGACCCGGTCGCGGCCGAGGGTGGCGACCGCCGCGGCCAGGCGCGGGTCGGCCAGCAGGGTGTCGGTGCGCGGCACCCGCCGTCGTGGGTCGGCCGGCGCCTCGCCCATGCGCGTCATCTCTCCCGAGCGGTTTGGCGGAGACGGACGGGAATCGAACCCGCCTGACCCGGGTCCCGGGCCACACCGGTTTTGAAGACCGGGAGGGGCACCAGCCTCCTGAACGCCTCCGCCCAGGAGTCAACCACAGCCCCCGGCCCGTCGCGCGGCGAGCCTCAGCCTTCGCCGGCCTCCCGGCGGCGCACCCGCTCCCGCTGCGGCACGACCGTGTACTTCGGATCGCGCGCCGAGGCGACGCCGCCGTGGAAGATGCCGAACCGGGTGGCCACCGACGCGGCGAGCAGCGCCCCGCCGGAGAGCGCGGAGATCACCCGGCTGCGCCGGCCGACCAGCGCCCCGGCCACCCCGGCGGCGGTCAGCGCCCGCCCGGCGCGCAGCAGCCGGCCGGCCCGGCCCGTCCGGTACGGCTCGCTGAGCAACCCGAGCCGGGTCTCCACCGAGTGCGACCCGAGCAGCTCCAGCGCCGCGCCGGCCACGGCCATCCGCCGCGCCGGGCCGGCCTGCGCGCACGGCGCGGCGATCAGGCCCACGCCGGCGCCGCTGGCCAGCGCGCTGCCCGCGAAGATGGTCGGCAGTTCCGGGTACGCCTCGTGCCACGACGGCACCGCCGTTCCGGCCAGCAGCACCCCGGTGTACGTGGCCAGGGCCGGCGCGGTGGCGGCGGCGGCCAGCCCGGCGGCCTGCCCGACCGGGGGCAGCACCCGGCGGGCCAGCCCGAGCACGCCCCGCTCGGGGAGCCAGGGCGCCGCCTCGGCGATCGCGGCCACGCCGGCGGCCGGCCCGAAGGCGCTCAGGATCCAGGTGCCCACCGACATCGGCGAGGTCGGCTTCGCGACCCGCAGCATGTGGTGGAAGCGGGACGGCCGCCCCAGGTCGTGGATCAGGAAGTACGCGCTGGCGGTGACCGCGCCCAGCGCGGTGACCCGGCCGGCGCGGCGCAACGCCGGGCGGCCGGTGAGCTGTCCGCCGGCGGCCAGCAGCGACGAGCCGGCGGCCAGGCCCCCGGTGAACAGGTACGCGGCGATGTCCCACCGCCACACCGGCGCCTTGAGGATCGGCCGGCCGTAGTACGAGGTGAACTCGGCCTCCGGCACGCGCAGCTCCTCGCCACCGCGCCCGGTCCGCCTGCGGCGACCCCGGCGATCGACCGGCGCGACGTCGCGGGGCGGGTCCGGGGCGAGGCGCACCTCCGCGGCTTCCGAGTCGGTCCGGGCCGCACCGACGCCGGTACCGCGTGCACGGCCTTCACGGCCGGTGGCCCGGGCGCCGTTCACCGCGCCCCGGTCGGGCTCCGTTGTCCGGGCCGCGTCCACGGCGGCCGGGCCAGGCCCTGTTGTCCGGGCGGTTTTCGCCGGGGCCTGGTCAGGCCCTGCTGCCCGGCGGGCGTCCACGGCGGCCTGGTCCGGTGCGGGGGCGGGTCCGGACGTCATGGCGCCCGCACCGACCCGCCGCTGGTCGTCGCCCGGACCGCCGGGTTCTCCGCCGAACGCCGCCGACGGCTCGGAGCCGGCGGGCCCCACGCCGATCTTCGGCCCGTGGCCGCCCCGGTGGCCGGGGCCGCCGAGGCGGCCGGGTCCCTGCGTCTCCAGCCGGTCGCGGAAGCGACGGAACAGTGAGCCGACGGGCGCGCGGTCCGGACTCACGACGAACCTCCGACGAACGCGGCGACGGCGGCCGCCGTCATGGCCAGCGCGGCCAGCCCGGCCCGCTTCCACATCTTCGGCAGGTCGCGGGTGGTCACCACCGGGTCCGGCGGCAGGCCGTACACCTCGGGCTCGTCGAGCAGCAGGAAGAACGCGCCGTCACCGCCGACGCCGTCGGTGGGGTCGTTGCCGTAGAGCCGGGCCTCGGGCACCCCCCGCTGGTGCAGCTGGGCCACCCGCCGCGCCGCCCGCTCCCGCAGCTCGTCCAGCGGTCCGAACTGGATCGACTCGGTGGGGCAGGCCTGCGCGCAGGCGGGCGTCATGCCCGCGCCGAGGCGGTCGTAGCAGAGCGTGCACTTCCACGCCCGGCCGTCCCCCTTGCGCTGGTCGATCACCCCGTACGGGCAGGCCGAGATGCAGTAGCCGCAGCCGTTGCAGATGTCCTCCTGGACCACCACCGTGCCGAACTCGGTGCGGAACAGCGAGCCGGTCGGGCAGACGTCCAGGCAGGCGGCGTGGGTGCAGTGCTTGCAGACGTCCGACATCATCAGCCAGCGGAAGTCGGTGCGCTCCTCGACGCCGGTGGACCGGCCGGGCGGCTGCGAACCGGGCATGCCGAGGAACTGGCCGCCCGTACCTGTGCCGTTGCCCCGATCGGGGACGGTGGCCGGTGCCGCGGCGCCGTCGGCGCCCATCCGGGCCGCGGGGGAGGCCGAGCCCGGCGGCACGCCCGGGTCGGTGCCGGTCGGGTTGCCGGTGCCGGCGGCGACGGCCGCCGAGGACGCGCTGACCGACCCGTCGGTCGGGGTGCCGGCGAACGGCGGCGTGCGGTGCCCGGCCGGGACGGGCTGCTCGATGAAGGCCACGTGCCGCCAGGAGTTGGCGGTCAGCGCGCCGGTGTTGTCGTACGACATGCCGAGCAGGTCGAACCCGGAGTCCGGTACCCCGTTCCACTCCTTGCAGGCCACCTCGCACGCCTTGCAGCCGATGCAGACGCTGGTGTCGGTGAAGAAGCCCACCCGCGGGCCGGCGTCGACCCAGCCGGCGTCCGGGGCGGGGTCGAGGGGGCCGTAGAGGCTGTTGGCGTCAGGCATCGTCGCCATCCTCCCCCGCGTCGGGTGCCGGTGGGCGTACCCCGTCGGTCACGGTGGGCGCCGACCGTCCCGGCACGATCCCGGCCCGCCGCTGGTAGTCGGCGACCAGGTCCCGCAGGGCCGGCCCGGTCGGTCGCCGCCCGGGCCGCACGTCGCAGGTGCCGACCTTGCTCTCCTGGATCAGTACGTTCGGGTCGAGGGTGATGCCGAACAGGTCGTTGGCCGAGTCGCCGGTCACCAGGCCCTCGTAGCCGAAGTGGTACGGCAGCCAGATCTGGTGGATCACCCGGCCGTCCACCCGCAGCGGCGTGAGCCGGTCGGTGACCAGCACCTTCGCCTCGATCACCGCCCGGCCGCTGACCAGGTGCGCCCAGCCGAGGTGGGTCACCCCGACCTCGGCGGCCAGCTCCGGCGACACCTCGACGAACATCTCCGGCTGCAACTCGGCCAGCGGCCGCACCGTCCGGCTCATCGCGCCGGCCGTGTGGTGCTCGGTCAGCCGGCTCACCGTGAACACGTACGGGAAGACCTGGCTGTGCTCCTCGGGCGGGCTCGGGTTCACCGAGTTCACCGGGTGGGCGTAGACCTTCCGGGTCGGGTTGGCCTGCTGACCGTAGAGCGGGTTGCGCAGCGGCGACTCGGCCGGCTCGAAGTGCGTCGGCAGCGGGCCGTCGAGCACCCCGCTCGGCGCGTACAGCCAGCCCTTGCCGTCGGGCTGCATGACGAACGGGTCGTCGCCGGCGATCCCCGCCGGCCCGGACGCGCCCTCCGGCGGCCGGTACGTCGGCGGTTTGGTCTTCTCGAAGTCCGGCACGTCGTGGCCGGTCCACTCGCCGGCGTCCGGATCCCACCAGACGTAGCGCTTGCGTTCGCTCCACGGGCGGCCCTGCGGGTCGGCCGAGGCACGGTTGTACAGGGTGCGGCGGTTCGCCGGCCAGGCCCACCCCCACTCGGCGGCCACCCAGTCCTGCTCGTGCCGGGACTTCCGCCGGGCCGCCTGGTTGACCCCGTCGGCGTAGACGCCGGTGTAGATCCAGCAGCCGATGGCGGTGGACCCGTCGTCCCTGGCCTCGGCGAACGCGGACAGCGGGCGGCCGGTCGCCACGTCGTACCCGTTGATCTCGCGCAGCACCGCCTCGGCGCTGGGCTCGGCGTGCGGACCGTGCGTGGGATAGTCCCAGGTCAGGTCGAGCAGTGCCCGGTCCCGCGGCTGGTCCGAGTCGGCCAGCTTCTCCCGTAGCCGGCGGCCCAGGTGGTAGAAGAACCACAGCTCGGAGCGGGCGTCGGCCGGCGGGTCGAGGGCCTTCTCCCGCCACTGCAACAGTCGCTGGGTCTGGGTGAAGGTGCCCTCCTTCTCCACGTGCGAGGCGGCGGGCAGGAAGAACACCTCGGTGCGGCACTCCTTCGGCACGATCTCGCCGGTGGCGACCTCCGGGCCGTTCTTCCAGAAGGTCGCGCTCTCGATCATGAACAGGTCGCGGACGACCAGCCAGTCGAGGTTGGCCATGCCCAGGCGCTGGGCCCGGCCGTGCGCGGAGCCGACCGCCGGGTTCTGGCCGAGCAGGAAGTAGCCCTTGACCTTGCCGTCGATCATGTTCAGCACCTGCTGGTAGGTGCCGTGGTCGCCCGTCATCCGGGGCAGGTACCCGTAGCAGAAGTCGTTCTCCGGGGTCGCCGCGTCACCCCAGTACGCCTTGAGCAGGCTCGCCCCGAAGGCGCGCGCGTTGCCCCAGAAACCCTTCTGGCCGGGGTGCCGGATGCTGTCCACCCACTGGTCGAAGGTCGGGTGGTCGGCGTGGTGGGGCATCGGCAGGTAGCCGGGGAGCAGGTTGAACAGCGTCGGGATGTCGGTGGACCCCTGGATGCTGGCGTGCCCGCGCAGCGCCAGGATCCCGCCGCCGGGCCGACCCATGTTGCCCAGCAGGAGCTGGATGATCGCGCCGGTGCGGATGTACTGCACGCCGACGCTGTGCTGGGTCCAGCCCACCGAGTAGATGAGCACCCCGGTGCGCTCCCGGCCGGAGTTCTCCGTCCAGGCGCGGGCCAGCTCCAGGAACTTGTCCCGCGGGATGCCGCAGACCCGCTCCACCATCTCCGGCGTGTAGCGGGCGAAGTGCCGCTTGAGGATCTGGTAGACGCAGCGCGGGTGCTGCAACGTCTCGTCCCGCGGCACCTGACCGGCGACCTGCGCGCCGTGCGACTCGTGCCGCAGCCCGGCCGCGCTGTCCCGCTCCTTGGCGGTGTGCCCGCTGCCGGAGTCGCGCTCGTGCCCCGCGTACTGCCAGCTGTCCTGCACGTAGCTGCTGGTCTCCGGATCGAACCCGGAGAAGAAGCCGTCACCGTCCTCGGCGTCGACGTACCGCTCGCTGACGATGGTGGCGGCGTTCGTGTACGCCAGCACGTACTCCCGGAAGTCGAGCTCGTTCTCCAGGATGTAGCGCACCACCCCGCCGAGCAGCGCGATGTCGGTGCCCGCGCGGATCGGCAGGTACGTGTCGGCCACGGCGCTGGTCCGGGTGAACCGGGGATCGACGTGGAACACCTTGGCGCCGCGTCGCTTGGCCTCCATCACCCACTGGAAGCCCACCGGGTGGGCCTCGGCCATGTTCGAGCCCTGGATGACGATGACGTCAGCGTTGGCGACGTCCTGCTGGAAGTCCGTCGCGCCACCGCGACCGAAGCTGGTCCCCAGACCGGGGACGGTGGCGGAGTGTCAAATCCGCGCCTGGTTCTCGATCTGGAGCGCCCCCATCGCCGTGAACAACTTCTTGATGAGGTAGTTCTCCTCGTTGTCCAGCGTCGCCCCGCCCAGGCTGGAGATGCCGAGCGTCCGGTTCAGCGGCCGGCCCTCGCTGTCGACGTCCTCCCAGGTCTCCTCGCGGGCGGCGAGGATCCGGTCGGCGATCATGTCGACCGCGGTGTCGAGCTCCAGGTCCTCCCACTCCGTGGCGTACGGCCGGCGGTAGCGGACCTTGGTCTGCCGCAGCGGGCTGGTCACCAGGCTCTTGCTGGCCGAACCCTTCGGGCAGAGCCGGCCGCGCGAGATCGGGCTGTCCGGGTCGCCCTCGATCTGGGTGACCCGACCCTCGGTGACGAACACCCGCTGCCCGCAGCCCACCGCGCAGTACGGGCAGACCGAGCGGGCCATGCTGTCCGCCGTCTCGGTGCGCGCGGTCAGCTCGGCGGAGCGGCCGGACTGCGCGGCGGCGCCCCGACCCAGCGGGTCGGTGCCGGTGAGCTGCCGGTAGACCGGCCAGCCCTCGAGGAAGGTACGCAGTCCCATGCTCCCGCACCCCTCCCCGACGCCGTCGACTCTCTGAAGATAGGGCAGCGCGGCGGTGCCCGCGAGCGGAGCGAAGGGATCGCTTCCGCCGGTGCAGACAGCGCCGCCCCCGGCCCTGGTGGGTCGGGGGCGGCGCTGGGGTGTCGGTGTGCAGGTCGCCTCTCGGCGAGTGGCACGACGCGGCTCCAGCCGAACGGTATTCCGCGAAGGCAATTTAGGTGAGGCCCGGGGACACTGGACACACCGACACCTGACTCAACAGGCTACCCGGTCCGGGTCTTCCACCCGCTCTGGTGACGCGCGCCACTGCTTGCTTCCGTGCGTGGGTTGCGGTGGTCGGTGGGTGGGGTGTGGCCCGCCGTGCCCGGCTCCGGGCGGTCAGGCTTGATCCCTGCGCCGGGCACGGCGGGCCACACCCCCGCCGTGGGCGCCCTCCGCGCGGGCCTCGCCGCCCCGGAACCCCGCACCCCTCGACCGCCGTCGCCCGCCGCGCCACGCCGCGCCGAGCGAGTTGATCATGAGGTTGGCAGTGGTGGAGGAGATCAACTCCGCAGCCAACCTCATGGTCAACGGGGATGGCGGGTGGGTGGGTCTGGATATGCCGCTGGCCGGCACCCCGCTCGGGGGTGCCGGCCAGCGTGATCGTTCAGATGCGATCAGCAGTCGTTGAAGTGCGCTCAGTTCCAGTGCTTGGCGACGAGGTCGGCGGCCTGCTTCTCCCACTGGGCGTAGTGGTCCGGGTAGGCCGAGACCTGCACGGTCTGCGCGGCCTTGGT